>CAYYHV010000131.1:10501-12147 GCA_964471695.1 uncultured Pirellulaceae bacterium
GCCCGGGATTGAAAGATTCCGGGCTTTCTTTGTTTCATAGGCTGTGCGACGAGAATGTCGTCTCGCGTAGAGCTTTTCAGCGAGGTCTCACTTTGTGAGTTCGATGCTTACGTCACACTTAACTCGGTGCGTACTCAAGCAACCACTCTTCCAGCTTGATGTGGGTAAGTTGCGCGGCGCGGAGTAGCGAAGCACGACGTGGTAGCAGAGATGTCAGCCACGGGCGATTCACGATACCGGAAAGGGCGCGAATGCTGACGCTTTCCTTGGTTTGCGACGCCACATTGCCCGCCAAACGATCGAAGGTGGCCGGGATGATATTTGGTTGGGGTCCAACGTGGATGATATGTTCGATTCCTTCGGACGTCGTGTGAAGCACGGCGTCCCATAATCGTTGTGGGTGATCGACCCACTGTCCGATGATCTCGCGAAGATTGTGCTTGGTGTAGTTAGCCTCACCCGTAACCAGGGAAAAGATTTTCGGTTGAGGGGCGTCAGCCAGAATCGGCATCTGATGCATCATCTGCATCGAACGGTTTGGGATATTGTGTTGCCAAACCAACGGCGTATGGAGAGGCGGCCACTTGTTATCATTTCGTCGTAAAAATACGCGCTCATCCGAGATTTCCTTGCGTCGATCGGACAATCGATCGAGCGTGTCGCCCTGGCCAATTAGTAGGAGTGAGTTGGGAGCCAGGATGGCTGAAACGCCGATGACGCCGTTGCCTTCAACATTAATGTCTTGGCAAAGCAGGGAGACTTTTTCGTACGACAATTCGCCGCGTCGAGAAAACAGGACTCCCAAAGTCACGTCGGGCGCGAGGCTGGCGCAGTCTCGGGACATGGAAAGCGGAATCCGCAAGGCTTCTTCAAGATCAATCATACCGCTGGCAATGAGAGCCGCGATTTCCCCCAGGCTGAAGCCATAGGAGATGGCGCCTTGCTTGAGATCAATGTCGAAGATGTCGCGAAGGATATCGAGATGGGCCAATTCGACTGCGACGATCATCGCGATGGCTTCGTCGTAGGTCTCGAGGCTGGTTTCTTCCCGATTCTCGATCCTCTTGATGAGATCGACAGATTGCCCTGATACTTCACTACAGATGGCCGCACCGCGTTTCAGGTAAGTCTCGAAAATCGGCCTATAGGCGTCGACAGCGAGCAACTCCGGGGAGTGTCCAAGGTTGGTGACGTTGTACCCGCGGAAGGCAAATGCCGTGCTGGACAGCTCTTTACGGAGCTCGTCCGGGGTGATCATCGGTGCGGTTTCTTCGACTTGCGCCATGGTATCCATTTGAGAAGTCGGTTTAGGGAAAGGTTAAGGCGGCACCAAATTGTAGAACGCGGCTGTACCCCTTTATCGTCCAACCCTGGAAACGGGTAAGATAAATCTGGTTTAACCGGTGCTGGTGGCAGGACCGATACAAGTGGACATCTGGAATGAACGGTTGAGCGAACACGAATCAGAACAAGATGCTTTTGGGCTGGCGGGCCAAGTCGCAGTAGTGAGTGGCGCATCCAGCGGCATCGGCCAATCGATTGCGATCGAGCTGGCGCGTGGCGGCGCCAGGATCGTGGCATTGGGGAATGCTAACAAGTCCGGACTTGCCGAGACCGCGGAATTGGTCCACAACGCCGGCTCGGAG
>CAYYHV010000131.1:12157-17041 GCA_964471695.1 uncultured Pirellulaceae bacterium
CATCGACTCGCTCAACAAGCTGGTGGATACCGCCTGGGAAGCGTATGGCCAAGTCGACAGTTGGCTGAATATTGCGGGCGCCGATGTGTTGACCGGAGCCGCCGGAAAGGGGGCGTTCGAAGAAAAGCTGGATTTGTTATGGTCGACGGACGTGCTGGGCACCATTCGATTGTCGCGCATCGTTGGGCAGCGGATGAAGTCGAACGGTTTTGGGACCATTCTCAACATGGGTTGGGATCAAGCCGAGATGGGGCAAGCCGGAGACAGTGGAGAGTTATTCAGTACTACCAAGGGGGCGATCATGGCCTTTTCGCGAAGCCTCGCCAAGACGCTGGCGCCTGAGGTACGCGTGAACTGTCTTGCGCCGGGTTGGATTCAAACGAAATGGGGCGAAGCCGCACCGCCATTCTGGGACGAACGAGCCCGCGGTGAGTCGCTGTTGGAGCGATGGGGAACGCCAAGCGATGTGGCTCGTACGGCTCGATTTCTTCTGTCGCCGGCTGGGTCCTTTGTGAACGGCCAAATGGTGCCGATCAATGGCGGCGCCCAACCTTGGCCCAGTCGTTTGACGCGTCGCGAGGACAATTCGTGAGTCAGCGACATATTCATTTTGTCACCGGTAAGCTGGCGTCAGCCGCTTTGCAAGAAGTCGTCGAGCGGTTGGCTGAGGACGTCGGATTCGCATACTCTATCGACGTGCTTCCTATTACCGTTGCGGCCTTGATGACGCCCAAGTGGATCGCGAGGCATCTCAAGGTGCCGGAAGGCGCGACCGAGATTCTCGTCACCGGATATTGTGCGGGCACCGACGAAGCCGCAAAATCGTTGCAGGCATTGTCGGAATCGCTGGGCGTACCCATACAGGTTGGCCCCAAGGACCTGCGAGCGCTACCGGAGTATTTTGGGCAGCCGCGAACACGTGAAGGTTACGGAAAATACGACATTGAGATCATCGCGGAGATCAACCATGCCCCGCGACTCTCGTTGAACGAAATTCTGGCGCAAGCCCAAACGATGAGTGCACATGGTGCCAACGTGATCGACGTTGGCTGCGACCCCGGCGGCGTGTGGGCCGGCTTGGCAGATTGTGTCCGCGCATTGAAGGCTGAGGGGCATCGCGTGTCGGTTGACAGCCTTAACGTGGCGGAGATTACCGCCGCAGTGGAAGCGGGGGCCGAATTGGTTTTGTCGGTGAATTCCAGCAATCGACACGCTGCGAAAGACTGGGGTTGCGAAGTCATCGTAATTCCGGATGACCCCAAAACCCTTGCGGGGCTGGTCGAATCCGTCGAGCTTTTGCAATCTAGCGATGTCCCGTTTCGGATCGATCCGATCCTTGAACCCATCGCGTTTGGGTTCGCCGCCAGTTTAGGGCGCTATCTGGCCACGCGGGAAAAGTATCCCGACGCGGAGATCATGATGGGCATTGGCAACCTGACTGAACTGACGGATTGTGATTCGTCGGGAATCAACGTGTTGCTGCTGGGGTTTTGTCAAGAAGTTGGTATACGAAGCATCCTGACGACGCAGGTGATTAACTGGGCACGAACGAGCGTCAAGGAATGTGATCTAGCCCGTCGGCTGATGCATTTCGCAGTGACTCGAGGCGAGCTGCCGAAGCACACGGAACCAGGCCTGGTAATGCTACGCGACCCTCGAGTCTACGAAGATGATCCGGCGACGTTTCAGAATCTGGCGTGCGATATTCGCGACAATAACTTTCGGTTATTCGCCCAAGGGAACAACATCCACGCGATCACGCGGGAACTGCACGAATCGGCAAGCGATCCGTTTCTTTTGTTTGAGCGTTTGCTTGAGAAAACCCCCAAGACAATTGATGCGTCGCACGCGTTCTATCTGGGATTCGAAATGTGCAAAGCCATGACGGCTTTGCAGCTTGGTAAGCAGTATCGGCAGGACGAGTCGTTGGATTGGGGGATGCTGACGGTGGCGGAAGAGAGTCATCGATTGCGAAAAACGGCGGCTGCCAGAAAGGCGGCTGATGAATGATTGACGATACGCTGCCGTGGATACACGAACTTGACGGATTGCAATCCGAAGACGCTTTTTTGCGACTGGCCTCCAAACCACATTGTCTATTTCTTGATAGTTCACTACGTGATCCGGAACTCGGGCGATATTCGTTCGTGGCTGCGGACCCCTATGAGATGGTTGTCTGCGATGCCGCGAGTGGCGTGGCGCGGCTGCGCGAGGCAACGAGGGGACTCGACTCAAACCTTCGCAGCGATTTGCCGCCTTTTCAGGGTGGCGTGGCCGGCGTTCTGAACTATGGGTTTGGACGGGCATTCGAACGATTGCCTCAAGTGGAGTTTGATGAGTTCCAGTTGCCGCCCGTGGTGTTTGGACTGTACGACGTTGTCATCGCCTTTGATCATGATCTCGAAAAGGCTTGGTTGATCTCGCAGGGATTTCCGGAAACCGAGCCGACGGCGCGCGTGGCACGTTCCAGAGCGCGAGGGAAAGAAGTCCTCGGGTGGCTTGCGACGCAGGTGGAGCCACGGGACTTTGACCGACAAGGCAATTCCACGGAGTCGCAGATCGACATCGCTGCGCCGCGTCATGCGATCAGCGAACATCGGGGACTGTTCAGCAACTTCGATAGGGCGGGTTATCTTGCTGCGGTTCAACAAGGCATCGACTACATTTCTGCGGGGGACATTTTTCAAGTCAATCTTTCGCAGCGCCTATTGCACGCCTCGACTGGCTCCAGCGTTGATTTGTATTTACGTTTGCGCAATCGGACGCCGGCGACTTTTGGCGGCTATTTTGACGCAGGAAATTGGCAGATAGCGAGCGCCTCTCCGGAACGTTTTATCCAATCTCGAGATGGATCGGTTGAGGCACGGCCGATCAAGGGGACTCGTCGTCAAACACAACAGCCCGTAGCGGATTTGTTTGCCGGGAGCGATTTGTTGGAGAGCGAGAAAGACAAAGCCGAAAACGTTATGATTGTGGACTTGCTGCGGAACGATCTATCGCGAGTCTGCAAAGCCTCGTCGATCCACGTTCCTCAGCTTTGCGGCCTCGAAACTTATGGTTATGTAAAACACCTGGTGTCGTCGGTGCGCGGGGAATTGGATGCGAATTGCGACGCGTTCGATTTGATTGCTGCATCGTTTCCTGGTGGATCAATTACCGGGGCTCCGAAGGTTCGATCCATGGAGATCATCACGGAGCTTGAACGAGTCGCCAGAGGGCCATACTGTGGTTCGTTAGGATATATCAACTGGGATGGCACGTTGGATCTGAGCATCCTGATTCGCACAATCACGGCGGCTGGCGGATGGTGGCAGATTCCGGTCGGCGGCGGCATCGTGGCGCAATCGACGCCCACGGGCGAATATGAAGAAACGTGGCACAAAGCTGCGGGAGTGCTGACAGCGTTACGATGATTCTCCTGATAGATAACTACGACAGCTTCGCTCACAACTTGGCTCGCTATCTGCGATTGCTGGGCGCCCAGGTGTGCGTCGTCAGGAACGACGCGGTCGATCCAACGTCGGAGCTTGTTGAATCATGTGACGCGATTGTTATTTCGCCTGGGCCGTGCTCGCCGACCGAAGCGGGAAACACGTTGGATGTCGTGGCGGGAGCCATTGGTCGCGTACCTATGCTGGGCGTTTGTCTCGGACATCAAGCTATTGTGCACGCTTTAGGCGGTGAGATTGTGCGGGCTTCGATGCCGGTACATGGCAGAACGAGTCGCGTGTTTCACGACGCCCAACGGGAGTTCACGGGGCTGCCCGAGCCCTTCGAAGCCGCTCGATACCATTCGCTTGTCGCGGACAGGGGAGCCTTGCCCCGGGAACTACAAGTCACCGCCTGGACAGAAGATGAGATTGTGATGGCGGTACGGCACCGGGATGTGCCGGTCTTTGGTTGGCAGTTTCACCCCGAGTCGATTTTGACAGAATGTGGGCTGCGGCTTCTCTCTGGTTTTATGCGAGAATCAGGATTGTCCTTCGCTACCGAACACACGTTTGAACAAGAGCTTCGCATTGAGAGTATCGACCCGCTGGCTTGGCCGGATCGCCCGATAACGTTCTAGTCGCAAAGCAGATCGACAACGAAAGATTCATGGTTCTCGAAGGCATAATTACAACGCTAAATGTGGACTCGACGACAAACGTGTCGCCGATGGGGCCGCTCGTGGAACAATCTAAGTTGGACCGATTCGTATTGCGACCGTTCCAATCCTCGACGACCTACATGAATCTGAAACGCGCGGGCGAAGGAGTACTGCACGTTACCGATAACGTTCTGATGCTCGCTCAAGGCGCTATTGGCAAGTTGACAGACGACGAGGTGGAATTGCGGCCAGCAGAGCAGATTCTTGGGCGAGTCCTCGTGGACGCCTGCCGCTGGTACGAGTTTTGTGTGACGGAACTCGATGATTCGACCGAACGCACTACCATTCAGTGTCAAGTTGTGCATCGCGGAACTCAGCGAGAGTTCTTCGGCTTCAATCGGGCGAAGCACGCCGTCGTTGAGGCTGCAATTTTGGCAACGAGAATCCAGTTTCTTGAGCCCGAATACATTGCGACGGAATTCGAGCGGCTGAGTGTGATTGTGGGTAAAACCGCAGGAGGACAAGAACGAGCAGCGTTCCACATGCTTGACTCTTTCGTGACAAAGGCGATGCAATCGTGAGGGAAATACAAATTTCATCGCCAAGTCGTCTCCATTTCGGCTTGCTATCTTTCGGCGACACTACCCGACGTCAGTTTGGTGGCGTTGGCGCCATGTTGGCTGAACCTCGAGTCGAGTTGTTGTTCCAGACGTCGGATGCATTCGAAGTCTACGGCGAGATGTCGGACCGTATTGCCGAGTTCGCCAACCGTTGGAGCCAAGCGACGGGACACG
>CAYYHV010000132.1:0-12388 GCA_964471695.1 uncultured Pirellulaceae bacterium
CCCCTGTCGTTGCCCACGTCCTTGCCTTCAGATTTTTCATCCGCAGAATCCGAAAACTTTCCGACGCTTTTGATCTTACCGCCATTCATCACCAGTACGCCGTCCTCAATGACTTCGTTGGCCGTATGAATCGTGGCATGTTCCAGTATGACCGCCCCAGCGGGGAGCTCGCCCGGCACCTCATACCCTGCCGTGGCAACCGAAGTGACGAGTAACAACAAGACGAGTCGCAGATGTCGCATAACAAAATGTTTCGAGTTTGGAGCTGGTTTCAGTAACATGATTTATTCCTCGGACGCCTGACGACATTTGCAGAACAGATCGCGACGAGGCCACAAGTCGATTTCGCTACGATCACGTTCGCCGGGTTTTCTTTGCTCGGCGCCACTCCCCAGAACTTTTTGCACCAAAGCCGCGTGACGAGCTCGGTCTCGCTGACGCATCTCGTTGTCTTCGTCGAGATTAAAGTAGCAACAACCGTCAATCCACGTCTGCTCACACCGCGTGTAGATAGAAAGCGGGCTGCCACTCCACACAACCAGATCTGCATCTTTCCCAACGGCCAACGAGCCAACTCGATCTGCTATTCGTAGCTGCTTGGCGGGATTCAGCGTCACGAACTTCAGAGCCTCCTCAGGAGGCACCCCGCCAAACTTGACGGCTTTGGCGGCTTCGAGATTCAATCGTCGCCCAAGCTCCGAATCGTCTGAATTGAACGAAACGACGACTCCGGCCTTGTGCATGATCGACCCCGAATAGGGAATCGCGTCATAAACTTCAAACTTGTAGGCCCACCAATCGGCGAACGAAGACCCCATAACTCCGTTCTCTTTCATCTCACTAGCAACTTTGTAGCCTTCTAGAATGTGCTGCAATGTTCCAATAGTGACGCCATAGCGTTTGCAGGTTGCCATCAACGCCAGAATCTCTGATTGTCGATAACTGTGGCAATGAATCCACCGCTCCCCGCGAAGAATCTCCGCTAGCGCCTGCAGCTCCAAATCGACTCGAGGGGGAACACCACTTGGGTTCTCTCGCCAGTCGCTCCACGCCTGGTCATAGTCACGGGCTCGGCGAAATGCGTCATTGATGATCTCGTCGACTCCCATACGAGTCTGAGGGTAACGCGTCCGAAAGTCATCGCCTCGGTTACTCTGTTTAACGTTTTCACCCAACGCAAACTTGATTCCAGCCGGAGCGCCTGCAAACTTCATATCTTCCGGCTCAACGCCCCAACGCATTTTTACGACTTGATTCTGTCCGCCGATCGGGTTCGCCGAACCGTGCAGAACGTTGGCTGTCGTAACTCCACCTGCCAACTGGCGGTAAATCGAGATATCATCTCCGTCGACAAAATCGCCAATGCGAACTTCCGCAGTAATGGCTTGTGTCGATTCGTTGACGCCGCCGTCCGTGGCGATGTGAGAGTGGCAATCAATTATGCCGGGCGTAATGTGCTTGCCCTTGCAATCTACGACTTTGCAGGCGCTGGGCAAGTCAACCTTGTCCCCATCTCCAATCGCCTTGATCTTGCCATCAACAATCAACACGGTCGCATTTTTGAGTTTCCCCGCATCTTCACACGTCCACACGGTTGCGTTCACAAATGCAACATCCTGTCGCACCGGCGTTTCCTCACGTCCGAACGCACCAAGCGGATAATTGACGACGAAGGACGACGCGAGGTCTTGAGCCGACTTCTTTTTTTTGCCTTTGCCGCTTTCAGCGTCGTCGCCTTCCTCGGATTCGCGGTCTTCACTCTCGGACTCGCCGCCTCCGTCGTCGGGCTCGTCATCATCCGACGCTTTTCCCTTGTCTTTCCCCTTCGACTCCTTGATCTCACCCGCCATCGTCTGTCTTAAAGTTGCCGTCAGTCGCGAGCCATCAGGCAGCGTCCCCTGCCCCGTCACCACTTCGCTCGTAAGATCATTTGCAATGACCACAAACGTAAGAATCGCCTGCCCATCGCCTCCCAGTGACTGGGCATCCACGGCAAGTCGAAGACGCTGCTCGGCAAAAGAAACCTGCTTGAGCTTGGCTTCCTCATCCTTCACGATCAGCTTGCCCGACAGTTTCTTTGGTTTCCCTAAGAGATGCAGCTCGCCTTTGACTTGCCTGCCACCGTCCATCAAAAAGACGACGTCCCATTTCCCACGCAAATCGGGCGCATCATTGCGTTCATGCTCAAACCGGACTCCATCCACCCAAGTTTCGACGACTTTGGCGGACTCGTCAGCATCCACATCAAAAAGATCGCCATCGGCGACAACCAGATTCGCCATCTTGCCGACTTCGATCGTCCCCATACGTTCGGCGACTCCAAAAAAGTCGGCTGGCATCGTGGTCAAAGCCGCCAGAGCCGTTTCCGCCGGCAAACCGCGTCTGATCGTTTTACGAACCGCCGCCAGAAATTCACCAGGCGATTTCAGTCCATCTGTCGTCAACGCAAAACGTACATTTGCTGCAGCCAATCGGGCTGCGTTTTCCGGTGCATGGTCCCAGTGCATCAGTTGTTCCAACGACGCATTGAGTGCTGCGTCGACAGTCGACACGTCAGGCGCCTTGGGATAATCAACCGGCAACAGGATCGCCGCATCCAGCGATGCGACTTCGTCCAGTCGTCGGTACTCGCGGCCTGACCCACGCAGCAGGATCGTCAAATCGAATTCCTCAGCCAACCGACCAGCACGCATAACAAACCGTTCGTTCGACGCATCGACGATGAACGGCAAATCGCGTTCGATGGAACCGGCAAGTTCCGCTAATGCATCATTCGCCTCGGGACGAGTCAGACTGGGATCGGCGTTATAGGCTTCCCAAGCTTTGGTATACCACTGCATATCGTAGAGCGATTGACGCACCAGCGCGACAGCCCCCATGGGAGAACCTGGGTAAGCCTTGCTTCGCCACGAGCGATTTTTCGGCGTCAACGCAATATGTTGCGCCACGCTTTCGACCAGTATGCTCGCGGTCGGTTCCACATCGGACATCGCCACCAACGCGCTCTGGCCTTTGACCAATCCGTCACCCGGAGCCAACAAACGAACCGTGATGCCCTGCTCGCGGTACTTTGCGACTGCGTCGTCGTCCCGCTCCAGTGCCGAGGCGACTTTGCGTTGTGGCGCAACGTTGTCATTCCAATAGGCGGCTCCCGAATCGACTTTCGGCATCTCCAACTCGCCATAGCCATCAATAAAGCCGGCGTAAATTGTTTGGCCCGACATGTCGATCGCCTGAGCGCCAGCAATCTCCATACTCATGCGTTGCCCAACGGCTGCAATCATGCCGTTGTTCACCACAACGGTAGCATTTTCAAGTCGCTTTTCGGGACTGACAACGACGCTCGCATTCGCCAGAATGAAAACACGTGGCGGGTTGGATTTGATACCCACGACCGGTTCCGTTTCAACCGCAATCTGGGCAAACGCCGCATTGATGAACATACAACAGAGAAACGGCCAGACGATTCGGGGCATATTCAAGACTCGCTTGTGCTTTTGGCGGCACAGTAATAAACACACATGCAGCAGGACGCCAGCCCCGTGCACTTCGGCTCACTTCCAGATAGAACGGCTTTCGCCGCTCCGTTTCCCAACAACTAAAAACGACTCGCGTCACGCGGCCATGGTGTATCTTAGTTGGCGCCACCAACCGATGCAGTCTCCTTGGGCACATCTTTTGACTTGGCGACTTCTTTCGAAGGTTCTTCTTTGCCAACGGCCGGCGCATTCTCGGGCGCTTTTTCGGCCGCTTTCTGTTTCGCGTTCGCAACCTTCTTGATGCTTTCCAATTCTTCTTTCAACTTGGCGTGCGATTGCTTCAGCTCGTTCAGCATCTTTCGCATCTCGGAAACTTCTCGTGGAACGAATTTCGTTTCCTTCTGAATCTTCCCCAGAGCCGATTTGGCTGCCGAAGCAATCCGACCTTCGCGGTCGCTTCCAGACAATGCTCGCAAAGTCGCCGAGACCTTTTCGTCGCCCAGCGTCCCGAGCGCTCGAATAGCGGAAGAACGTAATGGCGATTTAGAATCCGCCACAAACCCCATGAGGAATTCTCGAACCTCCGATTTGTCGTCGGCGTCGCGGGTTAGTCGAGCCAACACATCCATTCCACTCCCAACGGTGCGACGGCCGAGTTCGTTTTGTCGTTCCTTGAGCACGGCCAACAAGGAATCGGCGTAGGACGAGTCGGCTTGATCTCGAATCGCGCTAATTGCCGCACCAGCGACTTCGTTACGGAATGATTGGGCCTTGAGACTGTTGACAATCAACTTCGCAATATCGTCCGATTGATACTTGGCAATCGCCCGCAACGCTTCCGCCGCGATGCCGGGGTTCGAGTCGTTTTCGATGACTTGCATCAATAACTCCCTGGCCTCGTCTCGATACGTTCGACCGATCTGCTTCACGACTTCCCGTCGAACTCTTGCATCCTCCTGCTTTGTTGATTGCAGCAGCGCCTCGAACGAATCATCAGACGCGTGCTTGCCCAGCGCCGAGGCCGCCGCCAATCGGACTCCGTAGAACGCATCGTCATTCAAAGTTTCTTTCAAAGCGGCTACGGACTTTTTGGTTTTACGCTTGGCCAACGCCTCCACCGCATAGATGCGACCAATTACATCCGACTCTCGCTTCAACTGTTCCAGAAGCATGGCATCAGGCTTCGAGAAGGAAATATCAGCCAGCACCGTGTACTCCGGATCGAATCGCACGACCTTGGGTGCTGAAGAAAGAGAAACGTAAAAATCGTGACTGGCTTGGTCAATCGTAATGGCATGATCAATGACTTCGCCGTCACCCAGATCAAAACGGAGCTTCGTAGGAATCTCAAACAGCATCACATCGTCATTCGTCTTTTGGGTTTGACGGATCGTGACTTTGGCGAGCTTGTCCGCGGCTTGCCACCGATATTCGATTTTTAAATCCGGGTGACGGGCGTGATAGACCCATTGGTCAAAAAACGGATCAAAGGACCGCCCACTGATTTCCTCAATAACTTCATTGAGCTCCTCCGTTACAACGCTCGTCAGAGCATTACGCTCGAGATATGTCTTGATGCACTGACGGTAGAGTTCCTTACCCAAACGACTACGGAGCATGTGCAGCACCCAGGCTCCCTTGGGATAGGAACGATAATCGAATTGCTCATCGGGGCTGGAATATCCCTTGTAGACGATCGGACGCGTATCATTCTTTCCACTGGGTATGACACGATTGTTAGCGTTCTTGTACATCGTATAGAGTAACGCATCAGGGCCCATCTTCTGGCCTTCGTACAGCGCCGAATAGTACGTCGCGAAACCTTCGTTCAACCACAAGTGACTCCAGTCCTTACACGTTACATAATCGCCAAACCACTGATGCGCCATTTCATGGGCGTCCAGTGATCGCGTAGAGTGAAGATTCTCCGTTTCGCTGGCGAAGATCGTGCCATGCGTGAGAGTCGTGAGCGTTGTGTTCTCCATGCCACCGGCAACAAAATCGCGAATCGTGACTTGGTAATACTTGTTCCACGGAAAAGGAACGCCGATCTCCTCTTCAAAAAATTCCATGATCGGAGCGGTATCAACGAACGAATTCGCCGCGTGCTCGGACAAAGTCGGTTGAGAATAGAAGGCGAGCGGCACGTCACGATGCTTGGCTTCAAGCTTGTCGAAGTAACCGGCCACCAAACAGATCAGATAGTTAACATGCGGCTTTTCCTGGAGCCAACGAACCGACTTGAGCTTTGTCGTTTCATTATATGTTTCGGAAATCCGCTCCCCATTGGAGAGGACTACCATCTCCTTGGGTACGCTACAGATGACTTCCGTCGAAGAGCGTTCGTTAGGATAGTCGTAACAGGGAAACCAATGCCGGGCTTCATGCGTCTCGCCCTGCGTGAAAACGTGAGTGTCTTCGGCAGGGTATCCCATCTCAGGTGTTCGAAAGTAAAAACCCTTCGTCGGCTCGGCCGCATGATCAATCTCAATCGACGACTCAGTACCAGGTGCAATCGGTTCTTCGAAAACAATGGTTAGGTCTTCGTCGGTGGACGTAAAAGCCGCGATTGCTGACGAACCACGGACATCGCTGATTTCCAGATGGACGGCATCCAATCGTAATTCGCTTAGCGGAGTCGCAATGGGAACGAACTTGATCGTCGTGGTCCCCGCGACTGTACGTTGCTCGAAATCCGGCGTCACATCGATCTTGATGTGCAAGACATCGATTTGACGGTCCGGTGCGTAACGTGGCCCCTTGTCATCGCTGCTTGCGGCTTTTCGCAATTGCTGCTGCGTCGAGTTGCAGTAGCGGCAAATATGCTCTAGCTCCTCCGCAATTGCGAAGTTGGCCAGGATTGTGGCGAACGTAGTGGCGGCCAGAATCAAGCGAGGGCGAGCACGGTTTGAGCTTTTGGTCATTTTTAGCAACTTTCCTGTAGATTCTGTTCCCCGGTCGCCAATGCGGCATCCTATCCATTCTCAACTCCCTTATCGTGACAAACAAGCACTCGCTTTACGAAACGCTTTCCAACCGCCAGTCGACGTCTTCATCCCGTATCGGCTTGGCATGTGTTGTCTGGGGTACGTTAGCGCAGTTACGATGGGCGCAGCAAAATTCGCTTTTGTTTGACTGTATTTTCGCCGCACCGACGAATAGCGTTCAGGAATACCATGAACGATCAACAACATCCCAGCATTCAACAACCACATTACGCCGCGCCCAAGGAATCCAGCCAGGGTTGTATTTGGGCCTTGGCTGGCTGTGGCGTTCTCATTCTCGTTTTTGCCGGTGTCATCGCGGGACTCACTTGGTTCGGGATGAGGAAAGGCAAGCAGATGTTGGTTACGACGGCTGTTGACGTCGCTTCACAAGCGTTGGATGAAACCCAACTGCCAGAAGACCAGAAAGAAAAACTCATCGAGCGCATCCAAGCCGTTGGCGACGACGTGCTAGACGGCGACATCACGATTGAACAACTTGTGGAAATCGCTCAGAGGATGGGCGAGAGTCCCGCGGTCATCGCGGGAGGTGCGCTCTATTTCATTGAGACAGAAATTCTTGACAAAGCACCAATCGACGATGAACTACGAAAAGCCGCCAAGCGAGCCGTCCAACGACTGGCACGCGGCGTCGTCGAAGAGAGTATTGAACTCGAGCAACTCGAGTCGATCGCCGATGACTTTACGGAAGAACGTCCCGATGGCAAACGAGTCGTCAAGTCTGACTTTAGCAAGGAAGACGTCGAAAAACTTATTGCCGCTGCAACCGAGTTGGCTGACGAAGCCGACGTGCCCGATGAGGCTTATGAAGTCGACTTAGCCGCAGAAATCGACCAGATCGTTGAAGATGTCACTGGCATACCATCCGCTGAAAACAACGATGATTCTGACCAATCGCAATCGGATGCATCAGCGTTCGACGAAGACGATGACAACGTCAATTCCGATTCGAATGATGCTTCCGAAGCAGATTTAGAACCTGCTGGCTCACCTTAATATGTCGCACGGCACTTCGCCGCTCTAATCGCATCCATATTGTGGGCAACGTTTTACCCGCAGGGTCGGTAAATTCACGACACCCTGTTGGTGAAAAAGATTACCGTTCGAGACTGTGTATAGTCAAAAGCGGTAAATCTGCTTAGTCTATTGAATGTTTATGACTTCGTACGCTGTAAATGGAAGAGAGTCGACAACATGAAACGTATTCCACAAGTTCGTCGATCAAAGGGTTTTACGCTTGTAGAACTGCTTGTCGTTATCGCCATCATTGGCATACTTGTCGCCCTATTGCTTCCTGCAGTTCAACAAGCGCGTGAAGCTGCACGGCGGACAATGTGCATCAATCAGATACGTCAACTATCGCTTGCCGCGTTGAACTACGAATCGGCTAAACGCGAATTCCCACCGGGTTACGTGGGTGCTCCGAAAATGTATCGACGGATGCCATTCTCTTCCGCAATTAGCAGTTTTGTCTTCCTTCTTCCCTATCTGGAAGAACGGGCAATTTATGATGAGCAGGATATCCCTCTCGATCCTGCCCCAGAACTTGGGCAGCGTCCATGGTTCAACAATACCAATCCGCGCTTCGAGGGCTCTTTTGCGGCATCTCAAAAATGGGTTCCGATGCTTCTGTGCCCATCCGAACCTCCGACAAGAGAAGCCAACATCATCATCCATCAGCATCACTTCCAAACGAGTGAAGATGTTGTGTGCACATCAATGGTGGCTTGGTATTACCCGATCGACGAACTAGTCAGCCAGCGCATGGGTCGAACGCACTACATGGGCGTTGCAGGGAAGCGAGGGCTTATGGATGTCGAAATGGAAGACGCATACCGCGGCACGCTTTCGAAGAACAGCCAGACGAAGATGCAACACATCAAGGACGGCACAAGTAAGACTTTCTTGTACGGCGAATCCATCGGCGGAGTCGATGACGAACTTGGATATTTCACCCACTCTTGGCAAGGCGGCGGCGCCATGCCGACCCTTTGGGGACTGGGTGAGCCATCATGGTTTCGATTCGCCAGTAAGCACAATGGAGTCGTCATGTTCTCCTACAGTGATGGCTCGGCCGAGTCGATTAGTGAGAGCATTGAAGACGAAGTTTTGTGGGCCAAATCTGGTATGCAAGACGGAGTGAAAAGCGCGGCTCAGTACTCGCGTGGCTCGGAATGTAATTAGTTCAAATTCAGCAACGAACCAAAAACAATGATGATGAAAAAAGTCGCTCTGATCTTCTCCAGTCTTGCCTTGTGCCTCGTACTAGGCTGCGCTAGCAAGGAAATCCCAGAGGACCAAGCACCATTGCCAATTCCTGACAAGCCACCTATGGGAATGGGCGCCGGTCCGCAATCAGGTCCTGAGAAATCAGAACCTGCTCCCAGCAAGAAAATGGACGGCTAGGATCACAACCCCTTCATTTCAGGCTGTGGTTCACTTTTCGACACGCCCACGAGGTCTCGTTGGCGGCTATTTTGTCAAACCGTCTCTTGCTTCAGTCAAGAACATGTAGATATTGGTCTCACACATTTTTCTCAAAATGGAGACCAAAATGAAGACGCTGTTTGCAATTATCCTCTGCGCGCTTTGCAGCACGAGCGTTCGAGCTCAGATCGACGTTAGCGATTTTGACAGCATCAAGCTGTACACGCTGAAGAATTCAAAAGGCACGACGATCAAGGCGACCAACTACGGGGCCATCATCACCTCAATTGTTGTCGCAGATCGCAACGGAAACATGGGCGATATCTCGCTCGGTTACGACAGCGTCAAACATTATATGAATGCGGTCGACAAGCCTTATTTTGGTGCTGTCGTCGGTCGTTACGGCAACCGAATTGCCAAAGGAAAATTCAAAGTCGGCGGCGAAGAATTTACGCTAGCCACAAATAACAATGAGAATCACCTGCACGGTGGAAACCTGGGGTACGACAAAGTCGTTTGGGACGCAAAGCCCATTGCTGACAAAAACGCCATCGAAATGACATACAATTCATTCGATGGCGAAGAGGGCTATCCGGGCAATCTCAAGATTCGGGTGACTTACGCCCTTACGGAGGATAACGAGCTCAAGGTGGATTACTACGCTACCACCGACAAAGCGACTCCCGTGAATCTGACCCAGCACACCTACTTCAATCTGGCGGGGGAAGGTAGTGGCAAAATCCTGGGACATGAATTGCAACTCAATTGCAGCCATTATACGCCCGTCGATTCTACGCTGATTCCGACCGGCGAAATCGCTCCCGTGACTGGAACTCCATTCGATTTCACGAAGGCCAAAGCCATCGGCCGCGACATCAATCAGGACAACGAACAGCTGAAGTTTGGAATGGGTTACGACCACAACTGGGTGATCGACAATGGTACCGACGGCAAGATGAAACTTGCAGCCACCGTATACGAACCGACGACCGGGCGCGTTATGACAGTCCATACCGAAGAACCCGGGATACAGTTTTATTGCGGGAACTTCCTTAATGGAAAACTCATCGGCAAGTCCGGACGCCCTTACCTCCATCGAGGTGGGTTTTGCCTCGAAACGCAACACTATCCCGACAGCCCCAACCAGTCGAACTTTCCTTCTTGCATCGTCAATCCTGGTGAACCCTACAAGACCTCGACGATCTTCAAATTCTCGACGCGCTGAGCCGACCAGTGTGCATGATGGTTGTTTTTAGGGAAAGCTCGGACCGTCTTGGCCGAGCTTTTCGCATGGGTTCAAGGAGAGCGACAAATGCGAGACAACTGAATCGGCTGGGTTAAGCCAATCGATAAGTTCGCACCGCATTGTCATGGAAAAGCCGTCGCTGTTCAGATTCGGAACATGCACTGACCGCTTCAGATAATACTTCAATCCAGCGTGATACCTCGCAAGCCTGGACGATCACGGGCCAATCTCCACCAAACATAATTCGGTCGAAACCAAAGGTATCAATCACATGGTCGATGTAGGGGCGAAGATCTTCGTCCGTCCAATTCTCCATGTCCGCCTCGCAGACCATTCCGGAAATCTTACAAGTAACATTGGCCATACTGGCCAGCTCTTTCATCTCATTTCGCCACGGGTCAAATCGCTGGTCCTTGATCGCAGGCTTACCGATGTGATCCAGGACAAAGTTGACTCCAGGACACTGCCTAACTAACTGAATGGCACTGGCAAGTTGCGAATGAAAAATACAAATGTCGAATGATAAACCAAATTCCTCTAACGACTGGACGCCCTCGACAAACGCCGGCTGAATGCAGAACTCAACATC
Organism: uncultured Pirellulaceae bacterium; assembly: GCA_964471695.1. GTDB lineage: Bacteria > Planctomycetota > Planctomycetia > Pirellulales > Pirellulaceae > CAYYHV01. The sequence continues at coordinate 10,747 of CAYYHV010000132.1, forward strand.
AGACTCCTCCTGAATCAGTCGCCGGATCCCCTTCACCATTTTGTTCTCTGCAAGTACGGCGACTTGTTCTCGAATCTCACGACCTTTTTCGAGAGAGGCTCGAGCCACAATTCCTTGCAACCGCGGATCCTCTTTGGCAAGGGAAGCTACCCAATTCGACTCCTCCAATCCCATAGAATGGTCGGCTTCGCATTCTACGAAGACCATTTTCGTTACATTGGCCTCCCCACAAGTCGCACGATAGTCGTCAAGCAGGAAAGGTCGGTTTAAGCCTGGAACGCTTGGCAGCCAGGGATAGTTGATATTTGACGGGTCCCACAGGTGGACATGAGTATCGACGATCGGCAGATTGGTCATCTTTTCTCGCGACTCGTGAAAACATTGGAAACGAGTGAAACAAAAAACAGAAAATATTCTTCACATCAAAGCGAACCCGAATTATCATGTGGGCTCGACGGAACACTTCGCATCAAGTGCGGTCTTATACCATCTAACTCAAACAGCAAAAGAGCAGTCACTGTAGGACGCTACAAAAGAATACGGAATGCAGCACACCCACTGGTGTGCTGCGTTCCGTTTTTTTATTGACTTGTATTGTTGTTTGATTTTGGAGTAAGACACCAATGAGATTGACGAAACTAATCGCTGCTGTCGTTCTACTTGCAGCTTATGCTCTTCCAACGAGCGCTCAGATTCTCGGCCCAGGCGACCCAATCATTGCGTTGGACCTCGATTTTTCGGCTTTGAGCAGCTACCCGGGCGGCGAGGCTCCAATCAACGCGTTGGACAACGACGTCAACACGAAGTACCTCAACTTCGGCAAACAAAACACAGGCCTGATTTTCACGCCAGCGGCTGGCACATCAACAATCCAAAGCATGATGTTGCGCACGGCAAACGACGCTGTCGAGCGAGATCCACTCAACTGGGAAATCTACGGAACCAATTCCGCCATCACGAGCACCGATAATGGCCAGGGTAACAGCGAACCATGGACTTTGATCGGAACAGGCATGGCCAACCTGCCTGATGATCGCCTCATGGACGGTCCCCTTTACACGTTTCCCAACAGTTCGGCCTATGACTCGTATCGCGTCATTTTCCCTGACGTCAAAGACGCAGGCGCGGCCAACAGCATGCAAATCGCCGACATTCTCCTTTGGGAATCGAACGACGGTACGGGTTCGAACGTCGTTAGTTCAGCCGACACGAACGTGCTTGCACTAGCTCCATTTGGATTCGAAAGTAGCTACCCTGCCGGTGAAGCTCCTGGTTTCGTCATCGACGGCGATCCCAACACGAAGTATCTCAACTTCGGCGAACAGAACTCAGGTTTCATCGTGACTCCTCAAGGCCCCAACGCCAGCATGCCCGTCAACTGGATGCAGTTGACGACGGCCAATGATGACGAACGTCGTGATCCAAAGAATTGGGAGCTCTACGGCACCAACGATCCCATCACGAGCGCCGACAACACGGATGGCTCGGACGAGAACTGGACTTTGGTTGATTCCGGCGTCTACACGGACGATCAGGTACCAACCGATCGCAACGCAACGGGAGCCTTGGTTCCAGTCGACAGTGGCGGAACGGCCTATGCTTCGTATCGCATGGTCTTCACCGATGTTCGCGAGGCCAATGG
>CAYYHV010000132.1:12398-16929 GCA_964471695.1 uncultured Pirellulaceae bacterium
TGCATGCAGCTTGGCGACATTCAGTTCATGTCGGTTCCTGAACCATCGGCTTTCTTCAGCATGATCTGCGGACTCGCCCTCCTGGGGTTGATTCGCCGTCGATAAATTGACCAGTCGATTGATTGAATTCTAGTCACCGGGCACCTTTGGGTGCCCGGCTTTTTTTTAATGACGGTGGAACTTCTGTGCCCTCACTACTAAGATCCTTTCATGAAGACTGGAATAACTAACATTCGACGTGAAGCTGCTGGGTGGCAGGTTCGCATTGTTCGGGACGGCACCGAGTACGCCAAGTACTTTCGTTTTTCCGACGGTGGAATCCGTCGCACTTTCGAAAAAGCTAAAAAATGGCGAGACGCACAGCTCAAAGTCCTTGGCGAGAGAAAGTGGAAGAGAGGACCAAGGAAGCAAGCCGTCAATAACTCTTCCGGAATCACAGGCGTCAGCAAAAATCCTTATGGACGCTGGGTCGCAACTTGGCACGAGAACGGCAAACAGCATTTCCAAACGTTCAAATTTAAAAAGGAAGCTGTCGCTCATCGTAAGGCGCAAGAAGCGAGGCTGAGCACCTAGCTAGTTCTTTGATTTGCTGACAGAGCCCACACGACTTTGACCGATCACGGATCATCGTCCAGCCAAATGGGACTCCATCACTCGTCAATTTGGCCCTTGGTTAGCCAAAAGGATCCTCGTCGGTACTTGTACCAGCATCTTGGGGATCACCAAACGGATCGTCCTCTGGGCTAGGGCCTCCCGCTGAGCCAAACGGATCGTCCTCTGGGCTGGGGCCTCCCGCTGAGCCAAACGGATCGTCCTCTGGGCTGGGGTCTCCCGCTGAGCCAAACGGATCGTCCTCTGGGCTGGGGTCTCCCGCTGCGCCAAACGGATTGTCGTCGGACCTCGCATCTTCGACGGGACCAAACGTGTCATCTTTTCCGCCGAACGAGCCATTAGCGGCATTGGGACTGAGATCACCGAAGGGATTTGCCCCGTGCTCGCTTCCAAAGGCGCTATTAAACGGATCGTCGACTCGCTTCAGAACGGCGATCGTTTTTTTTACCAATTGAAGCTGCGATTTCTTCAGGGAATTCTTGAGAGCATCTTCCGTGGACTTGTCAGCTCTCGCCGTTGCCGAATGTTGATGACGAATCAACAACGCAAGGACCTCATCCATTCGGTCCACCTCTTGTTTGAGATGATCCTTGCCGAATGCTTCCATCGACCTCAACCGTGCGAGCTGCAACTTTTCAAAATCAAAACTCTTATTGGGAGTTTCGTCGGGAACCGCAACCTCTTGCAAAGAGACCATCCGGTCCGTTGAATGTAGATTCTCAACGGCCCTCTCCACATCCCCTACCGCGATAACCTCCAGTTCCCATGGGATCGTTTCCAAAGCTTGTTTCTCGAGAAGACCAATCAAGTCATCGAGTGGCATTGCTCTAAATTCGCTTTTGGGTGTGGAGACAGTTCCCCAGACTTTCGCATTGATCACAATCAGGCTCACCTTCACTGGTGCGGGTACCCAATTCGGCGGGATGCTTTCTGGGGATTGCTGGACTTGCTGCGTCAGACCTCGCCAATAATTTCTTTGTTCGAGTGGATCGCCAATGATCGGAGAATACTTCAACGAGAAAAACTGCCGAATGAAACTACTGCTTCTCCGATTTCTGCTCGCCAACTCTTCTATTAGAACGTCAATCGTGTGCTCTGGTCCCAATCGCAGCAGCGACTCGACTGCCGTATTGGCAATTGCAAGTCGGTCATCCCCGCCAAAGTCGCCGCCATAACCACCGCCGAAGCTTCCTAACTTCACGCCACCGTGGGTTCGCATTGACTGACAGATTAGCTCCGCGGATTGTCGCAGCTTTGCGGAATCATCGGCCAAAATCGCCAGGGCCTTAAAGCCGGTTTGCAGGGTACTTCCATCGCGACTCGCTTCGACGGAACGAGCCCATTCGTCCCAGTCTTTTCCCGAATACGTCGGACCACCCGGTTTGCGATTGGCCACGCTGCTTGACAAACCATTTGGTTGACCGGCTTGGACCGATAGCGGCTTGGATATTTTGGCAGTCATATCGCCTGTCGTTGAATGATCGCGCAACGATATTGCAACCGCCTGTTGTTCCCCGCGACGCAACTCGAATTCCGCCGGAGTTATCTCATAGTTAGACACATCTCCCTCGATCTCGACAACATAGTGCCCAGCCCGAACGCGCGTCTGATTTTCACCATGTTCAACTTCCAACGATTGAACGCTTCCGTCAGACCGCTTGATATTTACCTGGAGGCTCTTCTGCTCAGAAGTCACCGCAACGTTTCCATAGTCGGTTGAGATGTAGTACACGAAAGCAGCCAACAGAATCGCGCCTGCCGCCGCAGCCACCTGCACGAATCGACGAATCCCGTTGCCACGACCGCTCGAAAGCCGTGGCTGCGCTTCGCCTTGGCCGCTGACTCGACTCTCAGGACGGGGGCCAAAGGTCTGTACCACAGCCAACGATTGCTCTTCTGACGATGCCGCAGCCAATCCTCTTTCCAACAATCGACCGGGTTGAGCACCTTTTGCCAACGGTGCAAGCGCTGCCGCGACTTCGGCGGCTGATCCAAAACGATCGTCGGGGTCTCGCACCAACATACGATTCACCACCGCAACCAACGGCTTTGGCAGATCATCGCGAAACTCGGAGACCGACGGGGCCGATTTGGTGGCCAGTGCTGTCATCTTCTTGATCAACGAGCCATAGCGAGGATCGGCATATGGTGCTCGACCGGTCAACAATTTGAAGAGCGTCGCACCCAACCCGTAAATATCCGTTCGATGATCCACACCGTGACTGTCGATCCCCTGCTCCGGAGACATATAGTCAAGTGTGCCCATCAGTTGCCCAACCGACGTCAGCTCACACACATCCTGCAAATGCTCATCACCCAACAACGCCAAACCCAAATCCAGGATACGCAACGAGGCATGCGGCGAGTCACCATGCACCGAGTTGAATGTGTTCCCCGCGCGATTCCAAGCCAGCATCAAGTTGGATGGCTTGATGTCACGATGCACGAGTCCGTTATCGTGAACATACTGCAATCCCTCCGCTGCCTGCCGAGCCAACTCACATGCATCGGCAATCGGGAGTGGCCCCAAGCGACTAGAAAGTCGAGACAGGTCAAGCCCATCAACATAGTCCATAACAAGGTAGTGCATGCCTTGATCCTCTCCCGCATCACTGGCTCGAACGATATTGGGATGATCAAGCTGGCCAATGGCTTCCATTTCGCGCTCAAATCGCGTGATGGCTGCGGTATTCGTCCAGCGCGTCTCGGGCAGCAACTTGACTGCCACGTCTCGTTTCAGCTTGGAATGCACGGCGCGATAGACCGTTCCCATGCCGCCGTTTCCCAACGACTCCTCGAGCACGTAGGGTCCGATCTGATAGATATAAGCAGCTGTTTGCTCGGGATCTGATCGGAATGAAAATCGACGCAAGGATTCCCCCATCCGTCGAATTCCCTGCCGCAAGGCGGCTTCTTTTTCAAAAGGCGTTTCGACTTGGGCAGCCTGAAGCGCGCCTGCAAAGGTGTCACTGTCCGCAGCCAAAGCTACCACCGTATCCTGACAATCCTCACAGGAATCGACATGTTCGGCGATTTGAGAAAGCCGATCCGATGCCAGCTGCCCCTGTATAAACTGGCCAAGGTCTGCTCTTGGAATACACGTCGCCTTCATGATTTGCTCCCTGTTTGTTGCGTGAAAACCACCGCTATGAAGTACAACGCAGCGTCTTGGACATCTTCAGGCAACTTTCTGAGAAAATTCTTCCCCAGGCTCATTCGCTTGCATCTTCCGAGTCGTCCGAGTCGCCAATCAGCTCGGCAAACTCTTCACGCAGCCGAGCCAACACGCGCGACCGAGCCTTATAAATCGCCCAAACAGTGAGCCCCAAATCCTTCGCAATATCCGCGGCAGCATCGCCCTCAATTGTCGAACGCCAAAACGCTTGCCAAGTCCGACTCTCGAATTCCCCGCTGACCAATTCCAGCGCCCGCCGGCGCACACCATTCAATTCTGCGATTCCGTCGTCACTCGTTGCCGCCGGCGGTACATCCGCCAGGCGCTGAAAGTCCAGATAAGCCGTTGTCCCGCCAGTCGGGTTGGGCTGGCCCCGGTTTCGCCGAAAGTGATCGCGGATTTTGTTTCGTGTCACCGTCCACAACCAACCACGAAAACTGTCACGCTCCGTGCGTCGCACAAATTGGTGCAATTTACTTGTCAACGCCTGAAATACATCCTGCATAACATCAGAAGCATCTTGGGGTTGAAGTCCCGAGGTACGAGCCCACCCGTAAACGACTGGGCCGTAGAGATGCGAAAGTCGTTCCCAAGCCATCGGGTCCAGATGTTGAGCGCGACGAATCAAACTGGTTTCTGTGGAACTTGAACCACCCGCTGATCCATTAGAATAAGGCTGCGTCATAGAGGTTGAATTGTCCGGTTTGGCGTGTGCGGAGTCCGTCAGCTAACGTATGATACTAG
>CAYYHV010000133.1:0-16757 GCA_964471695.1 uncultured Pirellulaceae bacterium
GTTCTGGTTGGCGACGCACGTGGTTTGTATTTCAATGGGCTATGTGGCTACCTTTGTTGCCGGCGCCATCGCAATCATCTATGTGCTGGGCGGCATAGCCGGTCGAGACCCTCAAACGGGTAAGACAATCGCCAAAATCTGCTATGGCATGATCTGTTTTGCGATGTTCTTCAGCTTCGTTGGTACTGTCCTTGGTGGACTTTGGGCCGATGATTCGTGGGGGCGATTCTGGGGCTGGGATCCGAAAGAGAACGGAGCCCTGATGATAGTGCTGTGGAATGCCGTGATTCTTCACGCTCGCTGGGGTGGCTTGGTGCGGGACCGAGGATTGGCGGTACTGGCGATCATTGGAAATGTGGTGACCGCCTGGTCATGGTTTGGCGTCAACGAACTTGGTGTTGGATTACACTCGTATGGATTCACGGAAGGCGTGCTCTTGTCGCTGGGACGGTTCGTCTTTTCCCAATTGGTCATCTGTATTATCGGGATGTTGCCGTTGTCATTCTGGGGTTCCAACAGCAAAGTCCAGGCACCGTCCGCTGTCGCTGAATTGGCTTAATCGCATTCGGGGCAACTCAGACAGAGACTCGATGACTCTCTTCCTTATCGTGGGACGGGCACGAAAAACTTGTCCAGAAGATCGTAGGCGTGATCGAGCCGCTCCTTGATGGTGGGATGTTGCCGTTGTTCACCGGGGATGGCTTCCAGAACTCGAATGGCTCGATTCAAAACCGGTTGCGCGCGTTCGGGGCGCATCATATGAATGTAGGCTTCTGACTGCGTGAGAAGGAAATCAGCCAACCAGACTCGATATCCGATGGCTTCGGGGTGCAATCGTACCACGGAGGCTTGCAGCTGGATGGCGCGGGTGTTCAGCCGGATGCACTCGTCGTCTTGCTTCTTTCGCTTACGGCGAGAAACTTCGGTGAATTCTGTGGCGCTCTTCAGTTTGAAGTAGCAATGCGCTAACGTCAGGTTGTAAAGCGGAATGCCCGGTTGTTCACGTACGAGCTCTTCGCCCAGATCGATGGCTTCTCGCAACAAGTCTTTTTGATCCTGAAGTTCACCATCGGTCATACCCGGATGGGCTGGCGGTCCATACGCGAGGGATTGCATCAGGTCGTAACGATAGTCAGTCGAATTGGGAAACTCTTCGACGAGAGATCTCAGGATTCGAATACCGCGATTGAATCGAGCGGTACTTTCTCGGTCTGCCCGCTTTCCCTCGATCGGCATCTCAACAAGGCACAATCCCAGCAGGTGTTTGGCCATGGGGTCATCTGGGGAGATTTCCAAAACTTGATCGAGCAGGCTAGCCGCCTTCGCCATCAAGCCGAGATGATTGGGGTTGGCCAATCGTTGGGGAAGCCCTCGCGAACCAAATAACGGTATGTTTTCGACCGACTCGCTGGGGGGAATACGTCGGGCGAGGAGATAGAGCGATCGCGCCAACTCGACTTTCTGTTTGTCACTGGGTTTGGCGGATTCAAGCAACTCGATAGCTTTTTCGTGCTGCTCGTCGCTCTGCGCGGTCTGCGCGATCGATTCCATGATTCGGCCGACGGCGTTTCTCAGTCGCGCTTCGATCAGTTTGGATTCACTCCAGTTCAGCAATTGGATTCGGGCAATCGCGTCTTCATAAGCGGAGATTGCCAAGGCATGTTGGCCGAGTCGATGACGGATTCTTCCGATTTTGGCTTGGGCTTGGGCTGCCTTGATTTTCAAGGCGAGGTTCCCATCTTGATGAGTCGCAATGTCTTCGTAGAAAACAAGCAGGCTTTGCATGAGTTCTGCGACTTCCGGCGAAATGGCGGCGCCGGTTTCGTTGACAGAATCATGATCGGGAGCAAAGCGATCAAACATACTGTCGATCGCTCGAGTTGCCATGTTGAACGCGAGATCGGCTTTTTGCTTCTCGATCTTTTCCGTCGCGAGTGCATTCTGAATACTGATGAATGCCATGTTCGATGAGATGGTCATAGTAATCAGCAGCAAGACAACGGACGCGCAGGAGGTCGCCAAAGCCGGATTGCGTCGTGACCAACGCCAGATGTGTTCGACAAGGGAGACTCGTCGAGCCCGAATGGGGAGGTCGTCCATGTATCGCTGGAGATCCTCAGCCATCTCGGTTGCGGATTGGTAACGATGGTTGGGATTTGGCGAGACGGCTTTGAGAACGATCGTTTCGAGGTCACGCGGGACTGCGGGATTGATTTGGGACGGCCGAGTCAGGCTGCCTGAGGTAATACTCAAGATCAAATCAGAACGTTGCGATCCACCAAACGCCGGCCTCCAAGTAAGTAGCTCGTAGAGCGTGATGCCGAGGCTATAGACATCACTTCGTTCATCTGCCTTGCCATGGAACTGCTCGGGAGGCATGTATCGGAGCGTCCCAACGGCTTGACCCGTTTGCGTGTAGTTCTCCGTAGATTCAAGAGATTTGGCCAAGCCAAAATCCATGATCCATGGGACGCCATCGTCGTCCAGCATCAAGTTGGCTGGTTTGATATCGCGGTGGAGAATACCCTGCGAGTGTGCGTACCCAAGTGCGTCGGCAACTTTTTTCCCGATATCGGCGATGCGATCAAACTGGTTGCGCTTGAGTGTCGGCTTCGAAGATTCTTGAGTATCTGCAGGCTTGGACGGCTTGAGGAATTCGTCCAGTCCGCGGCCATGAATGCGCTGCATGATGTAGTAGTGAATGCCCATTTGCTCGCCAACACCGAAGACGGGCACGATATTCCCATGGTGCAATGAAGCGGCCGATTGGGATTCGCGGCGAAACCTTGCGACTTGCTTTTCCGTGGTAACGAGGGACGGAGAGAGAACTTTGATGGCGACTTCGCGCCCAAGCGATTCCTGCTCAGCCTCGTAGACCACTCCCATCCCGCCACTGCCGATTTTTCGAATGACTCGATAATCTCCCAGTCGCTTCATATGACGAACCGTGAGCGGGTCCGGGTTGATCGGCGTTTTGGTTTTCACTTCTTTTTGTTTGGCGTCTTCCATAACCAGCAAGGTCGGGAAGAGCGCACGGATGGCATCGGCATGCTGTGGATAAGCGTCGGCGATTGAATCGACCGTAACGTTTTTGCCTTGGCGAAAGTCCTCGAGGAACACCTCTGCGATTTGCTCTACGGGGTCTCTGTCGAGATCGAAGTCGATACTCATAGACCCTCTCCGAGCGTCTCGGATACCGTCTCCTTCAGCCGGGTCAACGCTCGGATATAGCGTTTACTGGTAGCAGCTTTCGACAGCCCAAGTTCGGCGGCGGCCTCGTTGTTAGACAGCTCTTCGAAGTGACGCAGCACGAGAATTTCGCGATCGGTCTCGTCCATGGCATCGAGCAGTTTGCGAATCTGAACCGCCAAGTCCGCTTTGGCTGCGGCGTGACTGGGCGATGTGAACGCTCCGGAAAACTCATTGGCGATGACATCGGTTTCCATAATCGGATGGCATCGTGCAACATCTTCGCGACGTGGGTCGCGTTTCTGCCGTTCGAAGTGCCAACGGTGGACTGCCAGTAATCGTTGCCCAACGAGAAACCTCAGCCACACGAAGAATGGCATCGTTGGTTTCGCCAGATACTCATCCAGTCGGTTGGATGCGTCGAGAAATCCTTCCTGCAAAACGTCGGAAGCGTCGACTCGTTGCACAAGTCGTCGATCCAGTCGCAGCTCAACCATGCGTCGTAAGCGCCCCCGATTCGACATGAAATATTCAGCGAATGCTTGTTCGCCGCCATCGATCAACCACTCAAGCTCGTCCCGAGGTATCTCCGGATATTCAGCAGGGTCAGATTGGTTGAATCGATTGGTCATCGGTATGTTGCGAACTGTTACGCGGTGTTTTTCTCAAGATGTTCGAGGCATTCTGTAATGAACACCACGTTTCTACGGAAGTATCGACCTTTTTGTTTCCTCAAATTGGAATTCAAAACAAAAAGTCGGGCTGAGTGAACGATACGTTGCGTCCCACCCCAATCCGCAAATTTTCTTGTCTCCGCTTGGGGCGCCTCGAGCAGTTAGTAGGAATAGCGGGCGGCTTCGGAACAAGTCACCCGACTTCCTTGCTTGTCTTTAGAGGAGGCACACTCATGACGAAACGTAAGAGGCAGATCTCGCGAAAGAAGAATCGACAACGACGTCCATCCCGTACTCAATCGCGATTGGGAATGGAACCACTGGAAGCGAAGTGCATGTTAGCCGGCGATGTCGCGCTAACTCAAAATCTTGAACTACCCGAAGATGTAAACGGTGACGAAGTCGTTTCTCCTTTGGATGCTCTCGAAGTCATCAACGCTATGGATGGTCGCGCATCCGATTCCTCCAATTCACTCGATGGACGGCGACCGATGCTCGATGTGGATGGAAATGGGGTACTGTCGCCATTCGATATCATGATGGTGGTCAATCGATTAAATAACGGCCCGAACAACGGAGGGCCCGGAGGCGACGATGGTGGTCTCCTCGGAGGTGCACCGGGGAGAGGCGGTGGGCCCGGAGGCGGTGGAAACAACAACGGTGGCGGTCCCGGCGGTGGACCGGGTGGCGGAAACAACAACGGTGGCGGTCCCGGCGGTGGACCGGGCGGCGGCCATCATGGAGGCGATGAATTTCCAGTCCGAACGATCGACGGAACCGGCAACAATGATCGACGAGAGGACTGGGGAAGTACAGACATTGAACTGCTACGTGTGACCACGCCCGAATACGGAGATGGCGTTAGCTCACCGGCGGGCGAGGATCGCCCAAGTGCACGCGAGGTCAGCAACGCGATCGCTGCGCAAGACGAGTTCGTTGACAATGACCGAGGCTTGACGGATCTGGTTTGGTTGTGGGGGCAGTTCATTGACCATGATATCGACTTGACGGAAAACGCTGATCCAGCTGAAGCATTCGATATCGAAGTACCGACTGGCGATCCGTGGTTTGACCCCTTTGGCACGGGCGAAGTCACGATTGGTTTGAATCGTTCGATCTACGCGGAGGATTCAGGGAACGACCTCGCGAATCCTCGAGAGCAGCTCAATGAGATTACCGCGTTTCTTGACGGTTCCGTTGTCTACGGTTCGGATCAGGAGCGGGCTGATGCTTTGAGGTCGTTCGAAGGCGGTCGATTGTCCACCAGTGAAGGCGATCTCTTGCCATTTAATGTCGACGGCTTGAGCAACGCTGGTGGTACGAGCAACACGCTCTTCCTGGCGGGAGATGTTCGCGCCAACGAAAATGCAGCGCTAACATCTATGCACACGCTCTGGGTGCGAGAACACAATCGAATCGCCGATGAGATTTCCAGTCAGAATTCGAATTTGGACGACGAAGAAATCTACCAGCGTGCCAAGGCGATCGTAACGGCTGAGCTTCAGGTGATTACCTACAACGAGTTCTTGCCGGCACTGTTGGGCAAAGATGCGATTCCCGAGTACGAGGGATACGATCCTCGAGTCAATCCTGGAATTTCCAACGTATTCTCGACAGCCGCCTACCGATTTGGGCACAGCATGCTCTCCCCTGAGCTCCTGCGACTGAATAACGATGGAACGGTCATTGACGCGGGGAATTTGCCGCTGCAAAGTGCATTCTTTGCACCGAATGAAGTGATTGAAAACGATATTGATTCGCTGCTGCTGGGGGCAGCGAACCAATTGGCTCAAGAGATTGACTCGATGATCGTCGACGATGTCCGCAACTTCTTGTTTGGCCCTCCCGGCGCTGGCGGATTTGATCTGGCCTCGCTAAACATCCAGCGTGGTCGCGATCATGGTCTGCCCGACTACAACCAGGCTCGCGTGGATATGGGACTGGAGCCAATTGAAACGTTTGCCGATTTGACTTCCGATCCGGAACTTCAGGCTGAGCTGCAAGCGCTGTACGGAAGCGTTGACAACATCGACGTCTGGGTGGGTGGGTTAGCGGAAGACCATGTGGATGGCGCCAGCGTGGGCGAATTCGTCCACACCGTTCTGGTCGATCAGTTTACCCGGATTCGAGATGGTGATTCATTCTGGTACGAGGAAATCTTCAGTGGCCGCCAGTTGCGACAGATTGAGAATACGTCACTATCCGATGTGATTCGGCGCAATACCGACGTTCGTAACATTCAAGACAATGTCTTCATGGACTCGAGCGATCGTGTGCCGCTTATCGGTAACGTTCTGACTGGAACGAGTGATGTGGTTTTCGCGAATCCGGCTCGAGTCATGGATGCGATTGAAGTCGATGATTCCGTGGCGATTAACGACGGCCGGGATTTCAATACTCCACCGTCGCGTGAGTCACAATTCTTGCGGGATCGTGACGCCACGCCCGAGACGAGAAGTCGTCGGTTGGATGTTGTGTTCGCCAGCATGGATGGCGAAGAAGTGGCGGTCTAACAGTTTCGTTGGTCATGGCGATTTCGCCCTTTGAGAATCACACCCGCTAGGGAAAGGTGTGTTCACGAGGGGCGACTCGCCATTTACGCCAGCGAAGAACAAGAGTGCCTCCGGGATCGGCGGGTGTGAGTTAGCTACCTGTTATTTGGAATCGCGCGTAACAGGGGGTGCTCCTCCGCCGATACCGGTACTCTCGTTGGCCCCAGGTTGAACATCGCCTGGATCACCTGAAGAGTCGTCAGTGACTGCTGCGGTTCGCGAAACATCACTTGGTTATTTGCCATGATCATCGCCCCCGCGTTGCCCGAGCAGGCTCCACGAAGGGTAACACTACCCGGAGCCATCTGAAAGTCGATGGCCATTTCGTCATAGGCGACTTGCCCATTCTCTGGAATCGGAATTTCGCCGACAAAACCCAATTGCTGAGCGATGCGAGCCAGGGTAGCGACTTCAAGGTTACCCGAAGTGGAATCCAGTCGACCATCCAGTTGCCGCATCCAACTCTTTTCTATAATGCAGCGTCGGATCTCCAACATCGCACTTCCTGTTGCCAAGGGTACGCCGCGGGAGGGCGATGGATCGAGTGCCTCAAATCGAATTCCTTTGAGATATCCCGTAACGTCGCCATGCCAACCTGTCGCGGTGGATGAAATTCGCAGGTTTCCACGAAACGTGGCGGTCTTGAGGACTTGGTCCATCGGAGGTGTTGGCTGGTAGAGCAGAGTACAAGGTAAATCCGTGTCCCCCGTAAGTAGCTCGATGCGAGTACTGGCCGGATAAATTGTCTGGTCGCGAAGCAGGTGCAGCCGCACGAGTTCACCGTCGGGTCTATCCACCCAGCGGAAAACGAGCATGGCCTCAGGGCCGTTCCGAGATTGATGAGCATCCAATCGAAACTCGGTCAGTCGAATTTCCTGGCCGTGCGTCGGTAAGATAACACGACTGGCTACAGTGTAGACGGGATTTTCCAACAGTCGTCGTTGGCGCAAGATACGTTCGTGCAAGATCTCCAACAGCCGACTGAATTGATCCGGTTGTACGGTGATCGTCGAAAAGTGCAGTCCCGTGCCATCTTCGCCTGTGAGGATTTCGAGGCTTTCGCAACGTGCGACCAGCCGACCATCTTCGGGGTCAACAATGTTGACACCTTCCAAACGTGATTGATTGGGGCGGGCATGAACGACGCGCCGGATGCGCATGTCCAATCCGGTTTGTCCGGCGATCCACTCGCTGTAATCATCGGGGCCGTAGTTCACACTACGATAAGCCGCCCAGCCGACGGAGGCCAGCAGCGGAAGCAGCCCCAGTAGGATAAAGAGGCTGCGACAAATCCTTTGTCGCACATGTGGTGCCATGATGAATCCGTTCGTCGTTCGCCGGCGCGATTACAATAAACCGCGCCCCAAATCGTTATCGCTCCTTCGCCATCTTTTGAAACAGTTCGAAGCGTGCCTTCATCTCGACAAGGCTGTCGCCGCCAAACTTGTCGATCAATGCACGGGCCACTTCGAAAGCCACCACGTTTTCGATGATAATCCCAGCCGCGGATACCGCGCACACATCGCTACGCTCATACGATGCTTCTTGCGGTTCCTTCGTTTCCATGTTGATCGAGCCCAGCGGTTTGGCCAACGTGCTGATCGGCTTCATCGCGGCGCGAACTATCAAAGGTTGACCGTTCGTCATACCGGCCTCCAGCCCACCTGCGTTGTTCGTCGGGCGGTTGTAACCCAAATTGGCAGCTTCGCTGTCCGTTGCATCGTAGTTGATTGGGTCGTGGACTTCTGAGCCTGGTCGGCGAGCCGCTTCAAAGCCCAGTCCAATTTCGACGCCCTTGATCGCCTGCACGGCCATCACGGCTTGAGCGATTCGACCGTCCAGTTTTTGATCCCATTGGGCATGGGTGCCCAGTCCAAACGGCAAGCCTTCGACGCGAACTTCCAGCACGCCGCCGAGCGTGTCCCCATTCTTGCCCGTCTTGTCGATCAGTGTTTTGATCTCATCGTCACGCGACGGATCAAGTGAGTAGATAATGCTCTCGCCACGTAGTTTGTGGTGCTCACCAATCGAGCCATCCTTCGGGGGCACTGCGACTCCGCCGAGCTCGACGACATATCCTAGTGTTTCGATGCCGAATTCTTGCAAAAGTTGTTTGCAAAGCGAGCCCGTGGCGACTCGAACAGCCGTTTCGCGAGCGCTGGCTCGTTCCAAGATATTCCGAATCGGTCCCAGGTATTTGATGGCTCCGGTCAAGTCCCCGTGGCCCGGCCGTGGACGCTCGAGGTCATCCATGCGCTCGAGCTTGTAATCTTTATTGATGACTTGCAGCGAAATGGGGCTGCCCAATGACAGCCCGCGCCAGATACCCGTGAGTATCTCGACTTTATCGGTTTCAATCCGTTGACGACCGCCGCGGCCATATCCGCCTTGGCGTAGCGCCAGGTCGGCGTCGATTGGATCGGTTTTGAGTTCGACGCCTGCAGGAAAGCCGTCAAGAACAGCGAGCAGGGTTTTGCCGTGGGATTCGCCGGCAGTCCAGTAACGCAACATGGGAAAACAGTGTCTGATAGGCGAGAAAACGGCACCAAACCGGCCGGAATCGGTCGATCCACAATTGTAGTCTGCCCCCAATCCAACCGATAGTGCGATGCATCGGACAGTCGACGGAGAATCGAGCCGTTCACCGACTTGAGTGGTTGGAAATGCGCCAGTCGTGTAGGTTCTTGATCGAACTGAACGCGGACCGCAACGAAATCGCTAGCATGAAGAGTTTCCTCGCCAGACACTGGTTCCTCGTGGGACTGGGCCTCGTGCTCACAATCGGATTCTGTTTTCCCTCGCAGCTGGCCTTTCTCCTGCGGGCCAAGACCCTTCGTGACGTCATCGTTGCCACGGTCTTGTTCCTCACGACGTTGCCCTTGGAAACGCGAGCCATCGGCGCCTCGATTTCGCGTCCGTTCCCGCCGTTGTTGGCTGCGCTGATCAACTTCGGCCTCGTTCCGTTACTCGCGATCGTCGCGGCGGCCATGATGACGGGCGATTGGGCGACTGGCATCATCGCAGCCGCTGCGGCTCCGTGCACCATCGCCTCCGCCGCCGTGTGGACTCGACGAGCCGGTGGGAATGATGTTGTCGCGCTGATGGTCACAATTATTACCAACTTGCTTTGTTTCCTGGTCACACCTTTGTGGCTGGTAGCGGGATTGGGTAAGGAGAAATTGGCGATGCTGGATTCATCGGACGCGCTCAGCCTGAGCACCATGATTCGAAAACTTGCAATCCTGATTCTGGTGCCCATGCTCCTGGGGCAATTGTTGCGACAGAACGGCAAAGGCGCCGCATGGAGCCTCGCGAACAAAAAGCGACTCAGTCGTATGGCTCAAGTCGGCTTGCTCGCGATCGTACTTGTCGGAGCCATTCATTGCGGAAAGTACTTGGCCACGACCAATCTGTCTGGCAGTGGACTTTTTGGTAACTTCGTACAGATGATTATGTCGGTCGTTGCCATTCATACGATCGCCTTGTTCGTCGGCCAATGGACAGGGCGAGCCCTTGGATTCGCACGCGAAGATTGGATCGCCGTCGGATTTGCTGGCAGCCAAAAGACGCTGATGGTGGGGCTGCATGTGGCTTTGATGGTTGGTGGCGGTTTGGCAATTCTGCCCATGGTGGCCTATCACGTTTGCCAGTTGATTATTGATACGCTGGTGGCAGATCGCCTGGTGGCGTCCTGTGCTGATCCTGACGCGTAGATGGTGAACTTGCCAAAACAGCGCAACCGCTGCGTGTAGGAATGTGCGTTCGGTGAGTTTGCGCTAAAAATGATTGGTGGCTGTGTGCCGGAGTGGACAACGGTTGCTTGATGCCGGCCTACAAGCATGTTGCCGGCCAACGGAAAGGCGGTACTGGAGAATTATCCGCACGAGCCTTGGGCGGTGTGGATATTTGCACCAGGATAGGTTCCAGGCAGATCGTCCGTGTAGAAACGATCGAGCACAGCCAGCCATTCCTCTTTGATTTTGACTTTCACGAATGCGCTGCGAACCTCATCAAACTGCGGATGTAGCGACGCGTACTTGATGCCAAACTTTCGCATTTGCGCCCCACATCGCTCGCCGTACAGTTGATGCGCCAGTCGATAATGCTCGCGTATGACTTCGCCCTGCTCAGGAACGCGCGGCGGTTCCGGCAAGGGTTCGCCTGCGACCAAAGCGCGAGCCTGTTTGAATATCCAGGGGTTTCCGATGGCTCCACGAGCCACCGTGACTCCATCGACACCAGTTTGCGCCATCATGTCCAAGCAGTCTTGGGCGGTAAACAGATCGCCGCTGCCGAGAATGACCCGATCGCCTGCGTGCTGTTTGAGTTCGCGCAGGAATTCCCAGCGACTGGGGCCGATGTATCGCTGCTTCACTGTTCGACCGTGAACGGTAATCGCGGCGATTCCCATGTCGAATGCACCGTCGAGAATGGTGAAGAACTTGTCGCGACTTTCCTGCGTGTCATCGATGCCGCGGCGCATCTTGACCGTTACGGGGATATCGTCAGGCACGATGTCGCGCGTACGACGGACAATTTCGAGCGCAACTTCCGGTTGGCTGAGGTGATAACCACCACGGCAACGTCCCAAAACCTTTTTGACGGGACAGCCAAAGTTAATGTCAATGATGTCGAAACCGGCTTCGACCAGTTTGAGGGCACCGGCAGAAAACTGTTCGGGTTCAGCCCCCATGAGTTGGCCGCCGACGGGATGTTCCTCATCGCTAATGTGTAGAAAGTGGCGGTTCTTGTTTCGCTTTTCTTTCACCTGCACCAGGAAGTGATCCAACATGACTTCGCAGATGGTGTAGGGAGCGCCATGTCGTTTGGCGAGGACGCGCATCGGCCAGTCGCTATAGCCCGAGAGTGCGGCTTGCACGATGGGGAAGTCGAGTTCAATGTTGCCGATTTGCATTGTGGGACGCGCGGAATGGTATTGGGTTCGATGGCGAACCAGAATCAAATGGGGAAGGGCAGACGACGTCGAACGTATGACGACCCGCTGCACAGTTCCCTATATTGCGCGATTTTCCCCTCGAAGTCTAACCCTAACGCATGAGCGTATTGCTGGCAGTTGGGCAGTGAGCAGGTCGTCGAACCGCCGGAACAGTGCAATCGCTTCGAGAACGAAATTGCGCATTGTGGTTTGACGACAAAACGGATGGAGCCGTTCGCAATTGTCCACAGCGCCTAGTGCAGAACAGGGCAGACGTCGAACCACTCGCGATTCTGATTTCGCATCCAATCTATGCAGGAATCGGGGCCCCAATTGCCGATGGGATAAGTCTCCAGCGGCGGGGCGTCAGGGCCTTCCCACGCTTTAAGGATCGGGTCCACAATATTCCACGCCAATTCGACTTCGTCCGAGCGTGCGAATAGCGCCGCGTCGCCCTTGATGGCGTCCAGCAGCAATCGTTGGTACGCGTCCGGCATGACTTTGCCGAGACTGTCGAAGCGAAAGTCCAGATCCGTGTTACGAACTTTCATGCCCGCATCCGGAACTTTCGTTTGTAAGTGAAGCTGGATTCCCTCAGCCGGCTGGACCTGGATAACCAATTGGTTCGATTCGATATGGCCATCGTCCGTATCCTTGAACAATCGAAATGGTGGTTCGCGAAATTGAATTACCAATTGGGTCGTACGACACGACATCGCTTTTCCGCTACGGAGGTAAAACGGGACGCCATGCCAGCGCCAGTTATCGACGTTTAATTTGACGGCTGCGAACGTTGCCGTCTGCGAGTCGGCGGGTACACCCTCTTCGGCAAGATAGCCATCGTATTGGGCTCGAACCGTATCCGTCGCGAAATCCTTGCCTGTCATAGGGCGCACGGCCTGGAGCACTTTGACTTTTTCGTCGCGAACAAACTCTGGTTCGTACTTCGCCGGAGTCTCCATCGCCAAAATCATCATCAACTGGAGTAGATGATTTTGGAACATGTCACGCATCACACCCGACGTATCGTAGTAGCCGGCTCGCGTCCCGACGGGTACCGCTTCTGCCACGGTGATTTGGACGTGGTCGATATAGTTGCGATTCCAAAGCGGTTCAAAAATAGTGTTCGCGAATCGCAGCACCATCAGGTTCTGAACGGTTTCTTTGCCGAGATAATGGTCGATACGATAAACCTGCTTCTCGTCGAACACGGAGTGAATCTGCTCGTTCAGCGCATTGGCGGTTTGGAAATCTGTACCGAACGGTTTCTCCAAAACGACTCGACAGGTTCTCGGGTCGTCTGACGACAGTCCCGCGGCTCCGAGGTTGTCGACAATTGCCGGGTACAGCTCAGGCTTGGTGGCAACGTAAAACACGCGAGAAGTCGGCTTGCCCCCTTCCAATTCGACGAGTTTGGCGTTGAGTTCTTTCAGTTGAGCCACATCCGTAATGTCACCGGCATCGTAGTGGACCAACGGTGCGAAGGCGTCCCACTTGGATTGGTCAAAGTCGCTGCTGAACTGACTCGTTGAATCAGCCAACATATTTCGCCACTGCTCGCTGGAGTACTCACGCCGCGAGAGTCCGACGATGCGTGTATCGGCAGGCAACCGCCCCTTACAATGCAAAGAGTAAAGAGCCGGGATGAGTTTGCGTCGAGTCAAATCGCCGGACGCGCCAAAAATGACCAAGGTGTTTGACATGACGAGGTGCCCGTGGGGGTTGGGTGTTACTTAGATGCCACCGAATGCAGAAAAACCGCCGTCAACCGGCACGACGATTCCCGTCACGAATTTCGCTGCCGGTGAGATCAACCAAACCAGTGTGCCGATCAATTCCTCCGGTTCGCCAAAGCGATCCATCGGTGTATGGTCAATGATCGTTTTGCCTCGAGCCGTCAACTCGCCCGATTTCTTGTCCGTCAACAAGAAACGGTTTTGGTCCGTCAGGAAGAATCCCGGTGCAATTGCGTTGACGCGAACACCTGCTCCGAAATTCTGGCACATGTGCGTGCTCAACCAGAACGTGAAATTAGTGATGGCGGCTTTGGACGCCGAATAGCCCACAACCTTCGTGAGTGGTTTGATCGCGGCCATCGACGAGATATTGATAATCGAGCCGCTGCCGGCTTCGGCGATCTGCTTTCCGAATACCTGAGTCGGCAGGAGCGTCCCCATAATATTCAGTTTCATGACGTCGGCCAAACCTTCAGGCGGCAAGTCCGCGAAAGGTTGTTCCGGAGTCGCCGTGGCTTTGGGGTTGTTGCCGCCTGCCGCGTTGACCAGTACGTCGATCTTTCCAAATGCATCGACGACTTGGTTCTTGGCTGCTTCGCATCCATCCCGGTCCGTCACATCGCATTGAGCAAAAATGGCGTTGTGACCAGCCGATTTGATCTGCTCGGCGACACCATTTCCGCGTTCGGCGTTGCGACCCAGAACGGCGACTTTAGCGCCACGCTCAGCCAGTCCCAACGCCATGGCGCTACCGAGGACTCCCGTACCGCCGGTGATGACGACCACCTGGTCCGTAATTTCAAAGAGGTTTGTCATGGTTCAACTCGAATTCTTTCGTCGAAAATCGGGCAAAGCTACGCCTTGGGTGCGCGTCGCAGATCCAGCCATTCTGTGTGGAACGAACCCTCTTTGTCGACTCGCTCGTAAGTGTGGGCGCCAAAATAATCGCGTTGTGCCTGCAGCAAGTTGGCTGGGACGCGAGCATTGCGAAAACCGTCGAAGTAGGCCAACGCAGTCATAAAGGCTGGAACGGGAATTCCCAATTCTGCAGCCGTCGCGACGACTTTTCGCCAGTTGGCTTGAGCCGATTGAACGGCTTCAGTGAAGTACGGGTAGAGCAACAGGTTTTCGAGTTCCGGATTGTCGTCAAAGGCTGCTTTGATATTGTCCAGGAACTTCGCACGAATAATACAGCCGCCACGCCAGAGTAGGGCACAGTCACCGTAGTTGAGGTCCCAATCATGTTCTTCCGCGGCGGCTCGCAGCTGGACAAAGCCCTGAGCGTAGCTGACGATCTTGGAAGCGTAGAGTGCATCTCGAATCATGTCGATGAACGCTTTCTTATCGCCAGTGAAACTGCCACCCGGTCCCTTGATGACTTCGCTGGCACGCACTCGCGACTGCTTCATTGCCGAAAGGCTACGGGCATAGACGGCTTCGGTGACAAGCGTACTCGGCACGCCGAGATCAAGCGCCAGTTGACTCATCCACTTCCCGGTGCCTTTGGCACCAGCTCGATCGAGCACTTTGTCGACGAGATAGGACTCACCGTCTTCGTCCATCACGCTGAAAATGTCTCGTGTGATTTCGATGAGATAACTATCGAGAATCCCGCGGTTCCATTCATCGAACACGTTGTAGATTTCATCGTTGTTCATGTCCAACGCGTGCTTCATCATCGCGTAGGCTTCGCAGATCAACTGCATGTCGCCATATTCGATACCGTTGTGGACCATTTTGACATAGTGACCACTGCCACGCGGACCCACCCATTCGCAACAGGGGATATCGTCGTTGGGGCCAACCTTGGCAGCGATGGACTGAAAAATCGGTTTGAGTGTGGGCCAGGCCTCTTTGCTGCCGCCGGGCATCAGACTGGGCCCCTTCAAGGCGCCTTCTTCGCCGCCTGAAACACCACAACCGACGAAGTACATGTTCTTTTCTTCGACCGCCTTAGTACGGCGTTCGGTGTCAGCATAATAGGTGTTGCCACCGTCAATAATGATGTCGCCCGGTTCGAGCAGTGGGGTCACCTGGTCGATGATGGCGTCGACAGCGGGGCCTGCCTTGACGAGCATCATAACTTTGCGAGGCTTGGCGAGACTGTTGACGAACTCCTCAATCGAATGGCATCCGACGAAGTTCTTGCCCTTGGCACGCCCATTGATCAGATCGTCGACTTTGGAAGTCGTACGATTGTAGACAGCGATACTGTACCCGCGGCTTTCTACGTTCAACGCGAGGTTCTCACCCATTACGGCGAGTCCGATCAGGCCAAAGTCACATTTGTCCGACATAGCGGTGGCTCCGAGTCAATTTGTGAAAGAGTGGTGCAGGTCTAGTTCTGCGGATCTTCGCACGTATTGTTACAAATTGGGACAAGTCGCAAGAGGTGTCATACGTGAAGTTTGGGTGGCTGGACGCGAAATTGGATACGCGAGGCCAAATCGATCGTCGTGGTTATTTCCATTGCCGCCTACGCACGGACGGATAGCCAGTTCGGCTTGGAGTCGGATTCCCAAGGCATGTGGCTTTAATAAACATGCCCTGGGTACGAGATTATTCCGATTTTCGCAGCTCGTGACGCTACGCAGCCTGTCGAACGGCTTGCATCGGGATGAAACTGACGTTTGACGATTGATGGATGCGAGCATTCATCGCGACCGTGATTTTTTCCTGAACGGCTTGGAATAGCCGACGTCGATACCCAGGATGTCCTTTGACGCGTGGTTCGACGTCCAACCGATTATTGATGACGACGCTCGAACGAGCGCGAATATAGCCGCGAGCCTCGTTTTCAGACATATCGTGTGCGAGATCGGCAATCCGATTCCAAACGATGTCTTCGATGTCGTTGATAACACGCTCAACGCACGCATCAAATTGGGAGTCACCAATCAACTGCGACAGCCAGAGAGGAATAAAGCCCATGACGTCCTTCCAGAAAATAGCCAACCGTCGACCGAGTCCTTGCGTCGCGGTTGTTCATTAACGCAGATCATCCCTGATACTCTGCGAGATAATGGCTGAACCAAATGGTTCCATTGGCCGGATGACCGCTTACGGGAAACAAGCATCCTGATTTGGCTACAGCCGCTATTCGTTATGATCGAGACAGAAAGCCGCAAACCTTTAGGATGCATCAAATAGGGCGAACTTCTTGCCGCAAAGCCGGCTGCGTGATCGGAACTCGCGCCAAAACCGGCTCAAAAATCGCGCCGTTCTCGAAAAAGCCGCTTGAATCGGCACTTCATCAAATGGCGTTAGAGGTTGCCTATTCCCCTTGACCATATAAGACGAATCCCCTAATTTTCTCACAACAGACAGGGCGCCGTCGCCAAGTGGCTAAGGCAGTGGATTGCAAATCCACCATCCCCGGTTCGAATCCGGGCGGCGCCTCTCTGTTTTCTTGGGGTTTTGCGACGATTCTCAATTCGCAATTTCGGCCACTGTTACCCAAGCCGATCATGATGATGGTTGCTGGATTACAGCCCATAGTTCACTTGCTTCTTGATCCGCACCGGCAGAATTGTAGTAACACATCGTTGTTGAGATGTTTCTGCGGCGGGGTGGCACCGTCCAAGAGAGACTTGAGTTGGGTGCCACTGACTTCGTCAGTGCATTTTTCGAACTCACCTTGCTTGTTGTGGCTTCGAACCAAGTTTCACGG
>CAYYHV010000134.1:0-16735 GCA_964471695.1 uncultured Pirellulaceae bacterium
GTCCTGACCCTTTGCTCGTGGAATCGGGAGAAGGGGACATGATATTCCATGCGACTTTCCGCATTCACGGTACGGAGCTCATGGCGAGCGACGTCGGTCATACGGATTTCGCCGTCAAGCCAATTTTTAAAGGGTTCGCGCTGGCGATTTTACTCGAGGCCGCTGATCAGGCCCGAAGCATCTTTAATGCTTTAAGTGACGGAGGCATCATCGTTATCCCATTGGATGAATCAACCTTCTCAAAGATGTATGGCATCGTCACGGACCGATTCGGTGTGACCTGGAAGATTAACGTTCGCTAGACGTGTTGGTTTGTACTACGAAGAAGTTTCAGGGTGCTACGAAAGCTGTAACGCATGAATGCCAAGACTATCCAACGTGCGACGGAGCTTATGATCTAAGTTGGGAAAGAAGTGCAGTTGAAACGGGCGCTGGGCACTCGGTAGCAGCCCCGTCGTAAAACTTAAACTACTGCGCACCTTAGCCCCAAGAAGCGGCAGCAACTCTTTGATGAGTGATTTCGGTTGAAACGCTGAGATGACAGCACATCGCTTGCGCTCCGTAAGAGCGTCAACCGTCTCGGCTAAGGCGGTAGAAAGGTTTGGATGGCTCGAGGAGGAACAAGTCGAACGGTCCATGGTCTGGCTAGAAGGTGGTATCCAGTCAGTCGCGAGAGGAACATCCGGAAGCGTAATCGGTTCTAGTGTTCGTGGCGTATCGATGGGGAGTCGTAGGTATCCAAACGCCAGAGCCGTAGACGCTGCCAAGCAGGCACTGTGGTTGTAAGCAGCAAACTGATGGGCTTCAAATACGCTGATCAATGTGACGACACGGACGCTTCCTCGGCAACTGTATTCGGGGCCGCCCCAGACCGTTCGGGAGACGCCTATGCGATTTGCCGCGAGCGGAAACGCGCTAAGTATCCATTCCTTCGTTTCGCTATGGGGTAATTGACTCGGCGACCATTGACTCAACTCCTGAGCAAGATGTCGGTCGATTCCGTCGGTTCGAGCCACGAGATGGTACCCCTTAATGCGACTTCGATCCGAAGACGTAAAGATGGCTTGTTCAAGTAGCACAGGCGTTGCCTCTCTTACAGTAGAGATGTTTCAATCTGTGTTGGTCGTTTCAAGGCCGCTTGGCTATGGACGGCCAAGAGTATCGGTTGGCGCTAGCCGCTGGTTTGTGGATTTGACGGCGGCTGCCGGCTTGTCGCTTACTATTGCTTTACCGGACCTAGTTCGACTCGATCAGCCACTTCAAAGGCTCGACAATTCCGTAAGGCTGGATGTGGAACGGAACACGAGCCTGCCATCCTTTGGAATCCGCCAGGATGCCGGAGCTACCTGCGACGCCGGCGGCGAAGAACCCGGTGCGTTCAAAGGTTCGTTTGCAAAACTCATACAACCTCGCTGTATTGTTCTTTGCGAAATTGGTGGGGTCTGCGAGTGCTTCAGGACACGTATCACATTTAGTGAAAAGTATCGCGACCGTAGGGCTGGGCGTACGTCGTTTGCGGTTAGATTTGTCGTGGAGCTTGTGCTGCTCTGCAACGTAAGATGCGACTTTCATCGCAAAGATGTCTTCTCCCGCGCCTTCATCGCGCACACGGGCCGAGTCACAGAGGATCAAGATGCCGCTGGAACGACGTACGACGTGCCTAACAGCGGGATACATACCGGGTTGAGCGATCTCCATAGCAATGGCCTCACCTGCAAAATCGGGGGACACCAAGTCGATGGTTCTGGTACCTTTTCGCTGAGCCATCGAAATCTGACAATGCAGCCATTGCCAGGCATCGACTTCGGCCGGCGTTTTCTCCGGAAATGCGCGACGCTCCAAAGCCGTAATGACGTTTTCCTGCAGATCGACAGAGAATGAGCTCGCGGCGGCTCCACGAAACTGCTCATCGCCTTTACCGAGGATGTCCAGAAGCAAGCCCGAATAGACCGTCTTGCCGGAGTTACTGGCTCCAAGAACAGATACGAAGCTCTCGACGCCTCCTTTCGCAGCGACAGAATGAGTCAACGACGTCGGAGTTTGACACTCTGGGCAAAACTCATCTCGAGAAGCCAGGTTCGATGAGCAGCAGATGCATGAGGCAGCGTTGGTTTGATAAGTCGCAATCATTGACGGTTACTCTTCTTCCGATTGAGGTTGGCGAGGGTGGAGGTGATCAGCGTTGACGCAACAACGAAAACCAACATTGGTGGCTCGATGAAAGACGGGCTGTCCAGAGCGAAACTGACAAGTCGCTTGTGATGGGAAGTAGGTATCGAATGCGGCGCCACGAACCTCCGCCATGAGATCGTCAAGCACAATCTGAACGTCGCCGGTACAGGCGGGGATGTACTGGGCGTCAATCCATTCCCAGACGTTTCCAATAAGTTGACGCACGCAATTGGGCGTCTGGCTCTCCGCCAACGCGTCGACGGGAAGCGTGGTCGACGCATTGCTCTTCCACAGGTTGGCTTTCGCCGGATCGAACGCATTTCCCCAAGGGTAACGTTGTTCAGCGGACGTGTCACCTGATGCTTTTGGCCAGGTGCCTGCCCGTTGCCATTCCGCGGACGTGGGAAGGCGTTTGCCGCTCCAACTCGCATAGGCGCTGGCTTCGTACCAACTGATTCCCACAACAGGATGGTCCATGGTTTCATCATTCGGACGGCCATCGCTCCAAAATCGTGGGCCGGGGTTTCCTGTTGAATCCGTAAACTGAAGTAACATCGGCAGGATGTCGGCTGGCCAAAGGTCGACTTGGTCGTAGCATCCGGCGCGGACAAATCGGAAGTAGTCGGCGTTACTAATACACTCTCGGTCGAGATAGAACGGACTGACCGCGATTGGGTCGGACGAATAGGCTGTAAGCTCGTATCCATATCCGTCCTTTACCACCATGTCCTCCTGTATGCACACGGCACCACCAGGCACAAACGCCATGTCGTGCTGGAGTCCTTGCCAGGCGCATTCGATGGAAATGTCGTCGAACTCAGCAGTCGCAAGGACCTGGCAATAACGTCTGTCGCTAATTAATCGACGACTATCAGGCGGCGCTTCGCTAATATCAGGAAACCGACTATTGCGGCTGGAGTCCGGCCTGGGATTGACGCCCGTCCATTTTTCGAGCGTACTGCTAATCAAAGTTGCTAGTGGCATGATCCATCTCTCGTTGTCATCTCAGGGCGTTCTGTAGTTCTTGTTTCAGTCTCTGGAATTCTTCGACGGCTGTGGCGGAAACCGTACCGGTCGTGGTTGCGAGCGTCTGTCGTACGGGCGAGGCATTCCGCAGCGAGGGATTTGGCGCTTCGTCGACAGGCATTCGCTGGCCTCGTCCAGTCACCGGAGCTTGATGCGTCTGCAAGAATCGCCGTTGTTCGTCCTCAAGCCGTAGCCAAGCGGACTCAAGCTGTTGCAACTGCTCTTGAATCTGCAACTGTTCCTGATTCCGTTGGAGTTCCCAACGAGAGCGTTCTTCCGTCCAGTCGTCGCTGCAACTGATTTCTCGATTGGCGGTCACGTCCGAAGAGTGAGTCGTTGTGGGCTTTTTCGGCAGGTTTGCGGCCAACGTGGCTTGGTCGAGCTTGTCGCAATAATTCTTCAGGAAGCATTCAATATCGTTAAGTAATACCTCCAGGGCTTCCGCGGCTTGACGAGTCGGGTTGTTATGGCTGGTTGGATTCATGATGGAGCGGGTTATAGGATTGCTTGTTGTGTAGGGGTGATGTCAGCCTGGGCACCTAGTACTTGTCTTGATCCACACGCGTCCACAGCCCTCGCAGTCGACCAGTTAGCGTGGTCGATTCCTGCTCGCGCTCGGCGCTCATCTTTTTGAGTTCGCGCCGATGTTCATCAAGGAGTCCCTGCAATCGCTGATTCGTACCCGATGGAGGAATCGCTTCATCTTCTTTCAGCCGCTGAGCGAACTCGAAACGCATCCGCGAGACTTCCGCCGACTCTTTGGCAAGTTTCGCTCGCTCCTCCCGCAACGCGACTTCGTTGGCCTCGGCTTGATTATCCAGTTTCGAGTGCAGTTCACGTTGAATGCGTTCGGATTCGGCAAGTCGGTTCTCGAGCGCGTGGTTGCGTTCTTGTAGCTCGTCGAGGGAAGAATCAACATTCACCGGAGCCGAGTCCGTTTGGGATGTCGCGAATTGCTTGATCTTGCCTTGAAGCCGCTTGACTTCGTTCTGGCTTTCTTTCAGTCGCCTTCGCAGCACGTCGGCTTCCGCCCGTTGCTCTTGTTCTCGTTGACCAATTCGCTTCTCGATGTCGCCTACCCAAGCCATCAGGTGGGTGCGTTCTTCGGCCTCGGCGCGGTTGCAATCTTCGGCAGCGTGTAGCATCTCTTCTAGCAGCAACACGCGCTCTTCTGCTCGATTCGCTTCGTCGATTAACTGTCGCATGCGCTGCATCATGCGTTCGGAATCTGGCGATCTCTCTAAGGAATCGCCCTGATTGGGCGTACCCTGCATGGTCGACGATCGCGCCTCGGCGTCGCGTTGAGCCAGGGCAGATCGCAAGTCGTCGATTTCGGCCTGGAGAAGTGCTACGGTTTCCTGATCGTAAGTGGGGGCTTCGTCGTCATCGACGAGTAGATCGAGCGCAAGTTCAAAATCTGAATCGGTTTCATCCGACGCAAAGTATTCCGGCTGGGGTGGAGTCGACTTTGGGACCTTTGCAATCGTTTTGGGCTGTGAAGGTGTTGGCCGTGGAGGTGTTGGCTGTGGAGGGACTCGCCCCGTAGGACTTTCGGATGGGGCGGGAACGGCAGGTGGAGCTGGTACGCTGGAAGTCTCAGGGTTCATATCCAGCCGTCCATTGAGATCGAATCCCGTGGGCTCGATTGAATACGGGCCCACGGTGATAAGATCGCCGGGGCCAACTTCCGATTTCGATTGGACTTCGACGCCGTTTAGCAGAGTCGGCTTGGCCGAGACCCAGTTTTGTACCCAAAGTCGCCCTGCTTCGAATCCGATGCGGCAATGAATGTCCGAGATTCCGTCACCGGCGAGTCGTAAACCGCAGTTGCTGGAGAGTCCCGCAAAAACGCCGGTGTCGGATTTCAGTTTTACAAGTTGCGTATGCCCATCGGGGTGTCGCACGTTCAATTCTAAGTGGGTTAATTGCTGGATCATTGTTGAGCTCCAGCGACCATGAGCTCATACTGTCCGTTCGGATGGTCAGCTTTCGTCGGCTGAT
Organism: uncultured Pirellulaceae bacterium; assembly: GCA_964471695.1. Lineage (GTDB taxonomy): Bacteria > Planctomycetota > Planctomycetia > Pirellulales > Pirellulaceae > CAYYHV01. The sequence goes on from CAYYHV010000134.1 coordinate 5,200, forward strand.
GCGGCGGTTCAGATCGGTCCGGATGGTCATGGGGCTGAGCCGTGGCCAATAATTGGTCCATGGCGTCGTACAGAGCGGTTGCACTGCGACTGGTCACCACAGCATCCGGTTGGAAGCCGACTTGTTCCATCCAGTTTGCCGGCCCATTTCGCTCAGCGATGGCGATGCGTTTGATGGCTGCTGCGCGCGGATTCTTGGTTGCGAAAATCTTTGCCATCAACCCGCAGGAAGTCGGCGACTCGCCAGAGAAGATCATCGTGTGCGGCAGGCAGCGTTTTAGTAGCAACTGGAGCGCCAGTTTGTCACGCACAACTTTGCCGACGTATCGTCCGGAATAGGCGGCCAGCGATTCACGAAGAATTTGTGCATTCTTCGCATCGGGTTCAAAGATAACGAACTGCCCCGGAACGGTTCGGACGCGTCGCTCCACGAGTTCAGCCAGAACGAAGCCTTCCAGAACTTGTTGGACCTCTTCCGCTTCCCAGCCCAAAGTCTGCTGCAGTTCTTGAGTATCTTTGGGATCGGAAAGTACGTTGAGAACCTTCATGTGACGCGCGGACAGTCCTGCTCGGTCGAGATTCTGTCCGCGAATGGCACGGCGAACGTAAGAGCAGTTGTCTACCGATTCGTCGACTTCACCCTCTCGATAGATGGCTCCCTCAACCAGCAAAGCCAACAGGCTGATATCGAGCGGCAGGTGCTTCTGTAGGTTGTTTCCACCGGACCCCGACTCGAACCGGAAAGCGGTTAGATTCTGAGTAAACGCATAGCGGACCATCATCGCGGCTTGGAATCGCAACAGCTTGGACATCAAGCGAGGGTCGAGAACCTTTTGATCCAGCAATTGCACAAAGCCGTCTATTTCGGCGCAACTATTTCCGCGTAGCGTCATCTTCAGCACGGGAGCGAGAGTGGCCAATGAAGCGGGCAACGATTCACAAATGGCTGCCGTCTGTTCTGGGCTGATGCCAAGGCCATAGACGGCTTGGATTCGACCGTTGTCCAAGTGAAAACGAATCCGGGTATTATCGCCCTCGACCTCCAGAACCCCCGACTTATTCCCGTTATTGAGGAAGTCGATCAGCTCACGCAGGCTGAAGCAACCGAAGTTTCCTGCGAGAGAGGCTTCGTCGACGGGATTGATCGTTTCGGGAACCGCGCCGCCCTGCGATTGAGACTGGATGATCATCGCCGCCGTCTCCAGGGCGTTGGCAACCGTCGTTCGTAATAACTCTTCGGTATACGGTTTGGGCAACATGTCGACGACATTGTCCAGATCGACATATTCGGCGTAGGCCTTCTTGCGGAGCGTAGAACTGATGACGACAGGAATGTGTTTGAGCGACGGTGTGTTGGTCAAATCCGTTGCGACTTGATGCCCGGTGGTGCCTGGTAGTTGATGGTCAAGGAGAATGAGATCAGGTTGGATTTCGTTCGCCAACTCGATCCCGGCCTCAGCGCTGGGAGCCAAAACGACTCGATACCCAGCCGGACTGAGGTGCGAATCGACGAGCTTCCGGATCGTCGCGCTGTCATCAATCACGAGCACTGTCTTCTCAGGCATATATTAATCTCTCCCTTGCTGCGGCTGGAAATCGCCCACCAGGTGTTGGAGGGGCGTAAGTCGTTTAAGTGTGTTATCGAGATGCGAGTCGTCGAGTGGTTTGATAAGGTAGTCAGCAGCTCCCAGCTCTCGGGCTCGAACGACAAACTCGTCCTCGCTGCGGCTGCTGATAATGACGATCGGTGGCGAATCAGGCGCGGATTTGCCGATGCGTTCCAGTAAGCCAAAACCATCGAGGTGCGGCATCTCCATATCGGAGAAGATGGCGGCGAACGTCTCTGTCTGGACGAGAGCCATGGCTTCCTTTCCATTCGTGGCTTCTACGATATCAAGTGGAAAGCGTGTCAAAGAACGCACGACTCGTTTTCTCGCACTCAGCGAGTCGTCGACGACCAGAACACGCGGTGGGCGTTGGATTTGGTGAATCGGTTGTGGGCGTTGTTGAAGATTTGTCGCTGGGGTCGCATGGATATGGCGTTTCAGGACGCGTCGTGCGTCGAGCAACAACACGGCTTGTCCCGAACCTGAGAGCGTAACACCCATGCAGAACGGATGATCACGGAGTAGTCGCGGTAAAGGCCGCACAACGAGTTCTTCCGGCCCGACAATCTCTTCGACGTAGATCGCCACCGGGTTACCATGGCCATGTTGATCGTTGTTGAGCACAATGGCCTGAGTCATCTCGGTTGTCGGCGAGGAAAGGCCTTGTAACCCAAAGAACGGGGCTCTCGGGATATTGGGATTGACGTCTCCAACCGACCTGACGGACTCCATTGGAATTGCAAACGATTGATTGGCGTAGCGAAATACCATGGCATGTTGGATGACGGACGGGAGGGGGAAGCTCAGCCGAATAGTGGTGCCCTGCCCTGTTTCGGATTTTACCTCCAACCAGCCTCTCGCCTTTTCCAGCGTGGATGCCACCACATCCATGCCGACGCCCCGTCCGGCGACTTGGCTGGCAGTATCCCGAGTTGAAAATCCCGGTTGAAAAATGAGTTGCGCAAGTTCTTCTCTCGATGGAGCTTGATCGCTAGACAGCAGTCCTCGCTCAATACCGCGACGACGAATGGCTTCGTAGTCCAAGCCTTTGCCATCGTCGCGAATCTCGATGGCGAAAAGATCGGGTCCCGATTTGGCGCTGAGGGAAATGGTTCCGCTGGCAGGTTTTCCTGCCTTCTGACGTGCGTCGGAGTCCTCGATCCCGTGACAGACCGAGTTGCGCACGATATGCAGGAGTGGTTCATACAGAGTTTGTTGCAGCCGTCGTTCGATTCCCGCTTCCTGCCCTTGCAGTTCGAGTTTGACTTGCTTTCCTTCAGCACGCGCGGCGTCTCGCGCGACTCTCTGCAACCTCTTGAACAATCCGGAAATAGGAGTGCGACGAAGTTGAACTAACTCTTGACGGAACTGTCCGATGAATCGCGACACCGAGGTATTCGCAACGGCAAACGGCCGTACGTGGCTCTTGAGATTCTGTGCAGACTCCAGGACGTCATTGGCGACTTCGGAAAGTTGGAGCGACGTACTTTCGCGATGATCAATGTCAGCTTCGTTTCGCAGGACGCGCATTTTGGATACACATGTCATCAACTCGTGGTACACATTCTGTAGTGCCGCGACCTCCGATTCTCGTTGATTTCGGAGCGTAACAAGCTCGGCCAACATGTCCATCAGTCGGTTGAGCTGTGATCCTTTAACGCGGACCATTTCGTCATCCGACGATTCGTCGATAAAAGCGTTGGACGCCGGCGTTCGGACTCGCTGTGACTCCGGCGCTTCCCCCGTCGCGTCGTGCGAAATACCGTCCGAAGTGGCATTCTTGTCAGCGAAACCGGTTTGCCCGGTTGCGTCGGCAAGCTGTTTGCGAATCGAGTCGACGCTTGCTAGGAGCGTGTCAGTATTCGGAGGGTTGCCGGCGAGTTCATCGTGACGCAACGCTTCTTCTAGTCCGTGAAGGTGATCGGCGAGTGCCGCAAGCCCAATGCTGGCTGAGGCGCCTTTGAGTGTGTGCAAGTCGCGGAGAATCTGATGCGACGACTCACGGACGGAATGGTTCGACTCGATGTTCAACAAGGCAGTCTCCATCGAGCCCAAACAGTCGTTAGCGTCGGCTTGGAAAGCCTCTCGCAATTCCGGGACCAGCGACTCGATACCAGCCAACATGTTTGCCAAACTGGTCGCGTCGGTCGAAGGGGAGACTTGCTCACCCTCGATAGGACGTGCCCGGAAACAATCTTCCGAGTCGAGCGATTGAGAAGCTTCGCACGCATCGGACGAGACGGTCTGCTGAATCGCCGGCGCCGGTGGTTGGCTCAACTGACTGAGGATGGCAGAAATCTCAGCAGAGCTGGGAGCCGCCGGGGCATCGGTCTCTGGTGTGTCCGAACTCGTGAACTCCTCATGTTCGAATTCCGATTGGGCGGCGTCCCATCCGTTATCGTTGGCATCATCATCGTACTCAAGTCCAGTGTCCAGTTCGTCGCCCCAGGTCTCGTTGGCTCGTCTGGTCAGTTCGGCTAGTGGCTGAAAGTCGTGCGAACCCGTTTCCAGCGTCTGGCGTAGAGTGAGGATGCCCTCACGAATGAACGACTCCAAACGCGTGCTGCTTTCATCGTTGTCAGCCAGTCGTATGTCGATCATCCGGCGAAGCAGCCCAGCGAACTCGTAAAGTGGCAATGCGTCCTGCTGCGATTCGTGTTGAATTTCAATCAACACTTCCGCGACTTCTGACAGCGTGAGTTCGTCTTGGACTGGATGCATCATTGTTGCTCTCCCTAGCTTACCGATTGGAGTTGACGTTGCGGATCGAAGACGTCTCTGGTCTCCTCGGGTGGATAGGATTCTTCTTGGGATGGTCGACCACACTGCTGCAATCGTTCAACCATTCCGATGACTTGTGGTGTGCCGTTGGTCAAGGATTTCATGGTCCAACCAGCGCTGTCAGCGTGGCTGCGAGTCGATTTTGCCTGCACCGAAATCTGCTCGACTGCCTCTACGACGCTTTGCGTAAGGTGAAGCTGTCGGACTGCGGATTCGGAAATCTGTTCGATGGAGCGAACCTCCTGCCCCAGCCGCCCAATGTCCCTCAGGCTTTGTTCAGCCTGTTCGATTCGAGAGACACTCGCTTCGACATGTTCACGTTCCCGGAGGATTCCACGCAATGACTCCTGCGTCACCAGTTGGATGGAAGCAAGTAGTGAATTGATTTCGCGGGTCGCCTCCGCGGCTTGTTCGGCCAAACTGCGAACTTCATCGGCTACGAGCGAAAATCCTCGACCATGTTCGCCAGCCCGTATGGCTTCGATAGAAGCATTCAGGGCCAGGAGGTCCGTTCGGGACGCGATGTCTCCAATAGAATCGACGATCGCGGATATTTGTCGGGTCGGGTCGCAGAGGGCTCGCATGTTCTTTTCGCTACTATGCGACTCCGACCGAATGATGCGGATGCCCTTATTGAGTTCTTCGAGCAATCCGAGTGCGGACTGCGCCGTATTTTCGGTCTGCCTGAGAACGGATTGAGCGGAATCCGCGTTGTTGGATACCGAGTCGATCGTCGTCGACAGCTGCTCAAGGTAGGTGGTGGTTTTAATGACCGCGCGGCTCTGAGTTTCAGCACCATCGCTGATTTGTTGATGGAACTGTGCGGATTCTGCAACGCCCTGCCCCATCCGTTCCAAATGGGCTTGGAGTGAATTTCCCAGCCCCTTGAGGATGCTTCGAAGCTCGCTGCTGGTGGGTTTGTCTTTCGCCCGACGCCCCAGCATGGTCATCATCTTCTGGAGTTCTCGCGACTGATCCCTCGTCTCGACTGCGATGGTTTCCCAGCGCTGCGCGGACTGGGCGAGCTGGTGGGAGACTTCGTCAAACTCCGCGATGCCCACGGTACTTCGGTCTTGGAAGTCGCCAAGCGTCTTTTGGATACTCAGCAAGCCTTGGGACAATCGGTGTTGACTGAGATTGCTAACGATTAATGTTGTGACGACGGCCACAACACCGGCAAGCGCGAATCCCCATGTCTCGTTAAACCACCACGCCATTGATAGCAATGCAGCGGATAGGGCAGCCGAGATTCCGTGCATGAGGAGTAAGTATCGCTCCAGTCTCATCTTGCTTCTTCCTGTTGTTTTTGTTCGACGTCGACTTGTGCAGGATGCCAAAACGCTTCGTGAATCTTCTGTACCATCGAATGCAGACGCTCCGGTTGCAAAACTTTGACGATCTTGTCGCGGATCATTGCAGTCCCAAGGAGCGGGTCGCCAGCATTGGTTTCGTGGGCGACACTTGTCTCGATCGATTCGAGGGTTGCCGAGTCGTCGATCATCAATGACCAAGGAGCCGTCGTCTGGAAAACAAGGAGTCGTGCAGTCGGCAATGGCTCGCGCGGATCGTCGAGGTACAGTAGCGTGGAGAGCGAAAGCACCGGGATGAACTCATTCTTGAGATGGCACAGCCCCAAGAGTGAGGGATGACAATGTGGCAGGCGCACCAGCTCTGGTGGTGCGACAATTTCACGAACCGACATGGCCGGGACAGAGTACCAGTTATTGCCGCAATGAAAAACGCAGTGTTTACTTGAGTCCAATCCAGATCGGTCTTCCGATGTTGGTTTGGCGAGATGCTGCGCGTTCATTCCGTCTTTCAATAACTAGGGTGACTTGGGGTAGATAGATTTTTGGGGTTTGCTTAGTCGACTTCTAACTGTTGTTGGATTTGGAGTCTGATTGCCTGGAGTCGGTCGGTTGGAGTGTTGATCGCTTCCTGAACGATGAGGGGGCGTTCGTTTGGATGCTCCGGTGGCAATTGCGAATCGACGACGCGGTTTACTTGTTCGATCGTGGAGTCCTCGTTTTGTTGATCGCTTGCGGAAACCTCAGTCGTCGGGATGAGAGCGCGGATGCTGTCCAACTCGGTGTGCGTCTTATTCAGAAATTCGTTCAGTTCTTCTCTGAGCGTTGTCGATCCATGTTCTCGATTGGATAGAACGGGAAAATCAATTGCAATCATGATCACCTTGGGCAGACTTCTGAGTTTCTGTTGAGTAACAATCCGTTTACGGTGGCGAGCAGCGTTTCTTCATCCGCCGGCTTGGAAAGGTAGGCTCCCAATTCCATTCCCAGAGCGGATAGGTGCTTTCCGGGCTCTTTCGTCAGAAAGACAATCGGTATCGTCGTCTGTTTCAGGATCTCATCACATGCGGTATAGCCGTCCATTTCCGGCATGAGGATGTCCAGAATAGCGAGTTGTGGAGACCACCAACCCGCAAGATCGACGGCTTCGCGACCATCGCTTGCTAGAGCGACTTCGTGGCCAGCCGCCGTAAGCATGCGTTTCAGGCAAACCTGAACAGTGCGGCTGTCATCAGCCACAAGTATTCTCGAACTCTGCATTGGACCTCGACTTGGGATAAGTGCGAAATGGCAAGTATCGCGGATTCTGGTTCGCGCTTCGGGAGCCCGGCCATCCCCGTGGGATCCGTGACTTTGCGTCCCGACTTCGCAATCGGTTTGCCTTTATCGGACGAGCCAAGTCGAGTGTCCATCGAGCGAAAAGAGGCTCGACGGAGGATCGGTTGGGTCATCAGGGCTGCCGTCAACGGCGCCCATCTGAAACATGTGTCAGATGCCAGTTCAAGTCAAACGGGATCAGTGAGAGTTCCGCCTGGCGATCCGCTGGCAAGTCGAACATAACAAAGAGTTATGATCAGCGCATGGGATTATCTACAGGGAACGTAAATTGTGCTGGCACAAGAAGCACTCCATGGCACTCAAGGAGTCGGCATGTCGTCGGAACTGAGACCTTCCACCATGAACGCCAGGAGATCGGATTTCTCTTCTTTGCTTAGGTTCAGCTTGCCACGCATTTCTTTGGAAAGGTGACGATTGGGGATGCCGCCACGATCGTAGAACTCGATGACTTCCTCCAGCGTTGCGATGCTTCCGTCGTGCATGTAGGGAGCCGTATCTTTCACGTCGCGAACCGTAGGGACTTTGAACTTCCCCTTATTGCTTTCGAGCCGAGTAATTTCAAAACGCCCCAGGTCAGGTGTTTCCCCGTCCATTCCAACGCCAAGGTTGTGATAGAACATTGCAGAAAAAATGGGCGGCTCGTGGCAGATAACACATTTGCTCTTCTGTTTGTTGAGGAATAGCATCATGCCACGTTCCGCCGCGGGCGACATCGCCGTTTTGTCGCCTGCAACGTATCGGTCATAGGGCGAGTTGCCGGCAATGATGGTCCGCTCGTAGGATGCCAATGCCCGAGCAACGTTGTTGGCCGTGATGCCGTCTGGAAACGCTGCCGCAAATTGCTGCCGATACTCTTTGTTTTCCGTAATACGTTGAACAAGCGCTGCATGCGAGGCCAACCCCATTTCATCGTGATTCAGAATCGGAAAAAGGGCTTGCCCCTCGAGGCTGCCCGCTCTCCCATCCCAGAATAACGCTCGATAAAACGCCGCGTTAAGGATGGTTGGCACGTTCCGACGTCCGGTTTGACCATTCACACCAACGGCGAAGCGCTCGCCATTGGACCAACCCAATTCGGGGTCATGGCAAGTCGCACACGACATACTGCGATCGAGAGAAATATTTCTGTCGAAGAATAATTTGCGTCCGAGCGCGATCTTCTCTTCAGTCAGCGGGTTATCCGATCGAATGTGATATTCGGGTAACCCGAGCGGTCGTTCGAGTTGGATGGGAGTCGTTGGGAAGTTGACGACTGCGGGTCGAGCCGCTTGACTCGCATCGGTGGGCGGGGTTGGTGGCCGTTGGCAAGACATCGCCATAAGTGAGAACAACAGGATACCTAGTCGACCATGATGTCGTAGCCTCGGACGATAAGGCTGGGCGATCGGTTTCATGACTTATCAATCCCCGTGTTCGAGCCTATCCAAAAAAGAAAGCGGCCGGGAGAATCCTCGGCCGCCTTGGCAAATCAATTCGCGATCAATGGATCGCGTTATCAGTTCGCAAGTGATGCTCCATAACCGGCTCCCTCGATAGCAGCAATGATGGCTGCTTTGTCAAGTTCTTCGCCAGAGCACGTTACGGAACCTCTTGTTACTTCGTCGACGGTTACACCCGGTAACCCAGCCAAAGCGGCTTTTATCTTGCCGCCTCAGCCAGATGGTCATGTCATGCCCGTGACGCTGAAGCTGACTGTACTAGAAGTCAACTGTGTTGCCGCCGCGGGAGTCGATGACGTTGTCGTCTCGCTGCTTGGTTGCTGTGCACAACCAAACGCTAACAGCACGATGCATGCTGCCAACAGCTTGAGTTTCATCGTTATCCCTCTCGAATGATTGGTATCATCTCGCCGACACCCTGCCGGCGATGCTAAATGGTATCGCCGTTCCCAGGCTGCGTAAATCACTGTTTCGCTGAGACTTGGTGTTTCAATATTGTAGGGTGCGACCAGTCGACTGGATTTTGTGCGTTAATACACACACCTTGGCCTGCAAAGTCCGAGAAATCCTTGAACTTTAAGCTCCCGTCGAACTATGACTCCGTGGCGGCGCACGCCTGCGCTTAGGAGGTTGGCGGCTATTCCAACTTTTCCCCAACAAGTTCATTGTCGCCCTGAGTCAAGATCATTCCAGTGACTGCGCCGTTCTCGTCCTTGGTGAATTTAACGTTGGCTTTGACCGACGGGACGATGAACGTCGTTTCGGAAAGGGTTTGGAGTTCGACTTTTTCCTGGCCAGTCGGTTGGCCCATCAAGATTCCGTCTTCCAGTGTGATTGTGACGACGAAACCGGGACGAAGTTCATACTTGCCGACGCATAGTTTCAATTTAGCTATATCAACCTTGGCCTCATTTCCTTCGAGCTTGCTGATGGCAAGTTTGCCGCCCTCATTTTCGGGATTCAGTTTGACCGACTGCTTATAGTTTGCCAGAGCCAGATCGGTTTGGTCGTCAGCGAGATAAGCTTCCCCGAGGCTGTCGTAGGGATTGAAAGAATCGGGGAACATCTCGACATTCAGTTTGAGAACTTCGATGGCATCCTTGATCTTTTTGTCTCCGAGGAGTCGATAGCCCAGTTGATTCAACGCCTCTTCGTTATCGAAATCGTAGACGTTGGGAGAGTCCGTTTTGAGATCGCGATACTTGGATACCGCGGCGGCTCCACCAGATTTCATAGCCACCCTTGCCAACGCATCCGCAATAGACTTCTTGGGGCGGTCATACGGTTCGTCATTGAGGATGTTGATGATGGCACTTGTGATGTCGCCGTGGTGGTTACCCATGCCGACGTTATCAAGAATGACGATCAAGTGATTCTGATCGACAACGCGTGTGAACAGACAGTTGAATCCGTTGATGCCGCCGCCGTGCTGAACCACCCTGGTCGTTTCGTTGGTGCTACCGAGTTCTCGTTGTTCAATAAAGAAGCCATATCCATAGTTACCCATGCCTGGCTTGAACATCAGTTCTTTACTCGCTTTCGTGAGGACTGAATTGCTGCGAAGTGCACGATCCCATTTGAGCAGGTCGTCGATGGTTGAGTACATTGATCCAGCCGAATACGGAATTCCCATATCGAGATAGTCGGCATTCTTGAAACCGGTCGCGGTTTTCTCGTATCCCTGAGCGCGATTCTTGAGGATGGTCGCCGACACATCGTAGCCCGAATCCGTCATGCTCAGTGGGTCGAGGATGCGTTCTTGAAGTTGGTCGGCGTAGCTCTTGCCGCTGACTTTCTCAATGATGGCTCCGAGAAGATGGTATCCCGAGTTGTTGTAGGCGAATTGCGTACCCGGATCGAACTGAAATTCTCCGCTTGCAAACTGCTCGACAAATTCGTCCAGCTCATAGGAATCGCGACTGTGCTTGGCAAAAAAGTCGGGAGTGGTGTAACTGGGAATGCCCGAGGTGTGATTAAGAAGATGGTGAACGGTAACTTTATCTCCGGTATCTTTTCGATATTTGGGTAGATAGGTTGTGATCGGTTCGTCAAGTTCCACTTTTCCATCTTCAACCAGCTGGAGAACGAGCGCTGCAGTGAACTGCTTTGTTACCGACCCAATACGAAACTTCGTCGTTGGCTTGATCGGAATATCCCACTCGAAGTTGGCCAACCCGTAGCCCTCGCGAAGGATCGGCTCCCCTTTTTCGCAAACCAGTACCGCCGCGTTAAGCTGACCGTATTCACGGTACTTTTCCAGCATCGCAGTGATTTGGGATGTGTGATCCGGTGACTTCACGACAACTTCGGACGGTGTCTCGACAGTCTGAGCCGATGTGTACGTTGGGTGGACGAGGCAAGCGACGATTGCAATCAATGCAAACTTGGACAGAAACTGAGTCACGGTATCCTCGTATCAGTTGATTGGTGGGATTGAGATACAAAGTGTTCGTCGGTTGGACGTCGATCTTCTTAACTTAGAGCTCAGAATTTTAATGTTTTTTAACGAGCCGACCAAAGGAGCCCAGAAAGTTCTCGCGGACTGGTATTTGTGCGACTTGTTAACGAAACGGCACAAGCCCCGTTAGTAAAGGACGGTACTCTGATTCTGGTCATGACAATGTTGACTGATTTCGGTCAGATTCAATCGACTTCAGGTTCTAGTGCATTTTGCCTCTTTTTCACTTACCCCAACGCATGCTAAAACGGTGTCTGAAGATATAAATCCAATGGGTGTAATGGGGTGGATTTGAACCTGCTTCTGCCTTGATTGACAATAAGCGTTTCACGGAGCCCCGCATGTTTAGTTGTCCCGTTGTTCGATCTAGATGTCTGCGCTGGCTTTACGCCCTCTCTCGTATCACGGTTCTGGTGGCTGTAGGCGTGTTCAATGCGTCAGCGTTTAGTGCGGAATGGATTTCACTAGGCAGTGGTGATTGGGAAACACCTTCGAATTGGGATATCGGTGCCATACCGAATGGTACGGAGACCACTTTTGGGACCAGTATCGTTACCAATGCGACGATAACTCTGGATCGCTCCCGTTCGGTGACCAATCTGTCTTT
>CAYYHV010000135.1:0-16329 GCA_964471695.1 uncultured Pirellulaceae bacterium
GGTGGTGATGGCACGTTTACCGATGTCAGCCAGTCATCTGAGGTCACGATGGGTCGATGGGCATGGGGTTCGATGTTCAGCGATGTGAATAATGATTCGTTGGACGACCTATTGGTTTTGAACGGCAATATCTCGACGGATGATACGGGCGATCTCTGAAGTTTCTTTTGGCGACAGGTCGTGTCGCAATCGCCCCCTACAAAGAAGAAAATCGCGGAAGAACATCCGTACGCGGTCGCCAGTCAGCAACTTAACCGGCTGGTGCGTTTAGGGCACGCATTCAGCGGCGGCGAACGCAATTGCCTCTATTTGAATACAGGCGATGGAGAATTCGCAAATGCTTCTGGGGCAAGTCAATTCGATTTTGCCGACGATGGTCGAGCGATCGCCGTATGCGATTGGGATTTTGATGGCGATCTTGACTATTGGGTCGCGAATCGTTCGGCTCCTCAGCTCCGGTTTCTGCGAAATGATCTAAATTCAGCCAACCATTTTCTTTCGATTCGACTGATTGGTACAGACGCGAATCGAGACGGTATTGGGGCCAGGTTGCGAGTCTCGATCAGCTCGACTGATGAAGCGCCACGTTGGATCATGAAGACGATAAGGGCTGGAGAAGGATATCTGTCACAGAACTCCAAATGGTTACATTTTGGTTTGGGCGAAGCGAATTCGATCGAGAGAATGGAAATTCGCTGGCCAGGTGCAGATTGGTTTCCTATTGATGTTCCGGTGAAAACGGACTTGTTCTACGAGTTGCGGCAAGGGGCGACTGAATTGACGCGGTGGAGTCCACCGGACGTAGGGCGCATTAGTACGGAGGGGGCGTTGGCCAAGGCGAAGTCGACTTCTGCATCGGCCAGTTTGCTCCCGACTTCCGTGGTGTTGCCACCGTTGGAATATCGAACTTCGAAAGACGCTCTTGTCGATGCGACGAATACGCAAGGCGATTGGGTGTTGTTGAACATCTGGGCTTCGTGGTGTCAGCCTTGCTTGGTGGAGTTGAAAAAATGGAACGAAGAGGCGGATCGCATTCGCAGCGCTGAAGTGAAGATTGTGGCGGTCTCCGTGGATGATTTGTCGAGTGATTCAGCCTTGGGAATGGACGCCTCGAAGCAGGTGCTTGAACGATTGGGTTTTCAACACGAATCGGGAACCGCGACGCCGAAGTTGATCGAGATACTGCAGAGCATTAATGACACATTGATATTTCGTGATGATCATCGGCCACTTCCGGTTCCGACGAGTCTCTTGATTGATCGCCGTGGTATGTTGGCGGCTGTCTACAAAGGCCCCGTCGCGATTGAACGCGTGTTGGAAGACGTGGCTTGCACAATGGAGTCGGCGAAGTCAAGGGCTGATCGGAGTGTACCCTTTAAGGGGCGCTGGATCGCCGAGGTGGGGCGCCCACCGATCGACAAACTGGCTGCGCGTTTGTGGGAAGCCGGTTTTGGGAGTGAGGCGTTAGTACTCGGCAAGAAACTGCACGGAGCAGATCAGGGAGAAATTTGGAAACGGACGGCTTGGACGAACGCAGTTGGCCTGCGAAAAGAGGGTGATGATGCGAGAGCGACCGAGATTCTCAATTCGTTGGTTGCCGCAGATGCGAATCACGTCGATGCGCTCATGGAGCTTGGCGTACTGGCGGGTGAGAACGGCGATCTCGATTCGGCTGTGATGCTATTAAAGCGATCAGTTGACGCCAGACCTAATCCAAAACCAGCAGCGCTGTTTAACCTGGCGCTTGCCGTCAGAAAGCGCGGAGAAGCTCCACGAGCTGAGGCGTTGTTGAAGCAGGCGGTCAAACTCGATGGCGACATGGTGGTGGCTCATGAGTTACTCGGCCAGATCTACGCTGCCAACCGAGAGTATTCAAAGGCTGCTGAAAGCTTTGCCATGGCATCACGCCTGGCTCCCAACGAACTTGATCACCGTTTCAATCGAATTACGGCTGTCATGGAATCCAGGCAATTGACGCAAGCCCTTGAGCTATTGGACGACGTCGATCGCCTCTCACCGAATCATCCTCGAACGGCACTGTATCGCGGAGAAGCGATGTTGAAGCTGGGGGAGATTGCTGATGCTGTGGCGGAGTTTCGCAAAGTCATTAAAAGCAGCCCCGAGGATCAAAAGTTGTGGTTTCGCATCGGGCAATGTGAGGAGAGCGTGCGCAATTGGCCGGGAGCCTTGGATGCGTATCGACGACTATTGAAACTCGTGCCAAATGATCCTGTGATTTCTTCGCGAGTGGCTTGGGTGCTTGCGGCGGCGCCAAGCGACTCGATTCGCAACGGAGGGGAATCGGTCGCGCTGGCGGAATCAGCGGCGCGCGCGACAGATCGCAAGAACCCAATGGTGCTTGACGTACTCGGGGCGGCATACGCTGAGACCGGGGAATTTGCGAAAGCTGTTAGAGCCGCCGAAGAAGCTCTGAAGATCGTGCTCGCTGATCAGAAGTCCGGTTTCGCAAGTGAAATCAAGGCAAGGTTGGCTGGCTATCGAGACGGCGTGGTTTATCGGTTGCCCAAGAAGTAACTGCTAACAAGATGGCTTGTTTTAGGTCCAATCGACACAGAAGCTTGTGCCAATATGGAAGAAAGGACCTAAGCCGATGCAAAAGGTGACTTTCATCAAGATGGGATCGGTGCCCAACTCGGGAAACGTTACGAGTGCATTTTTCGTTGGAGCGGCCTCGTGGCATAGGATGCCGAGTCCACCGACGGAAACGTCTCGAGTCAAGCCGCAGACTTCATCGCCATACGGCTGGTACGAGTCGTCAAGATACTGAATTGCAACCGCCATGAAGGCTCGTTCACGTTCCGTGGTTCGTCTTTCGTGGGGTTGAATGCTGTCAACCGACGCGTAAACGAGACTAACCACGTCGAATAATTCTTCTGGTGTCGCGACATGTGCCTGAAAGGAAACCGGTAGTTCTATCATCACAGTGCTCAGTTCTGTTGGCGCATCAGCGGATGCCCTGATGGTACAGGTTCAGATTGATTATTACTTTCCGGCTACCAGCACGTGCAATTGTAGGTTAAAAAAATCTACCAATGAGCCTGCTAAGTCCATGACGCCACCGTGGCGTCAGTCACGATTCGGAATGATATGCCGCCTAAGCAGAATCGTAGTGCCCTAAGATGTTGCGCAGGTGAACCGTTAAGCAGTGCCTGTAATTTTTCTAGTCGTTCCTTGTCATTGAGGATTGATTTGCCGGTCATGAAAAAGTTTGCCACCAAGATCTGTCCCATATTGTTTGCGCTGACGCTGGTCGCGATTGGCGAATCACAAGATGTTGATTTGAGGGCTCAGACCGAGACGGAACAGCAGCACAATGCTGCCAGTCGAGCTGATGACGAGCACGAACCGCGAAAGGTCGCTTCAAAACGTTATTCCGTGAGGCAGGTTTGGCCGCAAGAACCGGAAGGGCTGGATCGACCGTACTTCGTTACCATGCCTCGAGAATCGGCGATCACAAATCGGAAGAGTCCCGTGGTATTTCTGTTTCATGGCAATGGGGGACAGGCACGCAGAATGATTGGAAACTGGCCGCAGTTATTGCCACGGGCATTGTTGGTAGCGCCGCAGGGATACGAACGAAGTTGGAATATTTCTGATGAAAGGTCACTGGCTCCAGACGTAGCCTTTTTTGAGGCGATACTGGATGATCTTCCGAAGAATCATCCTGAGGCGGATATGACCAATGTTTCGTTGATCGGTTTTTCAAACGGTGCCGGGTTCATTTATCGTCTGTTGATCGAAGTCGACGGGGCTGGGAAAATTCGCGCGGCCGTGCCGCTCATTTCGTCAATGACCGAGGAGCAATTTCACGACCAAGCCTTCTGGAAACGATCCGACGACTCGAAGCGAATCTACGATCGCAAAGTGGAGCCCGGCCGCCGGACGAATATTTTGACGATCCAGGGAGTGGAAGATCGCGTCGTGCCATACGCAGGTGGATTACGTGGGCGCACCGCTCGGCATTTGTCGGCTCAGCGGACTGCATGGGCATGGGCGACGCATCAGGGCTTCCGTGGCGAACCTATCGCGGATGAAGATGGTGAACCGATTGAGCGTGGTGTTGTACGCTACGATTACAGGGGCTCGCATGTCTCGCACATTAAACTGGAGGCGACAGGACATGGCTTGGGCCCGCATGACGGTTTAGTCAAGCGATTGGTCGCGAAGTTTGTGACGAACGCCAAGTCAATCATATCGGCTGAATCCACGTCGGAATAGCTTTCAAGCGTTGGAGGATACTGGGGGCAATATTTGCGCCGACGCCTGGTTCTGATAAAACTTTGTGAGGTGGACTGTCGGTTCTTAGAGATGTTGAATTTATGGCTGAGTCATATCCCCACATAACGGCGTTGATTCCCGAATTGAAAGAAGGGGATCGGAAATCGTGGGATCAACTAGTTTCGTTGTTTCAGCCAGCGTTACTAGCGAAGGCCACGGTGTTATTGCGAGACTCGCGACTGCAACGTCATCTGTCACCGGAGGACTTGCTTGGCGTAACGATGGCAAAGGCGTGGACGAATCATGCTTCGATGATGGGACAATCGACGTTTCAAGTTGCCAAGTGGTTGCTGACCATCATGCTCAATACGTACCGAGATGCTTGTCGTAAGAATCGATTGCCGGAAGAGTGGCAAGATTCGTGGGTTTCTCACCCGGATTTAGGGGCGGAACCTTCCAACGAAGTCGAGGCGGCTGAGGAAGAAATTAAATTGCATGCGAAAATTGCCGAGTTGGACCCTGATGACCGGGAAGTCATCCTGATGAGATTCTGGCATAATCTAACGCATCAGGAGATTGCGGACCGACAAGGTAGAAGCAAGGCTGCGGTGGTTCGACACCTCCAACGCGTTATCCCATCCCTCAACAAGGCGATGCGATGATAGAGGGCGACAGACAGAATTTCCTTTGAGACCAGCTCGTTTTGCCGCAGGGCGAATCGGGCAGCACTCGGCCGACCCGGATAGTGGCATGCGAGAAGACAGCGGCAAAGAACTGGATGTCATCGTCCGAATATTTGAGGATTGGCGAGTCGATTCTTCGTCGTCGAACGTCGATCGGTTTCTCCAGAGCCATACCGTGGCTCCTGAACTTATCGACAAGCTTCGATCTTATGTCTCAGAAGTCGCCGAGTGTGAACAGCGGTTCAATCGACTTGGCGAGCACCCGGGGACTCCGGTAGCCCGCCTGAAAGAACCGGAACTGTGGTACTGTGAAATTTCGGACGTTCTTGATCCGCAGCGTGGCATTGGGACACCAACGATTTCTCTCCCAGCCATCGGTGGCGTACTCAGCGACCTCATCATTGGTGATCTTGTCGACGAGCGGTACGTGCTGCGCGACAAGCTTGGCGAGGGCGGGAACGGCATTGTCTTTCTGGCGCATGACAATGTGCTCGGTCGCAATGTGGCTTTGAAAGTCGAGCGTCGCAACGAGATCGAGGCGCTCCAAGTCGCATTGGCTCGCGAAGCAAAAATGGCGGCTCGATTGTCGCATAAGAACATTGCGGCGGTTTACGATTTTGGAAAACATGTCGAGCAGCCGTTTACAACATTTGAGTATGTCGAAGGCAAAATGTTGCGCCATGCTATGATCGAACAACCTCGCTGGCGATTGTCGGTTGTTCAAACATTAGTGGCTGCCTTGGCGGATGCGTTGGATTTTGCCCATGCGAAGGGAGTCGTTCATCGCGACCTCAAGCCAGAGAATATTTGTCTTGCGAGTGATGGAACGCCGAAGATTCTTGATTTTGGCATTGCGCGAAATCTCCATGTCGACCCGAACGAACGCGTCTTTCGCGGCACGGTGGCTTATGCGTCGCCGGAGCAAGCCGCTTGTCGGCCCGTAGATGGGCGAACCGATCAGTACGCATTGGGTCTGATCGCCTACGAGTTGTTGGCTGGCTATCGACCATTTCAATCGGATTCACTGGTAAAAGTGCTGCGTATGCAGAAGTTCGACACACCTGCCATCATCCATGAGTTGTTTCCGGCGATTCCTAAGGTCGTATCCGATGCTGTTATGCGGTCGTTAGAAAAGGATCCTATGCAGCGCTTTGCGACTTGTCGTGAGTTCGCCGCCGCTTTTTGCTCGGAGACTGCGGAAGACCCGCAAGACGAATCGGGGCGAGTGGTGCATATATCGTTGACGGCGGGCGAATCATTGATCGCACGACGATTGGCGCGGGCGTTAGGCTGTGAAGGGTATCCGACATGGTACTATCAGCAAGACGCGATTCCAGGTTTGCCACTGCCACGACAAGTCGAGAATTCAATCAAAGCGGCGAAGGCTACGGTGCTCTTGATTTCCCGCAAATCGCTTTCCGAGTCGGGTTTCGCCAACGAGATCATGACCGCCAACCGGTTGGGGCGTCCGTGCTTGCCAGTGCTGGTCGGGATTTCGCTGGAAGAGTTTGCCAGCCATCAACCGATTTGGCGACCAGCCTTGGGCGCGGCTGCAATTATTGAGTACTCCCAATCAGATCCCTCCGAGACGTTTCAACGGATCGTGCGAGCGATTGACGTGCTTGGTATTCCTAAGCGACCGGCTCCTCAACCTAGAAAAGAGGAGCGGGCCTCTAAATCGAACCAGGTATGGGCTACCGACGCGAATCAGATTGATATCCAAGATCTGGATAAAGTCGTTTTTCGCAACGAGCTTGTCGATGGATTTCTACTCCGGAGGAACCAGTACTTTCTTTCAGCGACCAAGGGACTGGGCAAGACACTCTTGCTAACTTTTAAGCGGCAATTGCTGACCGACAAGACGGGTGAGAACGCAGCAGTCGTCATGATTCCGACTGGCCGTCCTTATCTCGATTTTATGGGCGAGATGAAGATGCTGTCAGAGAAGAACGAGTCACCACTGCGTGAGTTGACGACTTGTAAACGACTATGGGGTGCGGCATTACGCATCTCCATTTTATCGCATCATGGTGCGTTGCTTGAGGAAGATCAATTATTTGAGCTCGAGCCATTTCCGAAACGGGTGCAACGTTGGTTGCGGGGTGTGAAGGTGGAACCTTCCGTTGCTTTCAAAGAGTTGACGAACCTGCCGATCCGGGCGTTTAACCAGCTTATTGAGTCGACAGAGAATTTTCTCGATCAACAATTGCGGCAAGTCCATGGGGCAACCTTTGTGTTTGTGGATAAAGTCGATCAGGCAGTCCGCAGGTTATCTCAGCAGGCATGGATTAACGTGCAAGCCGGTTTGATTGAGGCTGCGTGGGACCTGATGAATGCCAATAGCCACGTAAAGGTGTTCGCCTCGATCCGACAGGAAGCGTTTGCAAATTATGAATCGGACATCAAGTCCAACCTCTTCGGCGCAACGACTTTGTTGAGATACACGGACGACGATCTTTGCGCCATGTTGGATCGGCTGGCGAGTTGCTACGAAGGTACCGCTGGCTACAAGGAATTCATTGGCGTCAACGTCATTAAGCACGCTCGGCGTCAACGCCCCGAAGATAGTTTCAACTTTTTGCGCCGCTACACATTTGGAAGGCCGAGAGATTTTGTCGCAATCGCCTCTGAGTTGTCAACGATCGCCAACTCGCTGAGTGAATTTCGTTACTGCAATCTTGTGCGCAAGACCAGCGCTGTGGGCTTGGTGGCGAATTTGTTTGAGGAGTCAGCAGTTTTCCTTGATTGCCTTCAGGATAAGGCGACGCGGCTGAACTTTCTGTCACAATTTCCGGTGAACATCGTTTCACACGATGACGCGATTGCGATCAGCGCTCGATTCAATGGATTGCCCGAGGATACCTACCATCACTTTGGTGAAGAATCGCCACAGCTATTCCATCCATTCCGTGACTTGTTCCTTACAGGATTGCTGGGAGTGGTACGTCGAGATGACCAGGATGTCGAGTCGCAGCGATTCCGCCAACCGGATGATATGCTTACGGACACCGCACGCGACTTGCCCCGGTCCAGTCACTATTTTGTGCATCCGGCCCTGAGCGAGTACATTCAGTTTCATCGGCAATCGAGAGACTTTCGAATTGTGCAACACGTTCTTGTCGGCGAGAACGCGACTTGGCAGCCGTTCGATCACATCATTTGCCAGATCGAGTCGGTGTTGGCCGACGTGGATGGCGTCGCGCTGCGCAATCGTATCCACGATCTTCTTGCGAACGCCAAGTCGATTCTTCTTAGCGCTACCCCTCGGAATTTGCGAGCGGAACTGGAAACCAGTCGCGAATGGAAGCGTGTCTGCCTTGAGCTAGAGACTCAGGGGAACGAGGAAGTCGTCCTCTGGTTCGAAGAACTTATGGGGGAAGCGTGACCTGTCGGACCACACAATTGATGTCGGTTTGCGGATTCTACGTGATTGTTGTGGCTGCAGACGCTGGAGAATTCGTGGCGATGTACGAATCCTTGTCAAAATATCCAGAATCATCCTATGCTGATGCGGTAACGTAATCTTTCACCAAGCGGCACGTTGGGTGGGAACAGGATGTCAAGTATTGAGTTTTCAGTCGGCGCTGCACGCGATTCGGTGGTCGCGAAGTACGTCTCTGCCTTTGAAACCGCAATTGCAAACTGGCCAGACACGCGACTGGTCGACTACCTGCCCAGCGATCGTGATCCGCGTTACCTGTCCGTGCTCGTCGAATTGATCCAGAAGGATATGGATATCAGTTGGCGCAGTTTGCGACCGAAAGCGATTGATCATTATCGGGAGCGATTCCCACGGGCGTTTCTGGATGCCGGTGCACTAACGCAAATCGCCTTTCTCGAGTATCGTCTGCGGCGGACGTCGGGCGAGCCTGCCACCATCATCAATGAGTATAGGTCGCGTTATCAAATCGATGCGGACGATTGGGAATCCAGATTTGGAGACGCCAGACATCATACCGATACCAAAACGCCAGGACGCAGTCGTACACTTTTCTCCAATCCGATGCGGCCACCGCAAATCACGATTGACGACGTCGAGCCGGGATCGGTGTGGGGCGATTTTGAGATTGTGGCAGAGTTGGGAAAAGGCGCCTTTGGTAAGGCGTGGTTAGCCAAGCAGCAGTCGCTTGCTGGACGGCTCGTCGTATTAAAGTTCGCCGACTTGCCTTCGCAGGAAGCCCAGCGACTGGCGCTGCTTCAACATACCAATATCGTGCCCATCTATTCCGTCCATGAACCGGTGGGAGATTCTACTCGCTCAGTTATTTGTATGCCATTTTCAGGACATACAACGGTAGCGTCATTATTGAGGAATTTCGGTGCGCAGATCCCCGAATCGGGATCGGCCATTGTTGAGGCTGTTAAAGACGATTCTGGGACTCAACCCAACTTGGCTTCCGTTAGTGAAGCACAGCGGTTTATGAATGATAGCTCTTATCTTCATGCTGTCTTGTGGATCGTGGAACGGCTAGCCGATGGGTTGGAGCATGCGCATGGTCGCGGTGTGATTCACCGCGATATCAAGCCCGCAAATATTCTTTTGAGAAACGATGCGGAGCCACAGCTTTTGGATTTTAATCTTGCCGTTTCGGTGGATCGTGACCTGACACAACCTGATATGGCGGGTGGTACGATTCCCTACATGGCTCCTGAGCAAATCGCCAGTTTCCTTCCTAGGGAAGAGGCGATGGACGAGCTTGGCAACGTGGACGCGCGGTCGGATGTTTATTCGCTCGGAGTAGTTCTCTACGAAATGATTACCGGGTTTGCTCCTTGGGAACCGTCGGCTGCACCAATCTCACCCAGTCAGTTGATCGAGGAACGCCGCGCAGCGCCAAAAGCCGCAGGCTCCTTCAATGCGTCGGTAACACCAGCCGTCGAAGCCATCATGTCAAAGTGTTTTACTTACGACATCAATGAAAGATACCAATCTGCGGGTGATCTTCGCGACGACCTACGGCGTCACCTGCAGAATCAGCCGCTGATTCACGTTCGAAATGATTGGAAAGAGAAAGCCTCGAAGTGGATACGGCGCAACCCCAGCCTCTTTTCGTTCTCGACGGCCGCCGTGGCTGCGATGATCGGATTGCTGGTTGTTGGGCTTGGATGGACGTGGCGAGAATCTCAAGTTGCTTCGGCTCGAGCGACTCATGCGCTGTATCAGTTTTCTCAATCGGTTAAACAGCTGACGCCTGAGTTATCGGCAGTGCAATTGGACGCTATCGAATCGGAAAAGCTCCTCGACGACGCGACGGAAGTGGCTGCCACGTATCAGGTCGCCGATGCTCCTGGAGCACATTCGCATTGGGATTCGTTAAGTCCCGCTCAAAAACGACAATGGCGACAGCAAGCGGGAACCTTGAGCTGGTTGCTTGCTCTCGCCGTGGACTACGAAGCCACGCAATCAAAAGATGGCGACGTGGAATCGTTACGTTCCGAGTCCATGAGATGGAATCGTACAGCTGCAAGATGGATCGGCGGTGAAAACAAGGCCGTCAAGATTCAACATGCACGTTTGAACGCTCTGGTGGCGACGTCGACTGAACCCAAACATCCGGTCGTTTCGCAACCGGCGCCAAACAAAGTCGTCTCTGTACCGCTCGAAGACCTGCTTGTAGGAATCGAACATTTTCACAATCGGAAATGGCAGGAAGCCGAAAGTTCTTTCAAGAAGGCGACCAGGAACGCGCCACAGGATTCTACCTCATGGCTGATGCTTGGCGAGACGTATTTGCGCCTAGGTCGTCATGCGAATGCAGAAGCCTGTTTTGACGTCAGTCAGACTTTGCTACCGGAATCCATCGTTCCGGAAGCACGAAAAGGCGAATGCCTGCTGCGGCAGAAGAAATACGCGCAAGCCGTCGACAGTTTCTCGGCAGTGCTGCGGCAATATCCCGACAGGTGTGCTGCGCTGTTGAATCGGGCATTATCCTATATCGCGATAGGTAAGGATAATCTTGCACTGCAAGACCTGAATACTGCGTTAGAAGACGACTCCGTTCCGACGAGGGCTTACTTCATTCGTTCGCGGCTGCATCGCCGACTGGGCAATACAATGGAAGCAAGAACTGATGCGGAAACCGGGTTGAGGAAGACACCGAACGACGTCAGTAGTTGGGTTGCACGCGGAGTCGCCCGTATTCGTCGTGAGCCCCAGGGGGCTTTAGAGGATTTCGAACAAGCACTTGAATTGGCCCCGTACTGTCAAACGGCTATGCACAATATTGCGCACGTTTGCGCAGAGTCGCTCAAACGGAATGACCAAGCCATCGAAATCCTGGGGCGAGCGATCGAAAGTAATCCTGATGACGCGGTTGCCCTTGCCGGTCGTGCCGTTATGTATGCACGTGCCGGCTCGAGAGAATTGGCGATGGCGGACGCGCTGCAACTTCAGCGGATGCCCATCGATCCGGTAACGCGATACCAGATTGGCTGCGTCTATGCCTTATTGCTTCCAGAAGCCGCATCCGTTGACGCCGACCAACTTGTGTGGGAGGCCCTGAACCACTTATCGCTGAGTTTTGTGGAGGATTTGTCGCTGGTGACGCTGGCTGATGGAGATCCTGATCTCGGCGCTTTGGCAGATAATGAGCACTTTCAGTCCATGACGACTCTCTTCCGTCAGTTCTCCCGCTTACCAAGCCAACGCAGTCTGGGAGCGGAGTGATGCGTGTGGATGTACTCATCGCCTGTGTTTTTCTTATCTATTTGTGAAGCAGCCGGAGATTCGTTATGTTCGAGGACAGCAAGGCACTCGGTAGAGTCACTTATCGTTCGGGGGATAGACGATGAATCGACGTACAAGTCCGCGCGCCAAGAAGCTTTTCACGGAACCGTTAGAGCAAAGGATACTTCTGCATAGCGACGGTGTTCTTGCCGGTTCGGATGCTCGATTCTCCCTTAGCTTTGCACCCGATGGAACGGAGATTGCGTCCGACTCGAGTACGCTGTTCGCACAGATGGATGCTTTGGCGCCACGTGACGAGTGGCAATCCGCAATCTTGCGGGGCTTTCAAACCTGGGCGCAACATACAAATAGTGACATTGGAGTCGTCAGCGATGATGGTTCCAAGTTTGGTGCGAATGGCGCTAATCGCAATGACGACCGATTCGGCGATATTCGTATCGGTTCGGTTCCGCTCGATAAAGAACTGTATGCCACCTCCATTTCTTCGCTGCAGGTCATCGACGGCACATGGGCTGGGGACATCTTATTCAATAGCAACGTATCATACGATTCTGTCGACGATCTTTTTGCCATCACGTTGCATGAAGCTGGCCATGTCTTTGGGCTTGAACACGGCGAAGATCCAGAATCGCCGATGTTCCATCATGGTATTCCGACTTCGCTAACGCCCACAGCAGAAGACATTGAAACGCTGCATTCGATTTATGGCGAGCGCGCACCCGACTTTTATGAATCGAATCCGTATGCGCAATATGTTCCGGCCTATCGCTTAGGCGCAGCGCCGCGGGGTACGGCACCATCGGTTGTATTCGCCGACATTGCTACGGTCGACGATACTGACCGATATCGCTTCCACTTGGGATCGAACTATCAGGGGTCGGTGACTGTGGAATTGGTCGCCTCGGGAATCAGTCAACTCGCGCCACGATTGTCGGTCCTGACGCCTGGAGGAGAGTTGAAGATCGCAGAAGGTGCGTCGGGCGAGGACGTCTCTGTCACGATAACGGCCGACGAACGTCGAAATGGCCGTTACAGTGTGGACATCGGCGCCGTCGGCGAGGACGCGCTGGCAACCGGCAGCTACTCTCTGCTGGTCTGGTACAACGACGTGAACGAAGTGCCAGCCGAGGCGATTCATCAGATGGTCCGCGAGCCCATTCGATACGTTCATTTGAAAGACCTCCGTGGCTATTTCGCGTCAGACTTTCTACAGGGTGGAAGTCTCTTCACCAACATTGACCATGGCGACAATGATATATCAGGTACCAATCTGGAAACCGTTCCCGGGTTTGTTGAAGGAAGTCGCTACAACGTTCAGGCTCAGATTGAATCCGAATCCGACGTTGATCGTTACAACGTGAGTACACCGAGCAATGCAACCAGTGCCGAAAATTGGGCTCAAGTGTCTGTTCGCGTCACTGAATCCATCGAATCGAATTTTGCCGTCAATGTATACAGTCGGCACGACATGAGCCTGGTCGCGACCGACGTTGTCTTGTCCAACGGTTGGATTCACGTTGTTCAGTTCGAGCACGAATGGCAAGAGGACTACGTTATTGAAGTCACCAGCGACGGTACAATTACCGACTATGAAATGAGCACGGTATTCGGCGTCGCAGAAATTGAGAGGGAAACGTTTACTTCGACCAACCTTGATGACGTCGACTCCATCTCGCGCCATCGACTCACGCTCGCCCGCCCGCAGCTCTTTCACTTCAACCTGAATGCTAGCGGGGAGATGTCTGAGGAAACCAGGGTGGAAATGCGAATCACGACGCGTGGTGGCAGAGAAGTTGCGAATCTGACTACGTACGTCGGAAATACCAGCACGATGTCCGATTTTCTCCGACAAGGCTATTATCTGGTGAGAGTCAGAGCCATCGCGCCGCCAGGGACACCCGGGATGGTGAACTTCACCCTAAGCGGAACGACCATTGACGATCCACTTGGTCCACGAGTGAGCGATTCGACGCACGACCCGTTCAAATTTGACAACCGCGATCACATATTTGTTCCATTCATCGTGGGCGTGTTTTCGATACAACGCCGTTAGGAAACGGTGTTAGGCGTTATCTCGCCACCATTTGACGAAAATGCTTGAGCTGATTGGGGCTCAGCCATTGAAGCGCCTTGTTCATGTTTCGCGGTGCAAGCGCATTGATCTTGGTGAGTTGCATCGCGTTGACATTTGGGATTTTGTGGATCTGGTCCCATTTTGCCAGTTGACGCTTTTGATCGGTGGCCTTCGCCGCGCGATACGACTTGTCGAGCTTACCTGCTGTAAGTCGTCCGATCTGCGTTCCGTTGGCGGTATACATCTTGTCGGCACACTTGACCTGTTGAGCCTGCATGGCAAGATTTTTCAGCGAGAGCTTCTTCGCGTTGTACTTAACTAAGGTGACTTCGCGCCCATCAAGCCATCCCGCCTCGGTTGCGACGACTCCATCAATTTTTCCGAGTTCGTATTCTCCAGTCCAAAAACAATGCATCGCAAAGGCAGCAGTGTCGTGTTTTGCGGAATCGGATTCCGCTAGCGTGTGAAGATACTTGGGTACCGATCGATTCTTACTTTGGAGTGTGGCAATCATGCGAGTCGCCAACGAAGGCGTCGACCAAATTCTATCTTTACGGGGGATGATGTCCTTGCCGCTGTGATCGAGGAACCGCACAACTTGGTAATTCCACGAAGGCTCGTTGTATCGCTTTAATAGTTTAGGGTCGTCGCCTGACGATCGATTGTTAAACACAACAACGGGCACAAACTCGTTTTCTATAGCCTCGACAAGCAGCGGATTGGAAAGGACTTGGCGTCCGAATTTCTGACAACCGGCACAGCCGGGGACTTCTTGGAAGAGCACGAAAACTGGTTTGCCAGTCGCTTTGCTGGTGGCAAGGGAAGCATCAAAATCCCGTTGCCAATGGACTGTGCCGATCTCCACCGGTTGCTTCAATGCGTTTTTCGCATTCCCAACCTTGGCTGATTTGGTTGCACTTTGCCCCCACGTTATTCCAGCGAAAAGCGTTATCATGAGTATTGTTCGCATTGTCTTCATACATACCTCTCTTCACTTAAGGGCAATCAACAGAGATTGGACGCCTGGATTTTTGCGAAATTACACAAAATTCACGGTGAGGCCAAAATCTAAACTGCTTGTCCGTGCCCCAGTCGTCTAGGTAACCTGTGAACGGACGTCACGACCGGAAAAACGTTAACAAGAGTACCAAACATGCCGCCTACCTCGCAGAACGAACTCATCGTCGTAGTCTTAGCTGCCGTTCTTGCGATTGCCAATGCGGTAGTGGCTCAACAATATAGTGAGCAGCCGGGAAGTGGGGGGAATGGCGATCATGTCGTCGGTCCGGAGTATTCCATCGACCCGGACCTGACCGATCGCGGGAACCCCAAAGGGAAATCGTTTGAGTTTTCACTCGCACTCGCGGACAGCAAATTCTATCGTGGCGACGATGTAACTCTCGACAAAAACAAGAAGGTCAGAAAGGCGCGTAAGATATTTGTTTACGTGCCTGCCGCGTACAAAGATGGTACAGCGGCTCCGATTCTTGTGACGCATGACGGACCAAGTCGCATGAATCTCATCCGTCACGCCCTCGACAATTTAACGATCTCCAAAGATGAGAAGCGTCGATTGCCTGCGTTCATCGTGATCGGCGTGCAGAATGGCGGTAACGACAGTAAAGGCAGCCAACGGGGGCTGGAGTATGACACCATGTCGGATCGCTTTGCCAAATTTATCAATACTGAGGTTCTGCAGGCGGTACTCCAAAATCCCAAAATTAGAGACGCGTTTCCCAAAATTGCCTTTACAGAGAACCCGTGGGGCCGCGCAACGATGGGATGCAGTTCCGGGGGAGCCGCCGCTCTGACGATGGGTTGGTTCCGGCCTGACCTATTTCGTCGACTGATCACTTATTCTGGGACGTTCGTCGATCAACAAGATGATGACGCTGCGGAAGAAAAACAGTACCCATTGGGAGCCTGGGAATACCATTCGAGCATGAAGCTCATTGAAAATAGCGAGAAGAAGCCACTTCGTATTTTCACGCACGTCGCTCAGCACGATAACGGCGCGCAGCAGCCTGAGGAAACGTATCACAATTGGGTCATGGCAAACCAGCGCACGGCGGCTGCACTAAAAGCAAAAGGCTATGACTATCGCTATGTGTACAGTCGCGAGTCACGCCATTGTGATCGACGCGTCTTTGAGCATACGTTGGCGGACACGCTGGTTTGGATGTGGCGCGGGTATCACGACTGAAGCAGTCACTCTTGCGGGGTGTTGGTGGCTTCCTTGTCATGCTGTTCTAAATACTTTTCAACTCTACTTTGCAAGCTCGACAACGTCGCCCGGTCCCTTGAGGTTAGATGTTGTTGTTTGTTCCACTTCCGAATGTTGTCGATCGATGCTGCAGCAACTTCTGGGGAAACTTTCAATAGATTTACCGCGTCCCCGATGGCCGAACCGCCCCGACCGGTGATTCTGGAGTTCATCCTTTCGCGAAATTGTGAATCGCTCATATATCGACGAAGATATGCATCGGCGTGCTTGCCACCATTTGGCGCGAGGTGGCGCTGGACTTGGTTCAAGTAGGACAAGTCTTCCCAATGAAGTGTGTCGGATTCTGAGATGCGATCGCAAGCCGCAGAGATATCTGGGCCCCATTCGCTGACAGAAGAAATTGAAGCCAGCCGAACTATGG
>CAYYHV010000135.1:16339-16710 GCA_964471695.1 uncultured Pirellulaceae bacterium
AACGAATTCGAGCAGCATCCAACTCCAGGAACTGCTTAAGTCGCTTCACGATGACGTCTTTAGGTTTTCGGTCTGCCCACAGCCGGAAAGTCGTAGCAATGACTTCCTCGGAACTCGACGTTCGAAGTAGTTCGTCTGCCATCTCCTTTAGTGACCCATGGGATCGGTAGAATCTTTTCAGCTCACTAAAATCCAGTAGCCGATCCACAACAACCGTGTCTTCCACCGTCAGGTAGCCTAGGAGGAGGACGGGATGTAGGGGCACTTTTATATTGCTAAAGCCGTGGCGCGAGAATACCGTCTGGAGATCGCCATCCAGTGCCTTAACGAACTCGTAGTGATACCATATACCAATGTTGAAGTCACTGGTT
>CAYYHV010000136.1:0-9320 GCA_964471695.1 uncultured Pirellulaceae bacterium
AGAAAATGAATTCGATGTCCAGATTAGCTTCCACCATCGCGACAACAATTGCCGCTGCCTGACAAAGCGGTAACGATTGCCGAAGTCGCCAAGGCGGGCGGCTATTCAACGTCAACGTTTGGGAAATGGGGAATGGGATTTTTTGACACCACTGGAAGTCCGCAGAACCAGGGGGTCGATCACTTCTTTGGCTACAACTGTCAACGCCACGCCCATTCGTACTTTCCGACTTACCTTTTTAACGACGCGCAGCCAATTCGGTTGCCGGGTAATAATGGTCGCACGAAAGGTGAAACGTATGCACAGGAAGTTATTCAGCAAGATATGATTCGCTGGCTTCGAGCCAATGGCGAGAAACCGTTCATGATGTTTTACGCGATCACCCTGCCCCACGGTCGCCATGAGATTGATGATTTTGGCATCTACGCGGACAAACCATGGACCGAAAAACAGAAGTCTTACGCGGCGCAGGTGACGCGCGTTGACTCGGACATGGGCGAGCTCGTCGATACGCTTAGGGAGATGGGGATTGCAGAGAATACCTTGATCGTTTTTACCGGCGATAATGGTTCGTCGTTCAGTCCCCAATCGGAGATCGGTAAGTTGTTCGATCAAGCCAGCAATGGACTGCGTGGCTACAAACGCGGCATGTATGAGGGGGCGTTGCGTCAGGCGGCGTTGGCTTGGTGGCCCGGCACCGTGCCGGCTGGTCGCGTTGACGACTCCCCGTGGGCCTTTTGGGACTTGATGCCAACATTCGTGGAATTGAGTGGAGCCGAACCACCCGCCGGCTACGAAACGGATGGCAAGTCGCTCGTCTCCTACCTTAAAGGCGGTGAAGCACCGGAACGCGACTATTTCTATTGGGAGCTTCATCGTGGCGACAAGGCGATCCAAGCTGCTCGTTGGGGCAATTGGAAAGCCGTGCGAAATGGGGTGAAAACTCCAATCGAGATTTATGACCTTAGCACGGATGCGGGCGAATCCAACAATCTAGCAAAGCAACGCCGGGACCTCGTCGGACGAGCCGAAGAAATCTTACAAGATGCCCATCGAATTGACCCCAATTGGCCACTGGATCATCGAAGTGAAAGGCAGAAACGAGTCTCCAAGGAGGCTTGGCAGATTAAACGTGAGCGCGACCAATCCGGATGGGTACCCGAGAATGCTGTCGAACTCGTGAAGTAAACAGGCTCGCCTCCATCGTCGTTATTGCGAACAGCCGGTGTTGCATAACTTCCGTCCATTCGTGCTAAACTGTGGGTATGACCGAGTCAGTAAACACCCTCAACGATCCCCCCACTCCAATGGCTCGGGTTGGGATTGCAATCGGCTTGCTTCTTTTCCTCGTGATACAGATCGTTATCCCGATAAGCTACTACTTTGGCAGCGAGCCGACTTCTGAACGCTTTGCGTGGCGAATGTTCTCTTCCATCCACATGAGCAAGTGGGACACGAAAATTGTCGCCGTTCTTGAAAAGGATGGTGCAACCGTCGAACGTCAAGTGCCGCTCAGTCCACTGATTCAAGAGACTTATGTCAACGCGATCAACGCGGCTCAACTTGATATCGTGGAACCGCTCCTGCGGAGTATCGCCAAGCAACCGGGGATTCGCGAAGTCCGCTTTGAAGCGAACGGAACCTATCCAAGTGGTAAGCCGATGAAGCCGATTCGGATGGGGCTTCGGCCGGGTGGTGATCTTCGCGACTTGTCAGAATCAACGACGAGCAAGGGATAGGAAGGTCGGGCATGGGGCGGTGGGACAGTCATTGGTATGGCCCGGTCGCGGCGATTCGGCCATATCTATTTCAGCGCTGCCTCCTTCTCGTCGTCGCATTTGATTTGCTCGTGCTGATGGTGGAACGCGGCGG
This sequence comes from uncultured Pirellulaceae bacterium, assembly GCA_964471695.1. Lineage (GTDB taxonomy): Bacteria > Planctomycetota > Planctomycetia > Pirellulales > Pirellulaceae > CAYYHV01. The sequence goes on from CAYYHV010000136.1 coordinate 1,873, forward strand.
TCGGTACGGGTTGGACTCCGTCCCGTTTAATGTGCCGCACTTTGTTTGGCTGGACCGCATACATCAACTCATTCTGCCTCAGGGCGTGCCGACGGCTACGTACTATGTGGCCGTCATTGTTACCACTAGTTTTCTGGCGTTCAGTCTTGTGGTGGGCGGGCACCGCCGCTGGTTACAAGCCGTCGTGGCTGCTCTCTATACGTACGGATGGTCCATGAGCCGGCTGGATAGTTACCTCCATCACTATATGCTGTCTCTCATCCTCGGCATTATGGTGTTCTTTCCAAGGATCGACTCCCGCGATCTCAGGGCAAGTTGGACGGAAGAGTTCCAGCCTTCGAAACGCAAATCGCGAGCCGCGAAACCCAGTCTGGCGGTGCGGAGCGGTTGCTTGTTGGGGCTGGCAATGGCCTATCGTATCGCGCTCTCGCAAACGATAGGACTGACCGACTCGCAGCGGTGGATAGCCATGGGCGTATTCTTTGTAGCCTTGGTGTTGGTCCTTATGCGATGGAAGCCTCAGGAATGGGATAAACGAGGCCCGCTGGTTTCGTCGTGGGCGTATCGCCTGCTGGCGACAACGGTCGGAGTCATCTACGTCTTTACGTCGATCGCGAAAATGGATCAAGAGTGGTGTGGTGGCCATACTTTGCGAAGTGTTGGAGCCACCGAAGATGTATTGTCGCCCGTCGCAAGAATGGCAACCGCGACTGGGTTACAAACCGATACCTTCTGGTCGCTACTTGCGACGATGGTGATTCCACTCGAGCTGACGCTGGCGGTGTGCTACCTGTTGGCAGTCGGGCAGGACGAACCCAACCGGAAATGGTTGCGCCGATTCTGTTTCCTGGGGTGGGGGTTGGCCGTAGGCTTGCACTTGAACAACGAAATGATGAACCTCATTATCCAGTGGTTTGGTTACTACATGCTGTTGTTGGCAACGATCGTGTTGCTGCCGGCTCGCATCCTGATGTTATTGGGCCAGTTCTTTGTCTGGCCGGATTGTTGGTGTCGCGACTATCTCACCAAACGGCTTGATGATTCAGGCTCATGGAATTCTGTGTTTGGACTGGGTGTTTGTAGCACTTTTGCACTCATCAGTCTGGTGACGCTGGGTTTCTACGCACACATCGTGGGAGCGATCGTGGCGTCGTGTTTATTGGCATTTGGCTTGGTGGCAGTTTTGCTTCTGGGGATGATTCCCGGATGGCGCAGAGCCTCTATGCGCGTCGCGATGGTTACGACAATTTCCTCGTTGTTGATGATTGTTGCCATTTGGCAATGTTCGATGCGTTTCGACTATTACGACGTTCGCGGCAAGACTCTGCAATTGCTGGGCAACGATCGAGACGCGATTATTGAGTTTGAACACGGCGCAAGGCTGCCTGCGAGAACGAAACTTGTTGCAGCCGAATTGCTGACAAATCTGGGGGTTTCGTATCGCCGCACTGGCGACGAAGCCAAGGCGGAAGAAATCTATCGCCTGGCAATCAAGAAATATCCGGCTCAGTTCCTGGCTCATTACAGCCTCGGAAACTTGCTCGTTCAGCAACAACGTTTGGACGAGGCCATGGAGTACTATCGTAACGCCATTGCCATAAAATCTGACTTGTCCGACGCGTACGTCAACCTTGGCAATGTACTCGAATTCAAGAATCGCTATGCTGAGGCCGTAGAATGCTACGAAGCCGCGTTGCGTGCCGAACCTAAGGCTGTGGATACACAACAGTTGCTTCAGGCTGCGCGTGAAAAATTGAAGTAGGTTGCGTAACGAATTCGTATCCGTCCCGTTACGAAAAATGGGACCGTGCTCAGCGAGTGAATCCCGAAACCGGAGGGCATTGTGAATCGTCTAGAGAAAAGTCAGTTTTCTGGAGGGTGCCTCGGAGTCTCCCGTCCCACTTCGGCAGTTTGGTTATGCGAGAGGCGATTGAGACTGGTGATGGCCATGTTGATGGTGTGTGCGGCGGGCTGCACACCAACAGAGAATGTCGAATCCCCGCGGAGCCGATTCGAAAGACTTCGAGTTGGGTTGGAGGAAGTGCCGGTGGGGGAGAGGTCAAAATATGCCGAGCGGAGCCTGGGCTTCGCAGACTCGGTTGATGACGACCAGATCAGCGTGGAGACGCTCTTGTGGATCACGCGAACCAATGCCAGAAGTGTTGGCTTCAAGGAAGCGAATGACCAAGCGATCGACCGACTTGTGGACCAGTTCCTCGACCGACCAGAAACGGCGACTGCCGTATTTGAAATGCGAAATGCTCGTAGTCCAAAGACGATTGGTAATCTCAAGCGCCTTGTGGAATCGAAAAATGATAGGATTCGCGGCTTAGCTACATTTTCATTGGCGGTGCGGACGAAGGCACGCGATAAGTCTGAGGCGATTTCGTTATTGGAGCGAGTCGTTCAAGATTACCCTGATCTAAGCATCTCAAAGAAAGAGAGGATGCTCGCGGTTCGGACTTTGGCGGAGAAATACCTGTTTGAACTTCGCAATATGGGAATTGGAATGGTGGCGCCGCAAACAAACGGCGTGGATTTGGACGGTGTCAATTTCAGTTTGGCGGACTATCGCGGCAAAGTCGTATTGCTCAGCTTCTGGGCTGACTGGTGAGGAGCGTGTGTCGCATTTTATGCCCACGAGCGGTCGCTTGTGCAAAACCTTGACGGTTCCGACTTTGTAATTCTTGGCGTGAACGCCGACCGTGAGTTGGCAATAGCTCGTAGGTCTGCCAAGAAGCATCAGTTGGATTGGCGACATTTTTTCGACGGCAAGCGCGGGCCGATTTCGCAGTTGTGGAACATTACCGCTTGGCCAAGCACTGTCTTGATTGATCGCCATGGAAAAATCAGAGAGAAGAACTTTAGCTACAAACCCTATGACGAAATTCTGACGTTGGTACGAGAGATTGCTGCCGAACCGTACGAACGACAACCGACGACGACTTCACCGTGATCAGCGACGGGGAAAGGCTGACACCGTCCACCTGCTGGGAAGAGCTGCGATTGAATACCGTCAGAAAACAGTGCGAATTTGTGTGAAAATCTCTCGCCGTATTATTGGCGAGAGATTGGATTGTGTTTACTTAATTTCTGCATTTCAAAGAAGGCGTCGTCTGGTGCGGCCGACTGCAAATCCGAAGACCGCGAGTACCATGGCAATACCACTCGGCTCAGGTACCGCGACGTAGTTACCCGCCCCATGAAGGATGCCGCCCGTCAAGTCAGTCAATTCGATCCGAGTCGTATCGGCGGTGGTCGGAATGAATTCGTCGACGGCGGTCCAGATTCCTGCAGTCACAGCTTGGCCGGTCCGGAACGCCGCTCCCGGCGCGTCAACGCCATCAGTCGACCATTGCAAATGATCCAGCATATTGTCGGTCCCGCCAAATCCACCGGCTCCCGTATCGAAGATCGAAAGAGAGTATGCATCATTGTCGAAGGGTAATGCAAAGTTATCAGTCGAAATGTCGAACGTGATCGTTTCACCGGGATTGATCAACCCGCCGATTCCGGGAGCCGACGAGTAGACTCGGACTTGGTCATCATCGTGGCTGCAAAAACGCCAATTGGACATGTCGGCTGACGTGGAACCGAAGTTCGTCAACTCAATGGTGCCCTGGGAAAAATCAATGGCGCTGATCTGTACGGTGCGTGCTGACGTCGCGCCGGCGAACATAACCAAAGACACGATAATTGCTGTGATTCTCGTTCCGAACCTCATTGGGACTCCTGTAATTCAAGGGTGATCAAATGGACACAATGGCTTGGAAAGGCCTTGAATGATCGGCCAATCGCAGATCTTGAGGCCCACCGTATTAGCTTATGTGCCCGGATGGTTATTCGAATGCATGATTCCCAAGAAAGGATTGAGTTTTTGCGGCTTTGTTAAATGCGTAACACGCCTGGGTTTGTGTACTTCGTGAAATGGAAAACCTAACGCGTAAAAGCGAGCAAGGCGCTAAACCTCGTCGTGTCCCGCTAGGGACCCGTGAATTGTAAGAGGACGGCGACACCCATGAGCAGGGTGACTTGGGGGAAACGAATGTTAATCCGTGGTGTCTTAGATGCCGTGCTTGAAAGTTGGGCCGGCGAGGGGTTTGGTGCCTTTTGCGCCAAACTTCAGTTCCATCGCGTGGCGCTTACCGGTGGCAGCTTTTGCGCGAAATGTGTGGACTCCTTTTTCGAGATGCAAAGGAGATTCGTAGCGATGGTAGCTATTTCTGTTGGTGAGCGAAAAGACTTTCTTGTCGTCGACTTCGAGGATAAGATCGCCGTTCATCAATGTCTGGAATTGATAGATTCCGGTGGAGCGTACCGAGAAAATTCCGCCCAATTGAAAAGGCTCGCCTTGCTTGATCTTCGCGGTCCTTAACCAGTTCTTTGTCGTCTTTGGGATAGAGATTCGTGATCCATCCTTGCGGATCGCAAGAACGCCATCCTTCGACGCGGTGCCAATTGGAACGGGTTGGGCTCGCATCGTACGACCCGGGCCGACGTCAAGCGTCACCGGTTGTGCAAACACATTGTCGAGATTGGTTTCACCCAAGCCGGCAATAAGTAAGCGTGTCGGTCCCATTCCAAGAACGCGCGAAGTGAATGAAGCGGATCGCTTGGGGCCTTTGACAGCCGCGACGGTACGATGGTTGTGAAAAACAACGAGCTTGTTAGAGCCAGGTGAATTAACGTTTAGTGAAACATTGCCGTCCCAACTGGCTAACTTGGGCGTCATCATCCGGGTGGTTATCTTTCGGCTGCGATTACTGACCGTGAAGGGAATGATTTTCCTGCCCTGGGTTCGGATCGGATCACTCATAAGAGCAACGACGCGAAGTTCGTGATATCCATCGGGCATGCGGGCCGAATCAAATTCAAATGCCTGTTTTGGTTTGATACGTTTCCGCAATCGTCCATCGACAAAAATCTGATACTCACGAACGGATGCGATACCTTTCGATGCCACCGACGGTTTAATACTGATATTGCCGCTAACAACGGCGTCTCGGGTTACGCCTTCGATCTGCACCGTGGGGGGGCGCGCGTACGGTTGGCAAAGTGGGTCGCCGACGATCAGCAGTTGATAAGGTGAAGTCACGGAAAGATAGAACGCCTCTGCCAAGGAGACTCCACGACGATAGTGGAGATGCATCACGGGGTGGGGGAATTTCGCTTGAATTGCGTAGGGCTCGATTACCGTGCCACTGGAGGCTGCTGCCCCATAACCAAGCGATTCTGTTAGTGGCGTTTGACCAGCCGACGTTCGCAGGATTCCACCAAAGCTCGTAAGATTCTCGCAAATGGCGCCAGGGAGAATCGTGGATCGGCTTTTGCGCCATGCATATCCCGACTTACCAATCATGGCTCCCATTACGTCGGGCTTGCCGATGGGGACGACTCCCTCAAGAATTTCGGCTTTGGCGCCTTGTCTCTCAAGCGCTTGAACCACCGAAGCAAAACTGTTCGAGCGCGTTTTGGATCGAACGTCTTCATTGGTCATGAAGTAAACCGTCCCATCCGGCTGAGTCGAATCGGCGGCGGCGCTGCGTTTCAGGTAGTTGACGACTTGCGGGATCGAGTTTCCTCGACCGCTTGTATAGGCGAGCATAGTCGAGAGAAAATACTTCCGGCCGCTTTGGGCGCCGGATTGCCTGGCCCATTGTCGTGAGCTCTCAAAGCCACGGGTTGAATTCAACGCGGTGGATGTGTTGGCGTAGAAGTTGTTCTGCCCAGCCAGCTCGCCGGATCGGTTTCCAAGCACCAGCTCGTAAAGATACGTCAGGCCCGTGAGTGAACCGGAGTTGAATTTGCCTGCGCGACGAAGCTCTTTGGAGTAATCAACTTCGTAAGGGAAGTCGGACGAGTAGACGATATAGTCGATTTGGTCCATCAAGCCACGTTTTTCCATCGCAGCAATGATCGGTTTGAGGATGTTCTCTCGAAAAGTCGCGATGTCAATTCGTTCGACTGTCCCATTCCATGGCAGGTAGAAAATATTGGCTGTAGGAATTTCGCGTAGACTGGCGTAATGGTTCGCAACAGTCCGTGAAGCCCAACTACGGTCATTAACGACCAGGAATACATTTTCGGGCCCGCCACCAGCAAAACTGGGGGTGCAGACAGTCAACCAGTAGAACAATGTGAGAAATTGTAAAATTCTTCGTGTGGAATTTTTGATGACTACATTCCGTTCAGTGTCAAACCTGAATTGCGTTGGTGCTCTTGATTAACGACGCATTATCGTGCGTGCTTTTTTAGTCTACGATAGTCCACACATCTTTCATACGCAGATCGTGGCGCATGGTTCGGTCAGATTTAGAGTGCCTTGTTTTTCGTCTGTATATGGTTATTTCGGGACCTGTTGACAAAAGTGGAGTGAGGGTAAGGATGGCAAAAAATGTATTGGGGACGGAACTGCAAACTTGCAGTAAAGACCCAATGACCGGGTACTTTCGAAACGGATGTTGCGATACGGGAGCGGGTGACGTTGGTCTGCATCTGGTCTGTGCCGTGATGACCGACGACTTTCTCGAATTCTCAAAAGCCCGTGGGAACGATTTGAGCACGCCGGTTCCTGGCTATGAGTTTCCTGGGTTGAGTGAAGGCGACCGATGGTGCTTATGCGCGCTTCGATGGAAAGAAGCTTACGAAGCTGGGAAGGCGCCGAAGCTGGTACTTGAGGCGACGCACATGTCCATGCTGGAGTTTGTCGACCTCGAAGTACTGCAAGAGTATGCGGCCGAATAGAGCGACGGCGCAGTTCGCAAAATAACAAAAGGTTCTCGGCCCTGATAATTGCTTCAAACGGCAAATCACGGTATCCATCGACTCGCATTCAGGGCTACGTGGGCATCGGCATCGGCGACGGTATCATCGCTGTGCCGAGTGTACAGTGCTCCCGAGGCTTGGCTGGCCCGATTTAATCGAAAGTCGACGACGCGAGTTGAAGCCGTTGCAGTGAGTTTTCACGCATTGCCATTCCGACCGTCTCAATTACTCTGGAACAGTGGTAAATGATTCAGTCAGCCTCTGGATACTCTCATGCGAAGTGTGATTCTTGTCGCCACGTTCATGCTGTTGTTGGGGGAACTCGTGGTCGCTCAGGGGTTAAGCCCCGTGGTGGCTAAGGTCGGTGCGCGACCTTCTGCCAACTATCTTGAGAATCTTTCCAAAGGTGCCCGGCTTGGCAGTCCAGTCGACCCGTCCAAACCCACACTTGTGATCACACACGGGTGGAATCCAGCCCCGAAGCTCGTGCGGCTGACGACAGCCCAGCAATATGCCGAGCGGATTCGGTCAAAGTATGGAGATCAACTGAACGTGCTTGCCTGGAATTGGGATTCACGTTCTCAATGGTCGCCAAATTTGAACAACGCGAACGCTTTGCATTCCGGCCGACAGCTTGGCGCGGAGCTCTTGCTAAAAGGCATCGATCCTCGTCGGACAACGTT
>CAYYHV010000136.1:9330-15078 GCA_964471695.1 uncultured Pirellulaceae bacterium
GTATGGGGGCAATTGTGGTGACTTCGGCCGCCAATTGCATCAAACAGTCTGTCGGCATCCAGATCGCTGAACTCTGCCTGCTGGATGCGCCATCCGGCAAGTTTGAAGTCGTTTATCGGGAGCTTTGTTCGCATGGATGTGCGAATCGAGTCCGTAACTTCTGGATTGGTGGGCTCACTGGCGTGGGGGCTCCAATGCATTTGCCTGGCATTGAAAATGTCCAGGCGCCGATGCGCAAACGATCCTCGCGTCGAGCCAGTTCGGTGCGATGGCATCATACGGATATCCTCGTGTGGTTTTACAACCACTATCTGTAATCGTTGCACGTTACTCTTGCGACTGGGGCAAAGAGTCGCTGATGCAAACGTTGCTGTCTGCACGAAGCTTCGGCCGCAATTCGTGCCGCTCGCTGCAGCGAGTCGCGTCGCAATCGAATGGCTTGAGCAGCTTGAATCCATGGAACCGTCACAAACGGACACTTGGGCCGGCAAAATTGTTGTGAGATCGCAGTCTGCAGCTATTCTGAAGTGGGGGGCCAATTAGCATCGGAATAGGAGCCCGCGTTTTTCAAAAGCGAGTTCCCCATTCCCCTGCCCAACCATCAATGGAGCGATCCAATGAACAAACCCCTTATTCTTGTAGCAATTCTCGCTATGACGAGCTTCACGTTTGCTTCGAACGTGGGTGACTCGGACCCATCTGACGCCCCGATCGCCGCAACGCAGCCCGATGACCATTTTTGCATCGAAATGGGGCTAAGCGATCTATTCGGTGGAGATGAAACCGACGAATCAAACAGCATCTACCATATTGATCTTGGAGCCCTTGTCGGCAGCGATTCCGTGGAGATCACTGAAATTGGATGGGACGTAATTATTGAACCCCAAGGTGACAGCTGGTATAGCGACGCGACCTTGGGATTTGCCGTCGAGAGCGGCGATGGGATCGCTATTGCTCCCGGCGTCGGTGAAGATTTTGCCTTCGACGGTAGCCCTCATAATTACGTGTCGGCGCCGCTCAATCTTGTTGATGTTGGGGTTGGAAATCTCGACGCTGCAAATGGCGTATTTGTGCTGACATTCTTCGAAGCCTATGACGACTTGCCGGGCTCAGCCGATTCGTTGTTGCTTGGCGGGTCAACAATTCGCGTCAACTTCAATGACGAAGATGGAGACAGCTACACGGCGGATATCAAATGGGGAGCCGTGCCAGAACCGCAGGGACTGGGATTAGTCCTCGCCGGTACCCTGGGATTGTTTGGACTGCGACGAAAGCTTCGCAGCTAAGCCTTTGCATGATTTACCGAAGCGGCGTTCGCGAACGAACGCCGTTTTTTTGCGCGCCAAGCAAGCAGCCAGTCACCGGATCTCGCTAGATATCGGTAACGGTTTTTCCGGAGCGAGCCGAACGGTAGCAGGCATCAACGACTCGTTGCGTCGCCACCGTATACTCTCCCCAACGAGAGTCGCGTTCTCCAGAGTTCACCAGACGGGCGAAATTCTCGAACAATCGCGCCTCTTGCGCCGTCGGATGGCCATGCGAATACTCTCGAGTTGCGTGCCGATTCGAATGCGGCTCCATGATAAAATCGCATCCATACTTGTCGAACGCGGGCTGCTCGACTCGAAAAGCCAGCTCGCTCCCGTGAAATGGAAGCGTATAGTCGTCGACAACCAGAGTGCCCTTGGTACCAGCAAAACTGATGTACTGATGCATCTCTGTGATGAATGAGCAGTAGAAGTTGGAGCTAATGCCGTCGGCGAACTTCATGCGGGCTTCGAGTTCAATCGGGACGCTCCCCTGCGGGTCGTTGGGGTCGGTTCCGGTCAAAGTCGTGGCTGTGACTTCTGTCGGGAGTTGCCAGTTGGTGCCGATCAGAGTCAAACGGATGCAGTACCAACCGATATCGCCCAGGCAGCCCAACGGTTCGAGCTGATCGCTTACACGAATGTTCTCTTTGTGAAATTCATCGCCACCATTAAAGGAGAACTGTGTCGAAATGCGACGTAACTGACCGACGCTGTATCCGTCGTCGAGAACCTCTCGAATTTTTTGAATGCGATCGGTATGCATCAACATCACACCGTCCATAAACTGAACGTTGTTGGCATGGCAGGCGTCGATGACTTCTTGAAGTTCCGCCACGTTGGTTCCACAAGGCTTTTCCAGCAAAATGTGTTTGCCGGAGTTCGCGGCTTTGACAGCCCATTCTTTGCGGATTCCCGTTGGAAGCGGAATGTATAAAGCGTCAATGTCGTCGCGCGCGATCAACGCATCGTACCCCTCAACCGCTTCTGGGGCGTCCTGAAATGGAGTGGAACTTTGGCATTCGTCGATGAACGCTTGAGCCCGTTTGGCATCGCGACTTGCGACGGCCTTCAGGACACCGCTATCAGAGGCCCAGATCGACTTCCAATTTTTCCGGGCAATGTCGGCTGCGCCCATGATTCCCCAACGACAGATTTTGGAACTCATCACGACTGAAATTCTCCTCTGATTTACCAAGTGACCAACGCATTGTGGGTTTTCGCGACACAGGCACAACCCGCGAGGCTGGGATTTTGCGGTCGGTGAGAGGAATTGGCGATAAGAAGCCTCGTGGCGAACTGTACCGGTTTCGAGCGAATCGCTAGGATACACACGTCCGGCATTCGTTGCCGAAGTATTCTGTTGATCGAATTGAGACGCCTCGCATGAGTCGCTATAAGGCTTGCCACTGTTGTGGACTGGTTCATGTTTTGCCCACCATGACGGAGGGACAAGTCGCTTCATGTAGTCGCTGCGATACGAAGATCGAGACTTTTCGCACCATCGACGTGTCGTCCATGCGAACAGCGGCGGCGACCATTGGGGCGCTGGTGCTGTATTGGCCAGCCATCTTGCTGCCGATTTTGAAAATCGAGCGGTTGGGGCATCACTCGACGTCGAGTATTTTAACCGGCACGATTGAGTTGATACGCCACGGTAGCTGGTTTGTCGGAATCATTGTGTTGGTGTTCTCGATCATTTTTCCACTCGCCAAGCTCTTGATGTTGCTTGAGCTTAGCGTGCTGGGGATGCTGAAGCGAAAGCATCGCGCCTTTACGTATCGTTTGATGGAGTCGGCAGGGCGTTGGAGCATGATGGATGTGCTGTTGCTCGCTTTCCTCGTCATGTTGGTCAAACTCGGCTCGATCGTAGAATTTCATTTTGGACCCGCCGTGATTGCCTTCGCCGGTTGTGTTGCGATGAGCATGTTGGCTTCACTAATGTTTGATCCCCATGCCATTTGGGAAGATTAGACTCTCTCGTACCACGAAAAACGCATGAACGCGCAATCAACTGATGAATTTCCCGTTGCCAAGGTCCGTGAAGCCTCGAAGCTGGGCTCGATTTTCGACCGATCGACATTCCTGATCTGGTTGGTGACGATTGCCTGTTTGGCGATTGCGGCCTATCTGTCGTTCCGCGGCACCGCGGCCCAGGGACGACTGGTGACGGTGACGTTTCGCGACGGGTACGGGCTCAAGGCGGAAGACAGTGTCTTGTATCGAGGGATCGAGGTCGGCCGTGTCGAGGATGTCAGGCTTCGCGATGATCTCGGTGGAGTCGACGTAAAAGTTCGTCTGCGTTCCGACGCTGACAACATTGCTACTGAAGGAAGTCAGTTCTGGGTAGAGCGACCCCAGTTGAGCCTTTCGCGATTGAGCGGGATTGATACGGTCGTTGGCGCCAAGTATCTCGGTGTGATTCCGGGGGAATCAAGTGGCCCGAAGGTCAATGAGTTTACCGGGTTGGAAATGCCGCCGACGATTCGCCAATCGGGCGGGACAGATATCAACATTCACTTCGAGGATGGATTTGGAATCGCAGCCGGCAGTCCCGTAAAGTTTCGTGGCATCACGATTGGCGAGGTGACGGGCGTTGAGCTTGACGACAATCTAGCGGGCGTCAACGTTCGTGCTCGCTTGAAAGACAACGCGGCGTCGCTGGCTCGTGAAGGAACAACGTTTTGGGTTGAGCGACCCAAAGTCAACTTGAAGGACGGCATTCGTGGGTTGGACACGATTGTCGGCGGACAGTATCTGGCGGTTCAACCAGGGCCCAGTGGCGGTCCGCAGCAGATCGGTTTTGAAGGATTGACTGACGCGCCGGCTGTGATGAGTGTTCAGGACGGCGGTCTGTTGGTGACGTTGGATTCAGAAGAGCGATTCGGGTTAGAACGTGGAGCCCCTGTGACTTATCGAGGCATGCCAGCCGGTCAAGTGACGCACGTGGCGCTGGCTCGAAGCGGGCACACGGTTGAGGTCACCGTGCAGTTGTTTCCCGACTATGTCCATCTGGTGCGAGATAACACGATGTTCTGGAGTCGTAGTGGTGTCGATTTGCATTTCGGATTGAAAGGGTTCGATCTGGATGTTGATCCACTCACCAGTCTGGCTTCAGGCGGCATCGCATTTGCAACTCCCCTACCGGCTGGCGAGATGGTAGCCACCGGTCACCGGTTCAATCTGATGGAAAAGGAAGCCGACGGTTGGCAAGATTGGAAACCGATTGTCGATGTCGGCAAAGCCTTCATTGAGACGCGACCTACCCCCGAGGAACGAAAAGAACGCGCTCAAAAGGCGCCGGGGTTGAGGATTCTTGATCGAGTCCGTGCGGTGACCGATGCGCTTCAGAAACAGGATTAGGTTGAATCGTCCGTGCGACGCCAAGAAATGTCGCCGATTCTACTTGGGGGTAGATTAACACTCGAATCCCCAATTGGGAATTCGAGAGGCGAAAAGCGTGCGAGCCACCTTCATCGGCTTCCACTGGTTAGGAAGCGGTGACTCCGGCCTTGGCCTTGAGTTTCACTTTGCCGGCCTTCTTCGATTTCTTCTTGCCGGGCAACTTGGACTTTTTGCGCTTAAACTTCCGTGGTTTGTCGAGCACATTGCCGGGGGCATTTCGATCCCAGCGTGAAATCTGCAACGCCTGTCCGGCGACTCGCAGTTTTCGCAGTCCTTGAAACAGTTCGTCCGTCATGTCGTTGGGAAGGTCGACGGTGCTGTAATCCGTTTGGATGTCGATACCACCAATTTGCGAGCCCTCAAGGCCCGATTCGTTGGCGATGGCTCCGACGATATTGCGTGGACGAACGCCGTGCGACCAACCGACTTCGATACGATACTTGATCATGCGGGATGAGGTGCCGCCGCGACGATCCTTGCTTTGGAACTTGCCTTTGCGAGGTGTGGGCGAAGCCGGTTCGTCATCATACGACGATGAAGACTTCTTCGCGAAGGCGCCGGGAGGCATGTTGCGATCTTCTCGTTCGATGCGAACCCGGTCTCGTTGGCTCGAAAATTTGCCTTCCTTGGGATGGCGATCTTCGCGATGCGGTTTTTTGGCTTGGGTGTCCCGATCTTTGGCACGCGTACTCGTGTCGTCGCCCTTGGTGGCGAGTGAAACCAGCGCGGCGGCAATCTGTGGCATCGTCAAGTCTTCGTTTTCCGCCAGGAATTTGTTTAGCATTTGCGAGCACTTGTCTAGATTGCGCTTGGCAATGATGTCGACAATTTTCTCTTGCAGCTTCTTTTGGCGATTGGCCTGAATAGACTCGTGGGATGGTTTCTCCATCCAGGTCATTTTCTGCCCGGTGACTTTTTCGAGGCGACGCAACTTCGATTTCTCGCGAGGATCAAGGAACAAAATCGCATGCCCCTCTCGCCCTGCTCTACCGGTCCGGCCAATTCGATGTACGTAGGCTTTGGGGTCGTGAGGAAA
>CAYYHV010000136.1:15088-16708 GCA_964471695.1 uncultured Pirellulaceae bacterium
CGCTTCTCGCGCTGCGTGACGAACAGCACGGCATCGCCATTCCGGCCGGCACGACCGGTACGCCCAATGCGATGCACATAGGCTTCGCTGTCGTAGGGAATATCAAAATTGATCACATGGCTGATGCGTTCGACATCCAATCCACGCGCAGCCACGTCTGTGGCGACGAGGATGTTCAAGCGTCCGGCCTTTAATTGTTCAACCGTTCGCTCACGTTGCTGCTGCTTCATGTCACCGTTCAAGGCGGAGGCTCGATAGCCGCGTTGGCAGAGAATCTCCGACAAGCGGGATGACATCTCTTTCGTTTTGACGAAGACGATGACGCCTTCCGTCGTTTCAGCTTCGAGGATACGCGTGATCAGACTGATCTTTTCGCGATTCGCGACGGCGCAGACGCGTTGGTCCACCGTCGACGTGGTCATCGTATCGCTGTGAAGCGAAATGCGAGTCGGGTTGGTTAAGTAGCGATCCGCAATACGACGAACGTTCTCAGGCATCGTGGCAGAGAAGAGCAACGTTTGCCGTTCAGCTTTGGCTTGAGATAAAACCCATTTCACGTCTTCCGCGAAACCCATGTTCAGCATTTCGTCGGCTTCGTCCAACACAAAAGTGTCGAGTTTGTCGAGCTTCAGATTGCCTTTTTTCATGTGGTCGATGACTCGACCAGGTGTCCCCACAACAATTTGGGCTCCACGTTTCAGCTGTGAAATCTGTGGGCCATAGGCGGCTCCGCCATAAATCGTGGCAACACGGAAGTTGGGCATGCTGCTCGCGTAGGTTGAGAATGCCTCCGCGACCTGAATTGCCAGCTCGCGAGTCGGTGCGAGGACGCAGACTTGTGGGTAAGGCTTGCTTGTGTCGATGCGACATAGCAAAGGCAGCGCAAAGGCTGCCGTCTTGCCAGTTCCAGTCTTGGCGTGGCCAATAACATCCTCACCCGTTAGTACGGGGGGAATGGCCAATGCCTGAATTTCAGTAGGTATCGTGTATCCCTGTTTGGTAACAGCCTGGAATACTTCGGGCGATAGGTTGAGCCCGGCAAAGTCGCTTTGTGTCATCTTGTCTCGAAAGCTGCAAAGGTGTCGATCTGCTTTCCGTCGACCCAACAGCATTAGTGGACGTTGCAGAGGGCGCCATGGCCCGAATTCATCCGGGCATGAATTGCAACCGAATGTGAAACATCCAAGGTTATCCAAGGAATGCCTCTTGGACGAGTCCAATTGCCGATTTTGTCTGTCATTCAGGCGAATGGACATCGGCAGAATCGACTCGACACTATCAGCTTTGAGGACCAGACACGCAAACGTGTCTGAGGTTCGCTCTAACCGCTTGTAGTGGCGTTTATGGTCGGACCGTGACAGTTTGCGCCGTTAGCCGAGGCGCACTGTGGCCGGCGTCTCTGATCCGTTTAAGCAATTTGCGTAGTTCGGCGGCTTTTTGTGGGTATTCGTGAATAACGTTGCGCCGTTGTCCAAGATCGGTCGCCAAATTGAATAGTTGTCCGGCTGGATCGTCGTCGTTCTTGGGGAATCCACGCTTGGCTTCCCAAGACTTGTCGCGGCCACTCATGTACCCGCTCTTGAACGCAATCAGGACCCACTCGCCCTCTCGCACGGCATA
>CAYYHV010000137.1:0-16550 GCA_964471695.1 uncultured Pirellulaceae bacterium
AGGTATACGCGCCTGGTGATAAGTATGGACAAGCGATGTCGGGGGTAAGTCGTCATGAAAGGCATAGTGTTTACTGAGTTTCAGGAGATGGTAGAAGACGAGTTTGGTTTCGAAGTCTATGACGAGATCGTCGAATCGTCCGACTTGCCGTCAGGAGCTGCCTATACGTCAGTTGGCACCTACAGCCATACTGAAATGCTTTCGTTGGTGACTCGATTGAGCGAGAAGTTGAAAGCGCCGATTCCTGTGCTTGTCAAAGCCTTTGGGGGGTATTTCTTCAAGAGCTTGGCGAAATCACACGGGAAATTACTCGGCGGTATCAAGTCGTCCGTCCAGCTGCTGTCCTGCGTTGAAGATTATATTCATGTCGAAGTGCGGAAGCTTTATTCCAATGCCGAGCTGCCGACTTTCGGTTTTGAACAGAATAGCGAAACACAATGGACCGTCGATTATAGTTCGACGCGACCGTTTGCTGATCTTGCAGAGGGGCTCATTCGGGCGTCCATCGAACACTTTGGTGATCCCATTGAGGTGCAACGCGAACCCGGACCGTCTGGAGATGCCACGTCAGCCAGGTTTATCCTTACGAGTAAGGAGCGGATCGAGGAATGTCAGATAGCGATGCCCTAAAGCGAGCTCTCAGGAGAGAACGCCAGGCACGTAAGGCTGCTGAATCGTTCCTTGAAGAGAAGAGTCTTGAACTCTACGAAACCAATGAACAATTGGCGGCGACGGCTGCGCAATTGCAGTTCGAGGCCAAGCAGGCAAAGTCGATTCTCAAAACCGCAGCGGAAGGTATCGTAACGTTTGACCGGGATGGAGTGATTCAGTCGTTCAATCCAGCCGCCGAGAAGATATTTCTGGCCTCGAGTGACTTTCAGATTGGCAAACAAATCACGTCGCTGCTTGCGCCCTCGGCCTCGCTAGATGGTCCGTCCGAAAAGAATGGATGGTGGACCCTTGAGTCCAATCGTCGTCCCCGAATTGTGATCGGGCAGCGCTACAATGACGGAAGCTTCGAAATGGAGCTCGCTGGCAGTCGCGTCGAGGTCGATCAGCATGTGACTTACACATGGATTATTCGGGATATCACCGAACGCCGCGAACTGGAACGTCAGCTGAATATTGCTCAGAAGCTTGAGTCGGTCGGGCAACTTGCAGCCGGTATGGCTCACGAAATCAACACACCCATTCAGTTTGTGGGAGACAATCTTGTATTCTTGGGCGAGTCATTCGAACAAGTCGGACAACTTCACTCACTCTATGAGCGACTCGTCGAGAATTGCGGAAATACGAAGGTGGCATCGGAGCTGTGTCATCAAATCCGGCAGTACGGTGAAGAAATCGACATCGAGTTCTTGAGGGAGGAGCTGGGAGTCGCAATACAACAGTCGAGTGATGGGATTAAACGAGTCGCCGATATTGTCAAAGCGATGAAAGAGTTCTCGCATCCTGGCTCGCAGAAAAAAACTGCGATAGATGTGAACAGCGCAATTGAAACCACGATTACGGTTTCCCGCAATGAATGGAAGTATGTCGCAGTCGTTGAAACGGACCTTGCGCCGCAATTGCCACTTGCGGCTGGCTATCCCGGTGACCTCAATCAGGCAATTCTGAACATTCTCGTCAACGCTGCGCATGCGATCGAAGAAAAAAACGCGGGCAACGATCAGCGTGGACTGATTCAGTGTACGACCGCTCTCGTCGATCGCTTCATTGAGATTCGGATTTCGGATTCTGGATGTGGTATGCCACTCGACGTGCAGAAGCGGATTTTTGACCCTTTCTTTACTACGAAGGACGTTGGGAAGGGAACGGGGCAGGGGCTTTCGATCGTCTATTCGGTGATCGTCGAAAAACATGGTGGTGAGATACGAGTCGAGTCAATTCCAGACGAAGGAACGACATTCATTCTTCGTGTGCCAATGGTTGAAACTTCAAATAACGTAGCAGTCAATGAAAACGCAAATACTCTTTGTCGATGATGATCCGTTCCTCTTGCAGGCTCAACGACGTTTGCTTCGTCGAGTCAAACATTGGGATACATCGTTTGCTGAAAGCGGCGCCGCTGCGTTGGAGTTGGCGAAAATGACATGCTTCGATGTTGTCGTCTCCGACATGCGGATGCCAAATATGAATGGTATTCAGCTTCTTCAAGAAATCCGTGAAGTCACGCCTGGTGCCGTTCGCATCATCCTGTCTGGACAGACCGATGATGAAGTCGTGTATCGTGCTTTTGGACCGGCACAGCGGCACCTGGCCAAACCGTGTGATGTTACGGATCTTCGAGCCAACGTGGAAGCTTCGGTAAGACTTCATGATGTGCTCTCGAACCCCTCAGCGCATGCCATTGTGCGTCAGAGTGAAGTCGCCAAGAACATTTCCGACCACCGGCGACTTGTGCTTGAAGGTCTCCAGACCAGAGACGCCAACTTCGATTGGTTGCTTCAAGTGATTGATGCGGATTCAGTCGACGCGACCATATTAAAGCAACTGATGAGCGGCTTCACGGCATCAGATCCGACAAATTCACTTCGCGGTATGACCGCCCATACGCAATGGGATACTACCCGTCCGTTGGTTCTGTCTGCTTACGTCTTGGGGCACATGTTGGGTAATGACGAAGCGTATCGGACTCATGAATGTCGCATCGAGTCTGCGATAGCATCGGCGATCAAGACTCGAGGCCGTATGCTCGATGAAATGGGAGTCGTTGCCGCGGACAAATACACCGCCGCGACAATGATCAGATGCCTTGGCGACATTGCCGCCGACAATCTGGGGATTTCAACGAGTGACCCGGAACTCTCGGATACGTTACCGATTGTCGCTGCCATATCGGCTGAGCAAATGGGAATCTGCCATACCATCGTCGAGATTGTGGCAGGTTGCGAGACCGGGGCTGGACGCCATATGGTAGCGCGAAGTTAGCTGTCGCCCAAGGCTCTGTCGACAATTAGATTGACGTCATCCTGGGTGATTTCCATTTGCGCTGCCATCAATGCAAAGAGGTTCTTCTCTTTTTCGTGAAGCTCGCCGTCGGCGCCCATCATACGAATGACGTCGGTCAAGAGCGTCATGCGATCCTCTTTAGATTCGGGAAATGTCAACTCGACAGAACCCCCCGTGACTTCGTTTACGATCTGCTCGAACTCATCCAGTCCTAGCCCGAATTGTTTCGCTCGGTCGCTCAGCATATGAAGCTCTTCTTGAGCCAATCCGCCGTCGGAAGCTGCCATGACAAGAAGGAATTTGAGTTGCGCCCGTTGATCCATCGATTCGCCCTAAGAAACTTGTTTTGTGAGAATTACTCGGCCACAAAGAGGCTATTGCCTATGTTACCTTGTTAACACTCAGTTTAGCAGTATTGAAACATGATCGCGATGGTGCATCACGGTTGAACCAAATCGCGGTTTTTGCGTAGATTTGAGGGGGCTGAGTCGAGTTTCAATTCCAGCATAGTTTGAACCAAGGTGCGATATGCATTTTAACCGTTACGCACGAATGGCCGTTACGATTTCAGCCCTACTGCTTTTCAGTATGGCAACCGCGACTGCACAAACCGAAACCGTTAAACCAAAAGTGGGAGCGAAGAAGAAATTGGAAATCGCAACATTCGCAGGTGGTTGCTTCTGGTGCACCGAAGCCGTTTTTCAACACATCAACGGCGTCACTTCGGTTAAGTCGGGATACATCGGCGGTCATACCAAGAATCCGACGTACAAAGACATCTGTACCGGTACGACTGGCCATGCGGAAGCCATTCAAATCACCTACGATCCGACGAAAGTCAAGTATGAACGATTGCTCGAGATTCATTTCAAAACGCATGATCCTACGACTTTGAATCGACAAGGCAACGACGTCGGGACGCAGTATCGCTCGTCTATCTTCTTTCATTCCAATGAGCAGAAAGAGATTGCCGCGCGAGTGAAGGCTGGCTTGGACAAGTCCAAGGCGTTCGATCGTCCCATCGTGACAGAGATTGTCAAAGCATCACAATTCTATGACGCGGAGGCACATCATCAAAACTACTTTGCGCAGAATCCCAACCAGGGCTACTGTTCGGTGATGATCCCGCCGAAACTCGCGAAGTTGGAAAAGTACTTCAAAGATGATCTGAAGAAGACGCCAGCGAAGTAGGCGTCGTCGAATCTTCGTCACTGGATTCAGCTGGACCGACGCCTTGATGGCGTCGGTTTTTTATGAACGCATCTTCTTGGCAATCAACAGCGCCATTTCCAATGCCTGCTCGTAGTTCAGCCGAGGGTCGACTTGCGTACGATACGCGCGACTGAGATCGTCTTGATTGATGCCGCGAGCACCACCTGTGCACTCCGTGACATCGTCACCGGTTAGCTCAAAGTGAACTCCGCCCAAGCAGGTACCTTTCTGCTGATGGACATCGAAGGCTTCTTCGAGTTCCGCTAAAATCTTGGGGAAATCCCGGGTCTTGTAACCATTCGGTGTTGATTCCGTGTTCCCGTGCATTGGATCGCAGGTCCAAACAACAGTTTTCTTGGCTCCGTCGACTTTGTCGATGATGGTGGGCAACGAACCGCCGATCTTTGACTCTCCGAAACGGTGAATCAACATCAGTCGCCCGGGGGTGTTGTCGGGATTAAGAATGTCGATCAGTTCCAAGAGCTCATCCGGATCGGTTGATGGACCGATCTTAACGCCAATTGGGTTCTTGATGCCTCGGAAGTATTCAACATGGGCTTCACCAATAAGCCGCGTGCGGTCACCAATCCAAGGCAAGTGTGTTGACAAGTTGTACCAGCCATCGCGTCTTGGGACTTGGCGAGTCTGCGCCTGTTCGTAGTGAAGATGCAATCCCTCGTGACTGGTGTAGAACTCAACGCGGCTGAAGTCGCTGATCGGTTTGCCGCTGACGTTCTCCAGAAAGTTCACCGATTCGGTAATCTCCGAAACCATTTTCTCGTAGGCTTCGGATTCACTGGCGTGACGCACAAACTCCAACTCCCAGTATTCGGGGTGATGGAGATCGGCGAAGCCGCCGTCAATCAGACTGCGGATGAAGTTTAAGGTCAGCGCTGCGTTGTAATACCCACGTAGCAGCAACTGGGGATCGGGCGTTCGATCTTCTTTCGTGAAACCGAGGCGATTGACGATATCGCCGCGGTATGTGGGGAGTGTGATGCCATCACGAGTCTCGGTGTCTTTTGAGCGTGGTTTCGCGTACTGCCCTGCGAACCTGCCGACACGAGTCACTGGCCGCTTGCTGCCGTGAATCAGTACGACACTCATCTGAAGCAGAATCTTCAGCTTGCCTGCGATAGTCGACGATTCGCATTCGTCAAAGTTTTCACTGCAATCGCCACCCTGAAGAATGAATCGTTTTCCCTCAGCGGCTTCCGCCATATCTTGCTTCAGGCTCTCAATCTCCCAACTCGTCACGAGCGGTGGTAATTTGCCAAGTTGATTGAGGGCGACGTCAAGCGCAGCCTCATCCGGGTAGTTGGGCATTTGCCGAACGGGTTTCGATTGCCACGATGAGGGAGTCCAATCTGCAGGCATGATGAGTCGTTCTTGATCTAGCTGTAGGATTAACGAAAAACAGCCACGAGACCTTGGAGTCCCGAGGCTGGCGTTGGCGAGTTACGCGGGCGCAGGAAAGTGGTCGATGACTTTCCCACTCTCCCATTATCGTTGTCCAATATCATTCTGCAACGGCCCAGCCCAATTCGACAGCCGAATCATGGTAATGCACAAACTGGGCCATCTGAGCCGAGATGGCCTTCACGGTGATTATCGTTCGTACGGCTGCGGTTGCCGTGGAGAAACGGTTGTTAGATCATTCGGCCGGCTTTGCCATCTTCGTTTTTTCGGGGACATATGCGCCGTCAATGGGAACGACGTAGCTAAGCGCTCCAATGGCTTGACCTTTGGGGACGTCGGAATAATTGTCGTGGCACATAATGCATTTTTCAAAGACCACGGGGATTGGCGTCGCTACGAGCAGGTGTCGGACACCTTTGCGGACCTCAATCGTCTCGACGTTGGTCTCGCCTGCAACGAGTTTCTTCACCGCCATCTTTTCAAAAGCCGACTCCGCCTCATTGTCAACACTGTAAGGATCTCCGGTTGCGTCCAGCAATCGTACCTTGTGCCAGCCTTTCTTCTCAGCCGCTACGAAGAGCTTCTTGAATGCCGTTCCGGCGGGGACCGAATCTTCATCGGTGACATAGTGCTGTGTGATGGTCACGATGCCACCCTTGTAGATGTCGTCCAACATTCGGACTTCTCGGCGCGCTCGTTCAAGAAGGGCGTCTTTCTTGTTGACCTGTGGCTTCTTGGTTTCCTCCGCAAATGCAGAGCACGATATGACGAGTAGCAGGAGCGTGCCGAGTCTTGTGGGGGTATTCATATTGTTCCGTGTTCCTTGTGTAGTCGAGACTTTTCAGCGTGGGCCTGATTCATGCGTGAACTTAATTCAGGACATCCTTGTCCTTTTTTAGCTGTCTGAAATTGGATGTCAAGGTCCACTTTTGCATGGTACACTGGATTTCTGCTCAACATCGAAGGGAGAAGGCTGGAGAAATGTTTACAAAGACGCAAGAGTATGCACTTCGAGCCGTGGTATGGTTGGCGCAGCATCATGACGAAGGCGCCGTGGATAACGCGCGGATTGCCGCCGGGACGGGAGTGCCGACAAGCTATCTGTCGAAGGTTCTGCAAGGATTGTCGCGAGCCGGCATCGTGGTCTCAAAGCGAGGCGTCGGTGGCGGATTTTGCTTGGAGCCCGAGCCCGAAGAACTCACGGTGTTGGACGTGATTGGAGCCGTCGAGCCACTGCGGCGCATTACAACTTGCCCGTTGGCGCTGAAATCTCACAAGAAGCACCTTTGCCCCATGCACGCACAACTGGATGAGGCGCTGGCGTTGGTCGAAAAGACGCTCGGAAATTCGACGATCCGTGATGTTATGTCCGAACCCGGTCGGCCGACGCCGTTGGTGGAGTCACGGAAACGCGGCTGAGCGCAACGCGACTGGTGCACGGTGCTTTCGGAGCGACCGCATGTTGCCTTTATGGAAACTGTTGTAATCGACGCGCAGCGTCGCCTTTGGGAAGACACGGATCGTCAGGCGTAATGGTTCGAGCCGCGATTTCGCGACATCAATGACGCAGGTGCCGAACTCTATCTGGCTTGGGGGCAGCCAGACGATGACAAGCATTGGCAGTCGCTATGAGGGAAGTTGGGGATCGTGGGGCTTCTAGGCTTATTCGGCGGTGATATTTTCGTTTTCTCTTTGAAAGCCCTGTCGGGTGCTGGCGCCGTAAATCGGGTTACGAGAGTTCATACTCGGCAAAACTTGCCGTCAGGTCTGATGAGAGCGGTTTTTTGCCGGTTTGAATGTAACCATCCGAATTCTCGTGGTAAAAATTCTTAGCCGGGGTAGGGCCAAGAAATATCATAAGTTTCCCAAGTTGGCTCGTCAGATTTTCGATGATGCTGACGAATTCATAACGGGGCGAATGGAAGATTGGCCGCGCTTATGCAAGGCTGTCGTCCTGGAGTCAGGCGGTTTCAGGCAGCTGCAGTTCATGGATAGGAGGATAAGTCGTGAAGAAGAATCGAAACTCTGCGTTCACACTTGTAGAGTTGCTGGTAGTGATTGCGATTATCGGTATTCTTGTCGCGCTCTTACTACCGGCTGTCCAACAGGCTCGCGCCGCTGCTCGCAGAGCACAGTGCTTGAACAACATTCGTCAGGTGAACTTCGCGACGTTGAACTATGAAAGCGCGAACCGAACGCTTCCACCAGGCGCGACTTTCTTCGGACGTGACGCGAGGGATCTCGACCAGGACGGCAATACAGACGAAGTAATCAGACAGGACCGCACAGGGGTGTTGGCAATCATCTTGCCCTACGCAGAAGATAGGTCGTTGCATAGTTTGATTGACTTTGAGGCAACCGATACCGTCACGCAACGAGTCAACCCGAACGACCCGAACTCCCAGTTCATCTCAGAGTACATTGTGTCCATGTACATTTGTCCCAGTGAACCGGGTGAGCGGGTCATCTACAACGGCAATGGCCAGGGATTTGCCCAGTTTAATTATTCTGGCAGCAATGGCTCGACTCAAAAGACAAATGGTGGCAACAGTCCACCTGGTCTTTGCACCGCGATGAATGACTTTAACCGGTCGATCGATGAAACGAGACATCTTCGTGCCGAGGATCCGCGAAAACTGCCCATGCTCGCCAGATGGCAAACGCAAGATATTTACTCGGGGGTATTTACTCGGTTTGATAACCCGATCAAGTTGAAGAAGATCAAGGACGGTTTATCCAAGACCATATTTTTCGGTGAAGTCAGTCCGTCGTGTTCGATTCACGCTCGTGGTGGATGGTTGCGATCTAACAACGGGGTGGGATTGGTTTCTACAGCAGTCCCGATCAATTACGACACATGCGGTCCCGACGCCTTTAGTGATACCGTTGAGGCTTGTCACAGCGCAAAAAACTGGACGACTGAATTAGGGTTCAAGTCCCATCATAATGGTGGCGCTCATTTCGTTTTTGGCGACAACAGCGCTCATTTCCTGTCAGACGATATCGACCGAGCTGTCTATCAGAAACTAGGTGCCAAGGCTGACGGTTTGGTAGTCGGGGATTATTAGCGGCTGTGCTGTGGTTATGACTTGTTTCGGATATTGTTGGCGACTGCGTTACGGTTTGCGCTTTTTGTCTGAGCGGTTAATTTCCTCGGAACACCAGACTGGATTTTCCATGCGTTACTTCGTGTTTCTCTGCGCGATCAGTTTGTCACTTTTTTCGTTGGCTGGTTGTGGTGATTCGCGGACTGCATCTGTCAAAGGGACGGTAACCCTTGACGGGAAGCCGGTTGCAAAGGCTGGGGTCGCTTTTCGACCGCAAGATGGCAGCCGTATGTCGACCGGGGAGACGGACGAGCAAGGAAATTTTGTTTTGACTTGCTATGAACGTGGGGATGGAGCAGTTCCGGGTGCGCATGCGGTCACGGTCACAAAGTTCGAAGAAAAAAGGCTGGATTTGCCTGAAGGAGCCGATGAACTGGCGGCTGAAATGGCGGCGTCGAAATCCCGTCAACCGAAGAGGAAGTGGATCGTCCCCGAGAAGTACTCCGATCCCGAGACTTCGGGTTTGAAATTCACGGTTGAAAAAGGCCGAAATACTTGCGCCTTCGAGTTGCAATCGAAGTGATGAAAAAGCGCAGCAGGTACCCAGGCACGTAGCATCTTGCCGGGTTGAGGGAGCCGCCTCGCGGGCTCTGGTGAGTGTTAGCACACCTTGATAGATGGCGAGTTTTACCGGATCGGCTGTAACCCATCAAAATCACGCGGTAAAGTTACCAATGGAGAAGATATGGACCATACTGAGGAATACGTTCAGCAGCTTGCCGAAAATCAGGCTCGGCTGTACGGATATGTGTATTCCCTGCTTGGCGATCACAGTCGGGCGGCGGATGTGGTCCAAGAAACGAATTTGGTCCTGTGGCGCAAGCTCAAAGAATTTGATGCGGAGAGAGAATTTCTGCCATGGGCGTTTGCCATTGCTCGATTTCAAGTCATGGCCCATTTGCGAGACCGTAAGCGAGATAGGTTGTTGTTGGACGCAGAATTGGCCGAGTTACTTAGCGCTGAAACACAGCGACAAGCGGAGCACGTTGATGCTGTGCGTTCGGCATTGCGGGCTTGTGTTGCCTTGTTGACACCTGAGAACCGCAGCCTCATTGAACATCGCTATGTACGGTCGGTATCCATAGCTGAGGTTGCTTTGCGGGCTGAGCGAACCGTGGGGGCGATCAAAGTTGCCCTTCTCAGGATCCGTCGACAGCTTGCCAACTGTGTACAGAAACGAATCGCGGCGGAGGGTTGATGCAATGAGTTCGATAATCGTTGAACTTGAATCACTGCTCTTTGACTGGGATGCAGGTTTGCTTGACGACGCCGGCGTACAGCGTCTACGCGAACTTCTTCGGACAAGCAGCGAAGCAAGAGAATTTTACGTCCGGCACCAGATGCTGAGCGCGGCGATGAGGTTGGATGTTGACGCCAAGCTTGACCCGCTCGCAGGCGAGCCAGCGACTTCGACCACAGCGCCTTCTCATTCCGCCGTTGGGCGTCACGGACAACCGGGCGATGAGAATGTTGGATCGGTTCTTCCATCGCGACATGTGTTTCGCGTTAGCTATTGGGCTGCGGCAGTTGCTGGTTTGATCGTTTTCGTACTCGCCAGTCGCCTTCTGCACCTTGAGTATATTGGCAAAAGTGCCAAGGAAAAGAACAGGCTGGCGAATACGTCGACCGACACCAGTCGACTGCGTGAAAAACTTCATGAACCGACATCGGAGGGTGTCGCGATTGTGACTCGCTTGGTTGACGTGACATGGGCTGCAAATCAAATTCCACTCGAAGTCGGTGATGCGCTGTCCCCCGGGCGACTTGCGATTGACTCCGGTTACGCGCAAATCGAGTTTTTCTGTGGCGCTACGGTCGTCGTTGAGGGACCAGCCGAATTAGATCTGCAATCATCGCTACTTGCTCGGATACAAAGTGGGCGGTTACGTGCCCAAGTGCCGCCTGCTGCTCGCGGGTTCTCGCTGGAATATGATGACATGAGGGTTGTTGATTTAGGGACCGAGTTTGGGTTGTCGGTTTCCCCTGAAGGAGCAAACGTCCAGGTCTTTGACGGAGAAGTCGAGCTTCGGCAACCTTCGTCTGCCAACCGGCTTTTGTCGAAAGGTGAGGCACTGGTTCGAAATGCGGACGGAGAGTATTCCAAAACGGAAATGACTCCCAATCATTTTCTGGATATCAAGGCGTTGGAGTCTCGAGCTGGTGACCAACGCACCCAACGCTACGAGCGATGGAAGGATTGGTCTGAAAAGTTTCGACGTGACAATCGGCTAATCGCATATTTCGCTTTCGATGCTCAAGGCGACTGGCTCCGTCGACTGAACAGCAGCCGGGAGCCGGACAATGACGAGCTTGATGGAGCGATTGTGGGAGCAAATCAAGTTGCAGGCCGGTGGGAATCCAAGGGTGGTTTAGAGTTCAAGCGGCCTGGTGATCGAGTCCGCGTGCAGATTCCTGGCGAATTCGGTTCGTTGACTTTTGCTTGCTGGGTCAAGATTGACAGTTTGGATCGTTGGTATAACTCACTATTTTTGACTGATGGATATGAAAAGGGTGAGCCGCATTGGCAAATTCTTGATAGCGGCCAAATCTACTTTTCGGTGCGACCGGTAGAGCGACAAGCACCGAATCAGACGTCGTCCCAGCGGCGCGATTTCAAGGCGTTGTCTCCCTCATTTTGGAAGCCGACGATGAGTGGCAAGTGGACCCATTTGGCCGTCACATGCGACCTCGAATCAAATATGATCATTCATTACCTTGATGGGAAAGAGTTGAGCCGCAATTCGGTGCCGGACCAGCAGTTTCCTGAATCGACTCGGATTGGAACTGCCACGATCGGCAACTGGTCGATTCCGACGCGTCCGGATGCCGAATTTGCCATTCGCAATTTGAACGGAAGTATCGATGAATTTGCGATTCTCGCGGGCGCCTTATCGGCCGAAGAAATCTATGAGATGTACGAAAATGGCAAACCATAACAAAACTCTTCTGGCGGCTCTGATTGGGCTGGGCGTCGTATTGGGCAGTCCACTTGTCGGTCATGCGGACGATGCGGCTGTCGGCGTTCATGCCGAGATAGACGCTGATCGCCTCTTCACTCTCAAGGTTCTACCACTCCTCAAGGAGAAGTGTTTTGGGTGCCATGGTGGCGATCCTGAAGATATTCGCGGCGATTATGATTTGCTTTCCCGCGCCGGCATGTTGAAGGGGGGAGAATCCGAGGAGCCATCGGTCATTCCGGGCAAACCCGAAGAAAGTTCGCTCTATCAAGCCGTTATGTGGGAAGGCTATGAAATGCCTCCCAAAGAGAACGATCGGTTAACGCAGGAAGAGACGGAGTATATTCGGAAGTGGATCAAGGCAGGTGCTCCTTGGCCAGACAGGGAAACTCAACTTGCAATAACCAAAGCGGAGTGGGCGGTCCGTGAAAATGCGGATGGCGTTATCGTTGACACTAGCGGTGGCCTTTCAGACGACTGGACGTTCCGTCGCTACGACCCCACGGCGATCTGGGCTTTTCGTCCAGTCGACTCGATTGACATCGACAAGGTAAAGCTGGCGAATCAGCACCCGGTAGACTTTTTCATTCAACGGAAGCTGAGTGAAGCATCGTTGAAGTCTGCGGACCAAGCTGACCCTCGGATTCTTATTCGCCGAGCGAGTTTTGATTTGATCGGGCTGCCACCAAATCCAGCGGAGGTTAATCAGTTCCTTGCTGCATGGGAGAGCGACTCGCAGAAGGCGTGGGAAGACTTGATTGATCGCCTTCTCGCCAGCCCGCACTATGGTGAGCGATGGGGACAACACTGGTTGGATGTGACTCGCTATGCCGATACGGCTGGTTATTCGAATGACTACGAGCGCTCCAACATGTGGCGGTATCGGGACTATGTGATTCGTGCCTTGAACAATGACAAACCGTACGATCAGTTTGTTGTCGAGCAACTGGCTGGTGATGAATTGTGGGAACAGCAATCGGAAGGTGCGCGCAATCCTGAGCTGCTCGTGGCTTCTAGCTTTCTCCGCATAGGGCCGTGGGACCCAGCGATGGTCAAAACGCCGGAAGCTCGGCAGATCTACGTCGATGACGTTGTGAACGCTGTCGGGCAGACATTTCTCGCGACAACCATGCGTTGTTTCAAGTGTCACGATCACAAATTCGACCCACTTCCGACGCGAGACTACTATCGGGTCTACGCGGCTTTTGCCGGCACGCAATTGGCGGAACGCCCGGCGCTGTTTTTGCCAGAAGAAAACGTTGACGGATTCGAGGAAGGCGAAGCGGAGGTTCGACGGCTGCTTGAGTTCGCCACATCAGAGAAAAAGAAGCTGGTGGAAAAACGGGAAGCCGCCGCGCGCAAGTGGTATCGTGAGCACGACCTTCCGTACAAGAATCGCGATGAGCGGCAGAAGGCCCCCGACGAGATGAAGCCGCCTCGACATGTGGGGCTGAACCATGTGGAGCAAGGGCAGCTCAAAGTACGTGAACAAGACGAGTGGATTTGGACGCGCCGTCTGGAGCGATATCAGCCGATGGCACAGAGTGTGTACAACGGCCCAGATCCAAACAGGCTGAACGCGCGCAAGTTGAGGATGCCGAAGAAGGTTGCCGAGAACGCGAAATTGGTGAGCTATATATTGACCGGTGGCTCCTTAGAAGCGCCTGGGGCAGAGGTTCCGCCCGGAGTGTTAAGCAGTCTTGGTTTGTCGGTTAACCCCAGCGCCGACGACCCGTACGCAATAGGTCGTGGCCTGCGTGGTCGTCGATTGACTTTGGCGAAGTGGATCGCTGACCCTGCGAATCCACTTACGACTCGGTCGATTGTCAATCGAATCTGGCAGTACCATTTTGGAAAACCGATTGCAGGAAATGCTAACAACTTCGGCGTTAAAGGTGCCAAGCCGACGCATCCGGAACTGCTCGACTGGCTGACGGCTGATTTTGTATCCGGTGGTTGGAAGATCAAGCGGATGCACAAACTGATCATGACCTCCAGCGCGTATATGCAATCGAGCAGTCACGCAGAGCTGGAAGCAATCCAGGCCGTCGATCCTAACAATGATCTACTGGCCTATTTTTCGACTCGGCGCCTTACGGCCGAAGAACTTCGGGATGCAATGTTACGGGTTACGGGGGAGCTGAATACCGCGGTTGGCGGACTTCCCGTGATGCCGGAGATTAACATGGAAGTCGCTTTGCAGCCTCGGATGATTCAGTTTTCGCTGGCTCCGGCCTACCAGCCCTCGCGCACCCCCAAGCAACGAAATCGGCGCAGCATCTATGCTTACAAGGTTCGCGGCCAAGCCGACCCGTTCCTGGAAGTATTTAACCAGCCGAATCCTAACGAGTCCTGTGAACGACGCGACGTCGCCTCGGTTTCGCCTCAGGCTTTCTCGCTCATGAACAGTGACTTGATGAACGACCGGGCGATCGCCTTTGCTCTGCGACTGGAAGAAGAAGCAAAGTCGCTGGACGCGCAAGTTGAGCGAGCATTTGAGTTGGCGTTTGGGCGAATCCCAACGAAAGACGTTGCAGAGCGGATGATCGTATACGTTAAGCGGATGCGTAAATACCATGGCGATGTCGAGCCGAAGAAGCGCAATTACCCAACGATGATTACCCGGTCACTCGTCGAAGAGTTTTCGGGAAAGCCGTTCGAGTACACAGAGATTTTGCCGGTATTTGAAGACTACGTTCCCGACAAGACGGCAAGCGACGTCGATAGGAATGTCCGGGCGTTGGCTGATTTGTGTTTGATGTTGTTTAACTCGAATGAATACGTTTTTGTCTACTGAGTTGAGGTACCGGATGAACAAGTCTATCTGCTCACGCCCGCTTTCCAATGCGGTGACGCGTCGCCAGTTCCTCTACGGCCTTGGTGCGTCGCTCGGTTCCGTCGCGTTCGCTGACTTGTTGGCTGCCGAAGCGACGTCTACCAGCCCACTGGCGCCCCGGCAGTCGATGCACAAGCCACGTGCCAAATCGGTAATCATGTTGTTCATGGAAGGTGGCCCAGGCCATATGGACACGTTTGATCCGAAGCCGGAGCTAACGCGTCTTCATAAGACAGAATCCAAGCGTACTCGAAGTCTGGCAACCGGTTACCAGTTTTTTGTCGGCAGCCCGTTCAAATTCCGCAAGGTTGGAGATACGGGGATTGAGATGTGCGATCAGTGGAAGCATTTGGCTGCTCCGGAAGTCGCCAACGAGTTGTGCAACTTCCGTGGCTGCACTGCCGAATCGTTGAATCATCCTGAAGCCCTGTTCCACATGAATACAGGCAGTCGACTGGGGGGGGATCCTGCAGTCGGGTCGTGGGCCACGTATGGACTTGGCAGCGAGAATCAGAACCTGCCGGGCTATGTCGTGATGACTGAATTGGCTATGCCGCAGGGCGGGTCGAACAATTGGAGCAATGGTTTCTTGCCTGCCCACTTTCAAGGCACGCGTCTACGAACGGCCGGAAGTGCGATTCTCGATCTCGTTCCCCCTTCGCACAAGTCGCGGCAACATCAGCGAGAGTTTCTCGACGAGCTTGCGTTTCTCAATGATCGTCACGCTCTCGAGCACCCAGGTCATCGAGACCTGGCTGCCCGCATGGAGAGCTATGAACTGGCCTATCGTATGCAAACCGAAGTCCCGGGTGTGATCGACCTCGACGGCGAATCGCAAAAGACGCACGAAATGTACGGATTGGATGACCCCGACACGGCGGCTTTTGGGAGGCAGTGCTTGATGGCCCGGCGGCTTGTTGAAAAAGGCGTTCGCTTTGTTCAGATTTTCAGCGGTGGTTGGGACAGCCACGATTATTTGGAACGCGGCCACTCGGCTCGTATCAAGAGCGTCGACAAGCCAATGGCTGCATTGATCAAAGACCTCAAGAACCGAGGGATGTTGGAGGACACGCTTGTCATTTGGACTGGTGAGTTTGGACGAACGCCAGATAACAACAAGCGAGGTGGCGTTTATTCGATTGGCCGAGGCCACAACGCCGATGCCATGACGATGCTTCTCGCTGGTGGCGGCGTAAAGCCCGGTGTCGTAGGTGCGACAGACGAGATTGGTGCCGAGGCCGTTGAATGTGTGCATCCCATTCGCGATTTACATGTGACGCTGCTACACTTGCTTGGGCTGGACGACAATAAGCTGACCTACTTCCATGCAGGACGTTATAAGCAGCTCTCACAGTTCGGTGGCGAGTTGATCAAAGAAATCATTGCGTGATGCCATTTGTTGATTTCGCCGATTAAGCATCGGCCGACGGCGCGCTATTCGCTGACGGCTAATTGCCCCGCCTTTCATTCTCAACCGCTGCAGAACGGGTGGCACGGTCTTCCGATCGTGTCTTGGAATTTCTTTTCCTACTCACATGCCCATTGACGCAATCTTATACCGGCCTTTTTTCGTGCAGAAGCCGAGAAACATCGCGGATATTGATCGGCGGATGTGTGCAGTTTGCCGTATCGCGTAAACTTATCGCAACTTGTCCCGTGACGCGAAGGATGAGTGAGGCACGCCCGTATTTCACAGGAAGAATCATGAACGGCAAGTTCACTTTACTGCGAACTCAATGGTCACATCGTGTTGTTGCGTTCAAGGCTTTGGTAATTCTGACGATGTTTGCTTCTGGTTGGAATTTGGCGGAAGCCGAGGAGGTCATGTGGAAAGGATATCCCAAAACGGATTTCACAGTTCTGAATCGCAAGGGCTACATCGTAGCGCCACGCAATGCGTCGCCGGGGAATCCCTGGGTGTGGCGAGCACGTTTTCCGAATTTTCATGCCGAGGCGGATATCCTGTTGCTAAACAAAGGATTTCATGTCGCCTACGTTGACGTTGCTGGACTGTTCGGCAGTCCCAAGGCGATCAAGATTGGCGATGCATTCTATTCGTATGTGACC
>CAYYHV010000138.1:0-1292 GCA_964471695.1 uncultured Pirellulaceae bacterium
AATGATATTTGTAGCTGTTCCTGTAGCATCAAATACTTGCACCGCCGCCGCCGCGGAGGGCTCCCTCCAAAATCGGAGCCAAGTCCTCTGCCAGAGAATTTTTGAGTTTGAACACGCGGACTTCGCTGACCGCCGAGCCCTTTGCCACATCCATTTTTGAGAGCAAGTCGCGAATTTCAGCTGCATCACGAGGACTTGCCTGCACAATTACAGAATTACTTCGGAAATCAGAGATGATTCGCAGACGTGTTCCCAAGCCACCACGTTCTTCATAAAAATTGGTGATCAATTCTTCCGCATCCACTGCGCTGGCGTTGCTCAGCCGAAAGACGTGAAACTGTTTGTTCGGTTCAACAGGACGATCAAGGCGTTTAATCAAATCAGTGACGACTTTGACGCTCTCTTCACGACCAAGGAGAAGCATCGAATTGGGTTTGACCAAAGGCGTTATGGAAACTCGTCCCTGCCGTACGGAAAGCACTTCATCTTGCAGCGGCCCCACGATGTCAGCCATCGCCTCGCTGTCGACGTGCTCCAGATCAACAATCTCGATGTTCGGTTCTGTGACGACACTGAGGTCTTCAATCTCCTTGATGATCGCGTTGACGCGATCAACGTCCTTCTTGTTTCCGCGAAGAACAATCACGTCCAATCCATCCAGATATTCGATTTGAACGGGGCCTAACAGGCCTTCACGTTCATCAGCAGCCTTGACCGGTGGTTGCGCTGGCAACGTTCCGGGTGGTGGCTGACCACCAGGGGCTTGAGCCAGTTGTGTGGCCGGACGACGAGGGTTGATGGGGGCTTTCTTGTCCAGATTCCATTGAACAATGTCTGCCCGAGTCGTCGGCTTGCGCTGTGCGCCGTTCGTGCGTAGCTCGATCAAGTCCATGGCTCGATGAATCGACCGTGGACGCTGGCCGGATACCGAAACCAACTTGGTTCGTTCGTCTCGTACGAGACTGGGGTTGTCGAGGACTCGAATCAATCGTTCCCAGGCCTGTACGGATGATTCCTTGCCTTCGATAAAGATATTGTTGGAGGCAAAATCAAAGCGAAGTTGAACTGCATTGCGTTCCCCGGAGCCAACGGTCATCTTCTCCGTGCGACCGTCTGCACTCTTCGCCGTCGGCGCCTGACCTTGATAAAGTCGCCCGATGCTGTTTCGCAAATCCATGCTCGACAGGTTTTTCAAGCCGACGACGCGACTGCCCGGCCCATTGTTCGCCATAGTGACGGGGTCAGGACGCTGAGGCGACAGTGGTTGGGGTCTCTCATTGACTGGTACGCCA
>CAYYHV010000138.1:1302-2932 GCA_964471695.1 uncultured Pirellulaceae bacterium
CCCGCATAAGTGGAGCCAACTGTTGATGAACCTCATCAGGAGCCACGACAACGATCCGTCCAGTGTTTGCTTCGCCCGCGATACGAATCGAAGGGTCGTCAGCAAATGCCGCTTTCAATTCGCTGGTCAATGTTTCGACATTCGCCGGATTGACTCGGTAGACTTTCGTCGTGGCCCCTGCGGGCGGTCCTTGCCCGACGACCGGAAACGCGGACCAAATCACGCACAAAAAAGCGAACATTACGGATCGTGCAGTCATTCGTCTGTCCAATTAAATCCCGCATGGTGGAAATGAGAGACGCAGTCCTAACGCAGCGCAGCGCCTCCGTATAATCCGGAATATCGGAAAAGTCTGCCTGATCGCTCGACCCTATTGTCTACTCCCAATAGGTTTCCCCCTATTTTCCTGGGATAGCAACGGTGGCACTGGCAGCAGATGCGGAAGTTGAAAAGCATACGCTGGTCGCAGGTTTCAGCATGCGAGAGAAGTCGATTTGCCCTTCTTTGTCATTCTTTGACTCGGAGCAGCCGGAGATGCTTCACGCCTAGCGGCTTTTACGGGGACCGCCAGACGCCCATACTCCGCGTTGAAAACGATAGCCCCGCGAAACGGCAATGGCTACGAATGCAAACCATGCCAACGCCATCGATCCAGGTTCAGGCACGCACTGCAATTGGTAATGCACAACCTGATCCGTCTGGACGCCGCTGGATGTCATTCCACCGATAGTCACCCATCCACCGGGAACCCTGACCAGACCACGGTGATCCATGGTTGGTAGCACATCTCCAATCAGTTCAAGAACATCCCACTCCCCAGTTTCCACATCGTACGTCATCACCTGATCCAACGGCTGTGACGGTACGTTGTTGTACCCAATTCCGTTGTAGTTGTACGGATTGTCTGTCCCGCCAATGAGCAGCATCCGGGGATCGCCATCAAACAAGGCCCCCTGCGAAACGGCGGCTCGATACGTCGGAGAACCTGGATGGGGCGTCTGCGTTTCCCACACTACATTCGTGATATCACCGGTTCCGTCCGGATCAATCTGCCCAACGAACATCTGATCCGTGATCTGAAACCCATTCGAAGTCTCGACTCCGTCAAAGACGACAATCTTGTCACCCACGATCGTCCCCGAGTGCCCAAACAATCCGTTATGCGGCCCTGGCATCGAAGTCGCCGTTTGCCAGGTGTCGTTCTGCGTATCGTAAATCTGTACATCCAGCACGTTGTCCCGGTCCGGACCGTGCCAGCCACTCATCAGGTAGATATAACGATCGCCGTACACCGCAGATACGGTATCATCAACCTCGACAGGCACTGTTGCCAATTCGGTATAGTCGTTGGTCAGAGGGTTGTAGCGAAACAGGCGATCATCGGTGACTTCATTCGTTCGAGAAGCCGTATACCCGCCCATCAAGTAGACCTGACCGGCAACCGAAATCGCGTTGGCGCCGACTCGAGCCCGGTTCATCAACCGCGGTGCGTCGGCGATGGGCTCCCATGCATCACTCCCTAAATCCAACCGATACGACGCTGACGTGATATCCCGAAACGTCGTGCCGTCGATCCCCATGAAACTGTAGAGCGACGTCGAACCATCGGGATTCACCACGGATGTAACCG
>CAYYHV010000138.1:2942-16405 GCA_964471695.1 uncultured Pirellulaceae bacterium
AACCGCGTTGTTGGATAACGTCTGAGGCAGCGAAGGAAGTCGCGAAACGCACAGTTGACCGTACGCAGAATTCGTAACCCAAAAAAGCAATCCGGTGGCGATTGCCGACCGCAGCAAGATTCCCATGATCCACCTCGTGCCTATGTATACCCGTCGTGCGCATATCATAGCACGACGCATTGGGATTCGCGTTGATCGTTCCAGATTTGATCGCAAGCACTTATGCGTTTAACCGGTCTTCACCATCCAAAGTTCTGGTTCGTCGACTTGCTGGAAACCCAACTTTTCGTACAAACCATGGGCATCACGAGTCTTGAGCATCCACGTTCCAACGCTCGAGAATTCTGGACGGCTCATAATGTGTTTTAAAAGACGTTGGGCGTAACCAAAGCCTTGTTGCTCCGGCACGACAAAGACGTCCATTAGGTACGCAAACACGGTTTGATCAGAAACGACTCGAGCGAAGGCGATTTGCGTCTCGTTGAGAAACAGTCCGAACGGAATACTATGTTCAATCGAGCGACGAACCTGAGAAACAGACCGTCCCTCAGCCCAATACGTGCGGGTCAGAAAATCATGGATGAGCGAAATATCCATACGGTTCCGATCCGATGAAATTTCGATCATACCTTTGTCCGACATTTCGGCGCCTTTGGTGAAGAGTTCCGTCGCCGCCCGACTTTCGACGAAAGCGATTTAAGAAATCAC
Organism: uncultured Pirellulaceae bacterium; assembly: GCA_964471695.1. Classification (GTDB taxonomy): domain Bacteria; phylum Planctomycetota; class Planctomycetia; order Pirellulales; family Pirellulaceae; genus CAYYHV01. The sequence continues at coordinate 3,651 of CAYYHV010000138.1, forward strand.
GATTCAGCCTTTGGCGCAACGAATGCCGCCGTCGACCGCCTCGGGCGCAAGGCATTGAGGCAACAAACCAGTCTCGGGTTCGCCATTATCGCTCTAGCCGCCTTCTTTTGGCGCGAAATTGGCAATCGGCTCATCCAGCCGCATCCGCTGAGTATGGCCTTCACTTACCAACTCAAACGATCGACTTTCGATCTTGCCAACCGTCGCTTGAATGCTGCCGACCTGTACCGTCTCGCCTTCCGCTAACTTGAGGACTCTACCAGTCGTTCGGACTCGCAACCAGACTTGGCGTTTTCCACTGACATCCACGGATGCGATGGGAAACGTAAACTTAGCGTCGTCGAACTTTAGTTTGACGTCAGCGTCGTCAGGTTCATCAGACTTGACAACGACCGGTGGGGGCGGTGGTTCTTTCACGCTCACCAGAAATGTCTCTTCACTCGCGCGGGAAGGAATTCCATCATCGGTTGCCGCTACTACGAACTCGAAGTTACCCGGCACTTCGGGTTTCCAAGAGATGGCTCCCGAGTTGGAATCAATCTTTGCGCCATCGGGGACTTCCTTCAAAGAGTAAACCACCTTGTCGAGCGGATCATCTTTGGCTTTCAATTTCACCGACAGGGATTTTCCGACCAATACTTCTTGGCGACCAATCTTCTCAATCTTCGGTGGCTTGTTCGCGGACGCAAAGACGTTGCGTTGCACAATGGGGTCGATGACTTTTTCTACCGGCTGACTGGCGATATCTGTCTTCGGTTGTAACGCAAAGTCTTTATTCTCGTCGGCGCCGGGCAAGACGAGAGCGTCCACGATAATGGTGATATCCAACAATCGAGAATCGGCGATAGGTTTTACGGGCATCTGCCGAATTCGATGCAAAGTATCCACGGAGTAAAAATTGTAAAGCCATTCACTCAGTTGTTTAAGATCGGCCCTGCCATTCACATTGCACGTAATGACCGTCGATCCATCAGGACGAGTTGATCTCGAAGTCAGCTTAACCTCTTCGCCCACAAAATCCGTAGACAGCTCGGACAGCCAATTTTGATATTGAGATTGAGCACTTTCCAGATTCGACGGAAGCGACATGTCCTCATACTTCTGCATCTGCTTGGTCACATACCTTGATCGCGACATGACCAATCGCTTCTGCTCAAGCTGCATTTCAAGTTGCTTCTTCTGTCCATCTCGGCGACTGAAGGAGCGACTGACCTGACTGCCTACCCAGAAGATTCCCATAATCGCGACCATGCCGCAAACAATCAGTGCCAATAAACGTTCTCTGGAAGTCATCATCGAGCCTCCCCATTCACGATTGAATTCTCAATCGGTTTCACCAAAGTCGTCTCGACGCTCTTCGCATCTTCTTTAGGCTGTGGCGGTTCTTTTAAGGGATCAATCGCCAAGGACTCGGTAAAGTACCAAGGGTATTTGGGATCATCCTTGGTTTCACTTCTGCCGACCCCACTGAGTTCGTGCTGGTGATCTCGCAATTTGCTTTCCAAATCGGTCACGGTGTTCGACTTATCCACAAATCCTTTCAAGATGATTCGACCACCAGCGGCAGTCATATCAGCGTTCAACCGTTCCAATCGCAATTTCTCTGGCTCCGGCAGCCTCTCGGAGAGGTAGGTAAATTCACGCAACCAGTTAGGACTTTTTTTGTACCACTCGTCGATCCCATCAACCTCGCGTTGCTGCAACTGAGCTTTTTTAACGATCTCGTCTGCATCACGGATATCCTTTCGTAACATCGCAAGCTGTTCGTCCTTTTGTCCCAGGGCCCACCACCACGCGACGGCTGCCAGGAATCCAACCAATAGTGCTACCGTCGCGATCCCCGTCCACATGGCTCGCGTATCTTTCGGCGGAGCGGGTCGTCGCGGACGAATAAAGTCGATGGCGTGCCGCTCAGAAGTCGTCTCTTCCAACAACAGCCCCAATAGTGGAACATAGCTCGAAGCGTTCTCGGGCGACTCTTTGCGCAATGAACGCGATAGAGAAAAGCCATCGAACGGTGCGATGCATTCCGCCGAAATCTTCAGACGACTGTTAACCAGGTCTCGTAGCAACGTATCCTTTTCGTTGTTGCCACAAATGACCACGCGATCCACGGTGACTGCGGGGAATTGCGTTTTCTGCGCGGCCACGGTTCGCCGCACTTCAGCCAACAACAACGCCGACAGATCAGCGACTTCGCCTCGCTCATCATGCTCTGGCAGCTTCAATGAACGCGACATCAAGACCGAAGATTTGCGGGCAACGATCAAGTCGGCTTTATTACCCACAATGTCAATGATCAACGTATGGTTGCCGTTGTTCGAAGGCGAGGCTCGATGAGCCACCATCGCCGTTCCGCATGGGCGAAGAATAGCGCCCGTCAATACGACGCCTGCGTCTTCGCAGACTTGCTCCATCTCTCGGATAACCTTGGGCGGTACGGTCGCCGCGAGGACCGTTTCAACCGGATCGTTCGTGATGGGCAAATAATCCACAGCCCAATCGTCACCGAATGCAGAGAATTGCTGCATCGATTGAAATCGAACGATATCCGGCAACTCATCACTGGGCACCGGTGGAACATTTAGAACCCGTAATTCACACGAATCACGTCCCACCGCAATTAGCGCCGGCGATTTCGCAAGCTTCCATTCGTCAATTTTGGCGATCAGCTGGTCGCGCACGGTCGCGTCATCACTACGCGTCAGTGTGGCCACACGCTGGACGACGATGTCGCAACCTTTCGTCGTGGCATCGACAAGATGCGCTCGGTCGGCGTTCCATTGAAGGGCAAGCAAATGTGGCATGACGCGGAGACTCAGTATTGGTTATTGAATAGCACCTGGTGCCGCAGCGCCAGCCTCGACTTGTCCTGAAAGCTCACTCCGCAGGTATCCTCGCCCTAACGGTGTCAGCTCTTCCCATTGTAGTATGGGAAGATATTGTTTACCTGGTTCGAAAGTTCCATCAATTATCACATTCGCCCGGGCGACGTGGCGTCCATCGGCAAAAAACCCAACAATATTGGCAGAATAGACGTCCCCGCCTCCTGTCAGCAAGGGTTCCATCGTGAGCAAGTTGGCTCTGGTAACAATTCCTTCTGACAACAGCCACACGAAATGTCGCCGATCCGAACTGACCGGGTCGGCATCTGCTTGCTGTGCGTTCAAAATGGTATCTACGACGGTTGGTGCAAGAGCAGACACTGTCCCAACAACGGCCGCCAACACTGGTCGTCGTGCCAGATTCGGGTTTATCTTTCCAGGAGTCTTCGGATTAGCCGAGAGTGTGACATAATCCATAAGCTTCATTAAATCGTCACGGACACTAGATGGATCGCTCGTGAACGGCGACAACGCAACGCCACTGCCAGTGACGCGGACAGAAGCATCAACCAGATCAAGAAAATTGCCAATGGTGTTGCCCGGCGTCGCCGTTAGATTGACCGTCATACCGCTGATGGAAGTTGCACCGGGAACGGCCGGGGTGGGTGCCACAATGCGACACGCGCAGATAAAACTTGCCCAATCGACATCAACAACCGCTGAGAGGCTATCGTGAAGTTCTTGAAGATCGGTGGCCCCGTTTACGTCAATCTTTGCTTCACCTTCTGGATTGAGCGCCCCTTCCGCACTCACTACCGTCAAGAAGGCTTGCCATCCGAGGTCGAGGGAACCAAGCGCAGGATTCACTTCAGCCTGAAGTTGGGCAGCCAACTCCGCAGCATCAATCTGCCCATTGCGATTCTTATCTCTACCATACAACAAGTCGGCCGTAACACCGCGAACCATCAACAGCTCACTAAGTGAATCGAGGGGTCCGTCTTTCGGTTGGTAGGGCGGAGTCAATGCGGAGTAGTATTCCGCCTCGGCGCCATACGGCTCGGGCGTTGTATTCGCGTCCAACCAGTCTATGATCGAGTCGGCAATCTCAACGGTCATACCGGGAAGATTCATCAGAGCTGTCTGCTGGTCGAGCGGCGCAGAAAAAAACGTCAGCAGTTCATTCAGATTTAGTTTTGCCGATTCGTTTTGTAAGCCATAACGCAGCCCAATAGGATTTCCATTGGTATCGAATTCTGCCGCCACAATGGAAAACATGCCTTGCAACGACAAATTCGCATCGGGCACAACAATCTGCTGATAAAACAGACCGGGATTGTTATAGGTCCCACCCAATGCGACTTGTGCTGTTTTGGGTTGAAGCAAGAATCCTTGCATGGTCGACACACCCGACTTAATAAGCCCCCGCGATTGCGCCAAGCTTACGTAGGAATTGGCAGCCTGATTGTGCGAGATCATCAAGTCTGTAAAGGTGTAGGCCGATAACGCCAACATTGCGATGACAACGAGAACAATGACAAGAATAATGCCATCTCGATCAGTACGTTGGATGTGATGCATTTTCATGGCAAGGGTAGTAGGCTTGTGGGAATCTTGATGATCATCTGATAGGTATTTTCCGAAGCACCGTTGAGTGCCAACGAAGTAATCGAAGCTCCGCCGGCTCCTGTCGTGCCACTCTCGGAACCTCCGCCAGTCGCTCCAACGCCTGCGCTGGCAGTGCCCGAGGATTGATTGACGTCATCGAATCCAAGCGTAACTTCAACCGCGAGCGGTAAGGTGGGGTCTGCAGCCCCATTGGGCGGAAGCGTCGTATCCCATTGTTCGTGCCATTGCTCTCCGTCGAAATATCGGAAAGTCAGATAGTTGACTTCCTGCGCCAGCTCCTGTTAAAACAATTGAGTAAGCGTTGGATCCCCAATTTTTACCATGGAACTGTGGACGACTTGATCCAGCACGGTCCGTATAAGTGACAACCCCGAACCCGATGGCTGTGTGGCCGGCGTGGCAACGCCGCTTCCCCCGGCAGTCGTTCCGCTTACTGCGGTCCCACCCGCTGTTGGCGTTTGTCCTTGAGAGCCGAGTCCAAGCGTGTAGGAGACCGTTTGAAACCCACTTGCTGGCAGTGTGAGGTCCACGGCAGTCGGGTCCAGCACGGATTGCATCAGCTTTCGGCTGGAACGGGACGTATCAAATCGAATCTGATAAAGGTCGCCATAAAGCCCTGCCGCAACCGGATCTGTTGTCACGGGAGTCGCCGGGGGAGCACCAGGGATCACACTCGCCTCTAAATCCATGCGTATCTGTCGTAAAATAGCTCGAGCCAATTCTGCTTGATCGATGCCAGATCGCCTTGTATCTAACATATTCATATGCAAACGAATCGTCCCAGCAATCATGCCCATAATAATGGCACTCAGCGCCAAAGCGAGCAAGACTTCGATTAATGTCAAGCCAGACCGGTCTCGTCGAGTGCACCGTAGTGGGCCTCGCTTTCGCGTCGTGTAACCATTGTCGGCAGTGTAATTCATCACTACATTCTTGCGTTGTTTATTACGGAACGAGTAATTCAGGATCCACCATTCGTCTCTGCAGCTTGATTTCGAATGGCTGCGCCCGTGTATCGTCGGCTCGTCTAACGACCACTACGATATCCAACAATCCCGTTATTCCCGTGGGTTGTGAAACCACGGAATACACCCAATTGGGATCAATGTCGACGGGTGCCTGCGACACTCCAGTAACAGGAATAATGGTCGCTTCGATTTGCGCCATAATCGATTCGCAATAGACGACACCCTTGGACGCGTCCCTTGCGGCACGAGCCTGTCGGCTGCCTATTCGCACGAGCTCTCCGAGCATGACCATCGCACCCGCCAGAATTGCCAAAGCCAGAATCACTTCGATCAGCGTCAGTCCGAGTCTAGCGCGACTCTGCCGCATTGCTGAATGTTGATCGCCAAAATTATGAGGTTGCCGACGGCTCAGCCGTAGCGTGTTTCTTCCGGTATCTACACCCGTCCCATTCATCACAGCGCACCATTGAGAAGTGCATTGGGATCGGGAGCCATCAACTCGCCCACACTAATCCCGCCCGTGAGGCCGCGCACGCTAATCACAACCTGATTGCCTTCCAGATCTTTCAACATGACGACCTGTTCATCCGCGGTTCCGTCGGGATAAAACACGACCGATGGCACCTGAGCCATATCCGTTGGCGAAAGCAGCGATCCGAGCGACGCACCGGAACCGCCAATCGTCCCCTGCGACGCCGCTGCACCCGCATTCCCAGCTCCTGCGCCTCCACCGTTTGCGGCCAACGCCGGCGTTGCAGTACCGGCGATACCTATCTGCTGAAAGACCACGTCCATTGGTAATTTCTGACAGCCGCAATTCTGTGTGGTTCCAGCCATCGCGGCATCCTCAGTAACGCTGGCCATCTGCATCAGCATCGCTTGCGTTTGCTCAAAGACAGCGACGGATTGCGGGTCGCTCGCCGCAAGCACGCTCGCATAGACTCGCGACTGCGGTTGAAATAGGAACATCGCGGGTTCGCCTTCCCGCATTGCCAGGTTGCGAGTCTTGGTCAATGTTGACCGGACTCGTTGAGCCGCGTTTGTAAGTTCCTGACGGCGGGCACTACCCGTCAGTCGGGGTATGGTCAGAGCCGAGACCACAACAATGATGGACAGCACCAACAATAGCTCAAGCAACGTCAAACCGGTCCGACGCGACTCGCTATGTTGGAAAGTTTGGCTCATCTCAATCATGGCAGACTCATGCTTGACGCCTTCCATGGCGAAACTCGACATCGGAAGCGACTAGAGATCCGTGGAACTGATATCGTCAGCCGTTCCATCAGAGCGATCTGGACCTAACGACCAGATGCGGTAAGTGTCTGCATCGATCATCTGATACTGGTAAGGCGAATCCCACGAATCAAGTGGAACCTGCTTGCCTTCGAGGTAAGGTCCGCGCCAACGGGACTGGTTGGCAAGATCGCTCGGTGACGCCACCAACGCATTCAACCCCTGACTGGTGCTGGGATAAGTCCGAACATCCACAGCATAGGCATCCACACACATCTTCAGCCGGCCAATCTGTGTTCTTGCGGCATCAGCCAATGCACGTTTTTGAGCACCTTGGACATAAAATCCAACAAGCGAAGCCAGGATGACAAGGATGACAAGAACGAGCAACACTTCGATCAACGTAAAACCGCTTTTTGATCGTCGGGAACGATTATTCACTTGAGTTTTCTCCGTTAATTTGGATACCGATGTATCCGCCATTTTAGGTGTGATTTTAAGGTGGGAACGTTGCTACAGCGTGCTACTCATTTTCATGATCGGCAACAGCAACGCGATGACAACCATCATGACAATTGAAGCCAAGATCAGCAAAAGGATTGGCTCCAATAATCTTACGAACAAGTCCAGCTTGCGTGAAGTTCGACTCTCTAATCGGTCTGCTATGTCGACTAAAACTGTTTCCATCGTATTCGACTCTTCGGCAACGGAAATCATTTCCACGATCTCCGGCGGGAAGTGATCGCTGCGAGCCAGCGGTTTCGCAAGCGGGTCACCAGACGACACATTCTCTGCGGCTTCTGTGAGCACATCGGCAAGACAATGGTTTCCAGCCGCTTGTTGACTGATCTCCAGAGACCGCAAAATGGGCACGCCATTCTTCAACAGCGTTCCCAGCACTCGACAGATTCTTGCGATCGAGAGATTGCGAAAAATGGTGCCCAGTACCGGTATCCTCAATTTGATCGCGTCCGCAAATCGTTGCCCGCGTTCTGTGGCCAGTTGCCGTTGAATCAGAATACCGATCGCAACCAAGGCGCCGAGAATGAGAAACCCGTAGGCGTTTACTGTGTCACTGACCTTTAAAAGTATTTCGGTCGCCAGCGGCAATTCGTTCTTCTCGCGAAGTCGCTCAAACATCTCGGCGAAACTGGGAACGAAAAACACCACCAGCGCTGTGACCACCAGCGTCCCAAAAATCATCAGAAAAATCGGGTAGGCAAGTGCGCCCAAAGTGCGACTCTTGAGGTCCTCTTGCTCTTCGGTAAACGTCGACACGCGATCAAGAGCATCTTCCAAAAAGCCGCCTTCGCTACCGGCTCGCACCAGACTGACTGTCATCGGCCGGAATGAGCGCTCATGTCGCTCCATCGCCTCAGCCAACGTGGCTCCGTCTTCGACTCGAGCATGGACGTCTTCTAGAATTTCCGAGAGGGCTGCGTGGGATGTCTGCTGCCGCAATAGCGCCAACGACCGAAGCAATGGGACGCCACTTCGCAGTAACGACGACAGTTGACCGTACAACGTCGCCAGCACATGCCCGCTGACTCGCTTACTCCGAAAGACACTCGCCGTTGCCGACTTGTCCGCCACGACTTTGACAGGAAACAGAGATTGAGACGTAAGCTGGTTGAGGACGTCGCGCTCCGTTGCAGCAGCCATCGAGCCCGAAATTTGCTGGCCCGTCATGTCACGCGCAGTGTATTGAAATTCTGGCATAGTAAGTCACCGTAACCGTGCAGCCGCTGGTTATTCGATTCGGTCTCCCTTGGTGACTCGCAGGACTTCCTCGACGGACGACTCGCCCAATAAGACTTTGCGCCACCCATCCTGACGCAGCGTACGCATGCCGCCACGCACCGCTGCTTTGTTGATATCCCACGTGCTGGCCTGTTCTTGAGCCAGCTTTCGTGTTTCCTCGGTGGTTACGAGTAATTCATAAATGCCTGTTCGCCCAGAGTAACCGAATTGGCGACAAGCCCGGCAGCCGCGATGTCGCTTGATCACCCCACCCTGCTCTTCCAAACCCTCGAATGGAAAATCGCGAGGCAACTCATCCAGGCTGGGTCGATACTCTTCAGCACACGCACCACAAAGGCGCCGAACCAGCCGTTGAGCCATGACGCCTTCGACGGTACTTGAGACGAGGAAAGACTCGACTCCCATATCCATCAAACGGGCGAAGGCGCCGGCTGCATCGTTCGTGTGCAACGTACTAAACACAAGGTGCCCCGTCAGTGAAGCCTGAATGGCATTCTCCGCAGTCTCGAGGTCACGAATTTCACCCACAAGCACGACGTCCGGATCGTGACGCAGGATACTGCGAAGCGAACTGGCGAAGGTCAGTCCAATCCGCGAGTGAATCTGAATCTGGTTGATGCCATCCAGTTGATACTCAACCGGGTCCTCACACGTGATGATCTTGGTCGCATCGTCTTTGATCTGCAACAGCGAACTGTAAAGCGAAGTCGTCTTTCCCGACCCCGTCGGCCCCGTAACCAGCACAATCCCGTGCGGCATGTTAATAATCTCGCTGAACTGCGAAAACACGTCCTCGCCCATCCCGAGACTGCGCAACTCAAAAACCATCGAGGCTTTGTCGAGGATACGCATGACGATCCCCTCGCCATGAATCATCGGGATCACCGAGACACGAACATCAACATCGCGCCCTTTGCACTTCAGCTTAATTCGACCATCCTGCGGTAATCGCCGTTCCGCGATATTCAGGTGAGCCATAATCTTCAGACGGCTGATGATCGCAGCCTGAAAACGGCTGATCTCCGGCGGGACCGGCTGGGATTGCAACATTCCGTCTATGCGATACCGAATAACAAGCCCATTCGCTTGAGACTCGATGTGAACGTCACTCGCCCGCGACTCTATAGCTTCGAGCAACACTTCGTTGACCAAGCGGACAACCGAAGCCTCTTGTGCCATCTCGGACAATTCCGAGCCGTCCGTTTGAATCTCCTCAAGTAACTCAATCCCGTCTTCCTGGACCTGAGCAATCAGCCCCTCAACCGTTTGACTACCGACACCCAAATGCGTTTTGGTGAGTTTGAGGATTTCAGCCCGCGAAGCAAGAACTGGACGCACCGAAAGCCCGGTTGCAGCCCCAACATCATCCAACGGATACAGATGAAACGGATCGCTCGTCGCCACAACCAATGATCCGTTTTGGCGATACAACGGAAAAATGCTGTCACGGTGAATCAACTTCTGCGGAAAATCGGCAAGCAGCGACAAGTCGACTTCGATTTCGTTGAGATCAACGAACTCCAACCCAACTTCCTCACCCAAGGCACGCAGCGCATCCTCTTCGGAAACCAGCCCTTTCTGAATGGCGGCTTCAACGACAGGTGTTCCATTGTCTAGCGACGAACGCAAGTCGCCTAACTGACCATCGTCAAGCAACCCGTGACGCACAAGAATTTCGCCGACTTCAAACACGTATTTCCGCCCCTAGCAAGAGAACTGCCTATCGACCACGTCCGCCACCACCACCTCGACCACCACCACCGCCGCCTCGGCCACCACCACCGCCGCCTCGTTCACCACCGCCACGCATTCGCTGAATCGCGTTAAAGAAATCAGCACGTCGCCGAGCCGCGTCGGTTTCCGCAGAACTTCGATCGGCACCCGGAGTCGATCCACCGCGACTGCTCGTCGCAGCATTGCGGCTGGACGCAGTGTTGTTACCCGCCGCCGGAGTCGAGTTGCCACCGAACAGCGAACTCAGCGCCCTTTGAATTTGTTCAGGATTTGCTTTGGATATGGGCACAATCCGAGTCGTCTCATTTGACTCAATCGCGACTTCATCGAGCTGATTCACCAATGACTTGATCTGCTGAAAAACCGAATCCGACGCGGAAAGGACAATCGAGTTGCTACGCGCATCCACGCCGATCGACAAAGGCGTCACCTTGGTCGCGGACTCCTCAGCATTTCCACCCGCCGCACCGCCGCCTCGACCACCACGCATGGCTCCCATGATCGCTCGAATGTCAGGTTGACGATTTTGCTGGCCACCGCCTTGCCCGCCTGGATTCAGCTGGGTGGCGTAAACCTCTCTGACGACTTGTGCAATATCCGCCGCATTGGTGTTAAACACAGGAATCAGCCTTGGCACGGGAGTCGTCTGAACGTCCTCTGGACTACCTTCCCGATCGATCGCCGACAACATCTGTCGAATCAGTTCCACATCTTCAGACGTTCCCTTAATCCAAAGTGCGTTGACACGGGCATCCGGAATAATTTTGAGTGTTGAGCTGGAAGAAAGCGAATCCAGCGCATCCCCCGCTGATCCAAGCAGTCCGCCCAAGCCACCGAACATGTCGGCTAACCCGCCACCACCGCCGCCGCCGTCGCCACCACCATCGCTGCTCGCTCCATTCACTAAAGTGTTGAGAAGCTTTGCAGCCTCTTCCGCTTTGGCATACTTCAGATAATAGATCGAATAATTATCTTCGGGGAACAGCGCCGGATCAGACAATGCGTTCAGCAAGTCTTCAAATGCGTCCAACGCTTCCGTGTCTTCGGAAGCAATCATCAGCCCACCGGGCCCCGGCGCTACAACGATTTCCGGCATCCGAGCATCAACATCATCCGCCGGCACATTCGGAGCCGCAATCTGTGCCAGATAGGAAACGCGGGGCGCACCAAGCCGCCCAACCCGCGAAGGCTGACGATGCCTGCTTCCACGATTCGCTGGTCGCGCTTCCTGCGGGTCTGGCTTTACTCGACGAGTCGACTCAACCGGTGGCTGGCCCGTTTCTTGCTTCGTTTCTTCTTCCCCCTGCCGATAAGCCTTCATCGCGTCCACCGCGGCTGATGGCGTCACGGTACGAATTCGATTCGTTCGCATCGTCGGCCAAACCTGCATCACTCGATCGAGTAGTGCTTGAGTCGACCCACCGGTGATCGGTAACATCCTGATGTTGCCGCGATCCGTGGGGTCAATTCCATCGCCACTCTCACCCATCTTTTGAAGCAAATCTTCGATCCGGTCAATCTCCGCCTGCGTACCACGCACCAACAATTGCCGCGTGGTTAAATTCACGTCCACGCGTGGTCCGGTGGCTTCCTCTTCCGCATCTTCACCCGTCTTGATCCCAAAGAGACTTTCAACAGCCAGCTTGGCCGTTGCTGGATCGACCGTATAGAGATTGAAGATCTCGATCTTGGTGTAATCGTTCTGCATCTCAGCCAACGTGGCCTGAATGGTCTGATGCTGCTCGACGCGTGCCTGAGCCACAATGCTGTTCGACTTCGGATCAAGCGTCAAACGGCAATCGGGTTGACCAGCCAACAAAGTCTGCAAGACCGCCAACACAGTCGCCGGATCAGCATTGCTAACCGGATAGACCTGAATCTGCGGCGCCGTCAAGACGCCCTCCTCTTGCTTGAACGCCGCCGACTCGATATCGACCAGCTTCAAGATGTCTCGAATCTCAGCCACAGCATCAGGAGACGCCTTCACCAGAAGGCTTGTCCCCAACGAATCAATCGACAACCGAATCGAACCGTCTTCGGTCGCAAACGACTCTTCGGGAATGTCCATAATCTGGCGAATGTTAACGAGCGCTTCTTCGGCAGAAATATGCTCTATCTTCAACTGATTGATACTGACACTGCCCTTCTCGTCAGGATCCTCGACGGCATTAATGACTCGACGAATTGTTCGCAGCTTGCCAGCCGTCTCGGTGACATGCACCTGACCAGATTTCTCAAGGACAATAATTCGGCCTTGAGGACCTAACAGCTTACTAATCTCCTGCTCAGCATCTTCCGGCGTCATCCGCTCCAGTTCAAACAAACAACTAACCAGCTCATATCGCCCCAAACCTTCGAGGTCCTCAGGTTCGACTTGCATCACTAAGTTAGGCGGAATGCCATCCTGAAGATTTACGAGCACCAACATCCGATCACGACGTACAAGCGTGAAACCCTTAATCAACAAGACGCTGTTCACGATGTCGATGGCTTCAGAAACCGAATGGGGAGCCGGGTCCGTCAGATTGAACGACCCCACCGGGAACGTTTCCGCCGTGAGCGAAAGCTCAGCCTCTGTTGCCAGCCAATCGATTACTGTGTTCCACGG
>CAYYHV010000139.1:0-3801 GCA_964471695.1 uncultured Pirellulaceae bacterium
GTATCTAATCGAACAACATGAGAATTCGACGCATGTCATTACGCGAATTGATGACTGGGAAAGTCAGTCGTACGACTTTCAGCCACTTGCTCATTGCCTCGACCATTGGCTTTGCAGTTTGCTCGCAATCCGCAAATGGAGTTGGGCCCGTGGGACCTTGCTGTTATGCAGCAGCCGCCACTGGACAAGTCCGCTCGCTGACCGATCGACGCACTGCTGATGCATTGCTAAAACGATCCAGGCAAGCCGTAGCCGACGGGAACGTTGAGCTGGCCGAATGGTATCTGACACGAGCCGAAGCTCTGAATGTCAAATACGATTCGGTGTTTCAACGTTTCGTTGACACGCCCGTCAAGGTTCGCGAAGCAATCGTTGCTTTGAAAAAGAACCCTGCTGCCGCGAACGTCGGAAAGCAGCCGGCGATCACGAAGGTTGGCCCTAAACAGATACCTGCCGACCAACTCGTCGAGCAGATCGCCAAAGGTCAGACGCCTGGTCCTTCCACTCGCTCAACTGCTGAAACAAAGCAGAAGGCAAGCGGATACCTCCAGAATGGTCGACTGGCGCTCGCCGAAGGTGATATCAATAAAGCACTGGACTGGTATAAGAGTGCCTTGGCGACAGGAGCCGAATTCGGCCCCGACGAGTATTCGCCAGCCGCCTTGGCGAGTGCTCTCAAATCCTATGAGGCTCTGCCAGCCGAACGTCCCGTCGTTGCTACCCAGCCGACAAACAACGCCAAGAGCATTCCCGACGAACCTGTACGACTTGTCGATCCAGCAATGCTAAAGCGTCCTAAGACAATTAACCTCGCTCAGGTTCCACAGGACAAAGTCGACTCGATCTCCCTGTTGAATCGGGGCACGAAGATTCAAAACAATAATCGACCTGCGACGGTACGAGCTTCGCACAACGCACCGATTACCCCAAGAGTCAACCAAGACGCTTCCACGTCTGCAAACCAGAAGATTCAACGTGACCGTGTCGAAGCCCTGCGACTGCTTTCTAAAGCCAAGGTTGCAGCCGATCAAGGCGACCTGAAGCTCGCCGAGAAATTCGCTCGAACTGCTCAGAACCTGAAGGTTCCTGATTCGGCCTACCAACGAGGCGACACGCGTCCTTGGATGGTCTTGATGGACATCGGTAGAAAACAGGACCGAGTCTCGGCCTACGATGATTCTCAGATCGCCAAAGGAATCGCGGCTCCACCGTTGCCCACAGGTACACAACCGGCTCCTCGTCGTTATCCAGTCGACAACTCGCGAACCGTACTGGCTTCGGCAGAAGTCCCTATCGACGAACCTGTCACAAATTCGATAACCAACGCCGTTAACAATGCAGCCAGAAATGTAACGGGACAAGTTGCCAATCGTGCCTCGAACGTAGCCCAGCGGGCCAGCCAACGCGTCGCGCAGGCCTTGGATTCCGTACCGGGTATCCCCAACCTTACGCCGCCTGCCATCGACGTTGTGCCACCAGGCGTCAGCGTGAACTCAGCATCGTCATTGCCTTCGATAACTTCGGCGTTGCCGGAGATTAATATGCCCGACTTGTCGACGCTCGGACCACCCCCGACGCCACCAAGTCTGGTCGTTCCCGAAACGCAATCCGTGACGGTACCGAAAGTTCCCGACTTCTCGCCCATGGCAACATCGCAAGATATCTATGCTACGCCTGAAGTAACAAAGTCAATCACTCCAGCGGTTAGCCGACCGGTTGTCCAGTCGCGTCCAACTACCGCCCCAACACTGCCGGAACCTTCGGTAGCGGTACCCCATCCGTCGATGTCAGCCGTAACATTGCCGCAGGTACCACCGCCCACTGTCTCCACGACACCGGCTGCAACACGTACACCGGTCGTCCTGACTCCAAAGCGAACCACTCCAAGTGCCAAATCCATGCTGGCCGAGGACTTGATGGGGCCCGCGACGTCGACGACACCCCCTACGGATGTCGTAGCCAACGGGATCTCCGACTATACATCCAGCCTGATGGACGATGTCTCCAACGGGGCATTCTCATCAACGATTAACGATCCGGTATACAAGGTCGAAGTGCCTCGCTTTGACGTTCCCAGAGTCATCGAATCAACACCCGTCGCTTCAACGGCTCCGGCCCCAACACCGTCGCCGACGCCAGCTCCACAGCTTGTCATTGAAGCCCCAGAGTCTGACCTACAGCCGATTCCAGAATCGCTCCCGGTTGTAGATTCTGCCCCTGTCGCGGAATCGCAGTTGCCACCCATTGTGTCGGCTCCGATCGAAATTCCGCTACTACCTCGTAGCCAACCTGAAATCGACGTTCCCTCGCCTTCGTCGAGTGGACAATACAGCACGGGTGAGTCCCTGTTCCGCCGCGGAATGCAGGCTCTCTCAAACCGCAACGTGACCGAAGCTCGGTCGTTGTTTGTGGAAGCTTGGAAATACGAATCCGAGTTGGCTCCACAGGTCCGCCAGCAACTGCAGGATCAGCTGCAAGTTGCTCGTCCTGATGTCGCCAAGTCGCCGGGCGAACCTGCTACCCTCAAAAATAAAGATGAAGAGCAAGTTCGTAAGCTGGTTACGGAAATGTCACGACAGCAGGCCGCCATCAACGCGATTCGCGAAAACGATCCAATGAAAGCCTGGGAACTAATCAAGCAACTACGTTTGACAGTTGCCGAATCCGAAGTCCCCGATGCCACGCGACGTCGCTTGCTCGACCGAGTCGACCGAGCCTCACGGAATATGGAATCCTATATCTCCACAAATCGAGGCCGGATCGAGAATGACCAGCGTAACAAACAGGTCCTGGCAGAAGTCGACAGAATGCGTGAACAACGACTACGCGATCAGCAACAGCTGGCCGAGCTCGTAGATCAGTTCCAGCAACTGCTCGACGAACAACGCTTTCCAGAAGCCAAGATCGTTGCCAAACGAGCCGCAGAGATTGACCCCCATAACCAGGTGGTCGTCAGCATGCTGTGGAAATCACAGGTTGCCAATCAAGTCATGAACAGGATCGTTCGCTCGGAACGCTTTGAGTCCGGTGCCGCCGCGATGCTTCAAGCAGTGGATGACTCGGGGGTTCCACCTGAGAACGACTTCGAGTTCCCTGACGTCCGATATTGGGAAGACATGACAAAGCGTCGTGGCGAAGCCTTGGCTCGAAACCGACGAAAGTTTACCGAGACCGAACAGGAGATTTACCAGGCTCTGAAGCAGCAGGTTGATGTCCAGTTCGAAGAGATGGCACTCTCGGAAATCATGGAGAAACTGTCACAGGTCAGCGGCATCAACATCTTCATGGACCCAGAAGGCCTGACGGCTGAGGGAGTCACCAGTAACACCCTGGTTTCACTCAACCTTCGCAAACCGGTTTCATTGAAGAGTGCCCTGAACCTGATCCTGCAACCGTTGCACCTTAGCTACGTCGTTCAGGACGAAGTCCTTCAGGTCACCAGCGAACAAGTTCGCAACGGTGATGTCGAACCGCAAGTATATAACGTGGCGGACCTGGTCATCCCAATCCCGAACTTTGCTCCGGGAACCGAACGAGGGCTGCCTAGTGCACTGCGTGAAGGCTACAACATGATCAACAGCGTTGGCTATCAAGGCGGATATCGCACGATGCCACTCACTGTTGATAACAATCAGGGAGCGGGGGGAAACAGTTCCGTCCTCGCTCAGATGGGTATCGCCGCAACAGGCGGTGGCGGAGTTCGTACGGGCATTCCCCAACAGCCTGCCTTTGGGCCGCAAGGTGGTGGTGCCGGTGGTGCAGCTCTCGCTGACTTTGACACCCTCATCGAACTCATCACAA
>CAYYHV010000139.1:3811-16320 GCA_964471695.1 uncultured Pirellulaceae bacterium
GTGGTATGGGTGTCCCCGTGAACATGGGAGGAGGCGGATTCGGTCCGCAAGGTGGTGCCGGCGGTGGTGCCGCCATGGCCGACTTTGACACGCTCATCGAACTGATCACAACAACGGTTGCTCCGGAAACATGGGAAGAAGTCGGGGGTACCGGTTCGATCGCCGGTTTCCCAACCAACCTCAGTCTTGTTGTTGCTCAGACTCAGGAAGTCCACGAAAAAATCGTCGACCTACTGGCTCAGCTCCGACGACTGCAGGACTTGCAGGTCACCATCGAAGTTCGCTTCATCACACTGAACGATGACTTCTTCGAACGAATCGGCGTCGACTTTGACTTCGACATTGACGACAACACTGGACTCTCGACAGTCGACATTACCAACCTCGACGATAGTGGTCCCAGCGTTACCGTGGGACTCGATCCAACGGGTGTTCCACGTGTCGATCTTGATGTCGGATTCCAGCAGGGCACATTCGGCTCGACCCAACCGATCTTCGGTGGATTCGATGCGGGCAGTGCAGCCAGCCTTGGATTCGCAATCCTGAGTGACATCGAAGCATTCTTCGTGATCGAAGCCGCTCAAGGAGACACGAGAACGAACGTGCTCCAAGCACCTAAGGTGACGCTCTTCAACGGTCAAAATGCAACGGTCTCTGACCAATCGCAGCAGCCGTTTGTAACGAGTATTATTCCAGTTGTCGGTGACTTTGCTGCCGCTCATCAGCCGGTGATCACAGTGCTCACCGAGGGGACTTCCCTCAGTGTCCAAGCCGTTGTATCTCAGGATCGACGCTTTGTACGACTGACACTGGTACCATTCTTCAGCCAGATTCGCGATGTGGACACCTTCACATTCGACGGAACCAACAATTCCGATACGGGAACGAATGTGGTTGATCCTACGGATGACACGAATACTCTGATCGACAATGCTCAGGCGGCGTCGACGGGTACCACAGTCCAGCTACCTACATTCGCCTTCACCTCGGTCTCCACGACGGTCAGTGTGCCGGATGGTGGAACGATTCTGCTCGGCGGAATCAAACGATTGCAAGAGGGCCGAATCGAACGTGGCGTCCCGATGCTCAGTAAGCTGCCGTATATCAACCGATTATTCAAGAACGTCGGTATCGGTCGCGAGACTCAAAGCCTCATGATGATGGTTACACCACGAATCATCATTCAGGAAGAAGAGGAAGAGAAACTGGGTCTGAACCTGCCATAACCACGTAGGAACAATTCGAAACACTAAAGAGTGCCGCAAGGCACTCTTTTTCTATTATCGCGTTTCCTTACCCACGGCGCATCTTGCTTGGACTACGGATTCCGGGGACGCAACGGGCGGGGAATCAACTCCTTCAGCTTATCAATAACATTCGGCGGCTCTGGCAATTCAGGCTCAGGCGGCTCCTCGAACGTGGGTGGCTCCTCAGCTGGCTCCGCGGGACGCACCGGCTTCTGCGGCAGGAGTTTCTCGCGATCCGGCAGCGGCTCGAGGTCGAGCATCGAACGCGGCTTGATGCCAGTTGACGGGGTCCGCTTCGGAGCCGACGCATTGTCGTTCATCTTGGGAATCAGCGACTCCAGATTAAACGTCTCTTCCGCCGGCCGCCCATTGTTGCCGTACACATTCTGATTTTCACCAACAGGTGTTCGAGCCGGGTAGGTCACGCAAGGATGCTTGCGTCCCCAAGGACCAAGGCTATCAAAGCCTTCCTCGTAGAAGTAGACGCCGTGGTCTTCGAGAATGGTGCCCGTCTGCCGTGCAAGATTTGCGATCTCACTGTTATATTGCGTTAGTGACGACGCCTCGGAGCTTACCGAGTTCCCCCAATCGGTGACGGCCTGGAGAACCTGAATAGCCGTCACGCGCTCGGTGGGCAGTCCACCGATACGGAACAATTCCAATTGCCGGTCCACGTTGACTCGCGAAGCCTTCCGCACCTTGCGAAACGCTTCATACTGTTCATAGAAAGTATCGAGGTTTCGCAGGTTTTGAGCCAGTGTATGCTGGGCGGCGTGAATCTGCTGCTTCAACAGTGCGCGATCGCGAGCCAACACCAGTTGCTGTTGCCGTAAGTTTGCCCGCGCCAAACGCTGTCCAACGGGTAATGAGAAATTGATCCCCAACAACAAATCAGTGAACTGAAACAGCTCACTCGAGATGGTATTCCCCGAAGGGGCTCTACCACCAAGTGCATTGGTTCCAAACTGCGTCACCGCGTCAAGTTGCGGCAGCGTATTGTTGTTGGCAATCAGAATCTGTTGGCAATCAATCTCGACGGCCAACTTGCGATCAATGATATCCGGACGATTCTGTTCTGCCGTGAACAGAATGTTCTCCCAATCGGGTTGGATTCGATCTCGGACGGGGTCAGTGGATGGAACCAGTCGCAGCCGCGTGTTCGGCGGCAACCCCAGAACGTTGAGGAATGCAATTTCGCGATTGATCAAATCCGCCTTGGAAGAAATCAGAGCCGCCCGAAACGAAGCCAGGGATACCTCGGCTTGAGCCGTATCGCCAATATCAGCGCGACCGACTTGCCGTTGCGCATCGAGAAACTTGAAGGCAAAATCCAGTTGCTCGACTTGTTGCTGACGAGCCCACAAGTCGGTTCTCGCAAAAACCAACCCCCAGTAGCCGTCAATAACGCTACGGACCATTTCCTGAACGGTATCCTTCAGCTGGTATAAACTTCGCTCCGTGTTGACGCGGGCAATGACGATGGGAGCCGTGTTAACATCGACACCACGCCCTCGCAAAAGCGGTTGCGTATATGTGAGATCAACCGAGCTCGGTGTCTGAGGATTGAGCGCCAAACCGGGCGCAGCGACTCGAGTCGGATTCGTATTCACGCCCAATGAAACGTTGGCTCCGTTTGCCTTTTGCTGACTGACCGTCATCCCAAGGCTGTAAGAATCAACATCGACGGCGTTTATGGATGCGCCTGCAGGGGCGCCGCCATCAATATTACCGCTGGGGTTCTCGTTGCGTGAGTAGGAATTATTGAGGACCAGATTCGGGTCAAAGGTCGCACGTGCCTGATCGATCTGCGTATTCGTGATCGCCGGATCGTAGACTGTTTGCCCGGAAGAGTTCGCGAACGTTCCACCGAGGATGCGAATCACGTCCGCGTTCTGAATGACCAGTTGGATGGCTTCATCCAATGAGATCAAACGTTCGTTCTCTTCCTTCAGACCATTGAGTACCGTCGGTGGACGGTCGCCCGCTGCCGTAGGATACGATTCAAATTGCTCGGTCCCGCGAAACTCGATCTGACGCTGCTCAGGATAAATACAGCGATGACCTTCGCTAAGCGGTTGGCCAACCCCTCTCCCTCCTAGCAGCACCCTACATAGAATCGCCCAGCAAGAGATCCCCAGCGAGGAGCATTCTGATTGGGTAGGCTTGGCAAACCTTGCGGATTCCCCAACCTGGCGTCGAATCTTTAGAACCTTCGGCATAGTGGTTCTAATCGGACCCCAGGGGGGGAGTATTTGCTCCTTAACCCGCAGGATCCGCCAGCAGGTCATCTTCGGGTTCGGCTTGTACTGCCTGGATAGCTTGGGCAAAGTCAGGCGTATCTTCCACGACCAGACCGTCACGAAGAACGATGACGCGCTTCGAATGTCGTCCCACTGCCGAATCGTGCGTCACGATGATCAGTGTCAGTCCATCATCTTCGTTGAGCTCGCGAAAAAGAGCCATCACTTCACGACTGGTGCGAGAATCCAGATTTCCCGTGGGCTCGTCAGCCATCAAAATCGACGGCTGATTTGCCAAACTACGCGCAATAGCAACGCGTTGCTGCTGACCACCAGACAACTGTCCTGGGTGGTGGTACAGCCGATCGCCCAATCCAACGCGTTTCAACAAGTCGATGGCTCGTTTGCGCCGCTCTCGCGAAGACACGTGACGTGAATACAAGAGTGGCAATTCAACGTTCTCGACGGCGGAGGTGCGAGCCAGCAAATTGAAGCTTTGAAAAACGAATCCGATGCGGCGATTCCGCAAGTCAGCGCGCTGATTGCGATCCATTGTCGCAACTTGCTCTCCTGCGAGCGTATAACTCCCACTCGTCGGACGATCGAGGCAGCCCAAGGTATTCATCAAAGTGGATTTGCCGGAACCAGATGGCCCCATCAGCGAAACGTATTCGCCTTCATTGATGTCGAGCGAGACTCCGCGAAGCGCGTTGACAAGCACTTCCCCCAAGTCGTAGCTTTTCTTGATGTCACGCAGTTCAATCAGGGCCATGATGATCGCTCACTGGTTTCGTTCACTGCTGTCAGGATAATCCAACGGAACCCGCGAAGCGAACCGACTCCATCTTTATCGCATGTTCGCTACTCCTCGCGATCACCTTTAGCCGGCTGTCGCTGCAGCCGCGGCTTCCTCGACCGCTTTCACCGGCTTGCCTTTTTCGGCAGCCCATTGAATGCCTCGAACCACGGTATCCAGAAAAACTTTGTCCGAAAAAGTCCCATTTGAATGACCATAAGTCGTTCCAAACACTCGAGCCTTGCCGTACTGGTTGGTCCAGATAACTGGATGCGCCTTTTTGCTGCGCTCGCTGATTGAGGTCGCAAGCACTTTGGTGTGCGGCCCTACGTTTTCAATGATGTACAGCTCATCTTTCGGAGTCGTGTAGTTGGACGGAAATTCCTTCATGATCGGATGGTCTTTCGCAGTTACAGCCACAGGGTACTCACTCTGGTGATCGTGTCGACGACTGGTAACTCCCAGGAACTCGCGCCAATCCTTAATCTTTGCAGCTCGATACGTGTGCATCGCACAGTGAATCACAATCGCTGAAGCGCCGGCTTTGTGAGGAGCCGTGATCTTTCGAATGTACTCGGCGTCTTTTGTATCAGCAAAACACTCGTTGTGGACGACGACGTCATAGCCTTTGGCCCAATCTGGATTGTCATAAAGGTCAATCTTGGCTCGAGTCCCTTTGCCGCCTTTGTTGACGACCGTCCATTTCACATTGACGCCTCGCTCCTTGGTGGCTTTGATCAACTGCTTGGATTGAAATTCATAGTCGTGGCAGCAGCCGCCAGTCACCAGCAACACATTGAGCTGCTTACCCGATTGTTCGACCGCGGGTTCCTCTGCCACAAGTGGCGAACCGAAGAGGAGCGTTGACAAGAGAATCGAAACGAAAATGGATTTGCGAGATATCACCGTGCGGACTCCGGAATGATGTGATGCGACGAATCGCCATGATTGCCGGAATCCTATCCACATGCAAGCTTCTCTGATCGGACAAATTGATTCACTTCCTGTTTGCGAGCCCAGTACGTCCCTAACCCATTCAATTGCCAGATCCGACAATCCGACGAGTCAGCGAGGCACCTGCCCCAGTGGATGCGTCGTCCCGCGCTCACGCAGCGAGTCACGAGGCATCCCCAGTTTCAAAAAAAAAAACGGAGAAGACGATTGCTCGCCTTCTCCATTTATCAAACTCAATGAGTATGCATGCGCTCAACTAAAACCGGATCCCGATCGAAACACCGGATCGTCCGTACGGGTATCCAAAACCGGAACCGTAGCCACCACGGTAGGGACCGAAGTTGCCATAGTTGCCGCGATAGAAACTACCCCCTCGCGGATAGTAATTGCGAGTCGGGCTGTAATAGTATCGAGACGCAGGCGCGAAATTTCCGTACCCATAACCGCCCGAGTAAACTCTGTTGCTGCTAAACAAAGTACTTCCACCGCCAAAGCCGCCGCCGTAGAAAGAACCTGAGCTGACGACGACGCCCCCTCCGCCTCCGCAGCTTTGGGCCACCGCCTCACTGCTGAACAATCCAAACGACAGGCAGACTGCCAACACTATCATGATTTGTTTCATAAATTCGCTCCTGCGAAACGTAAAAGGAACAACTTCCTTGCAAAGGTCGCCCGATTCGGGCTCCTGCTGAAATCAGTGCATCAATAACTCGATGAACAAATACGCCCCTAGGGGAGCGTACCACTTGCGATTTCACCCGGCAGAACATCTCACCGGAATGATGACAAAACGTCGGTGAATTATTCGCTCTGAAGGTCGAACACGACAGAGCTTCACTGGTCCTTAGACCTTACGCGTCCGCAAAAACCGAGAGATTCAGCAAGGTAGACACATTGACGAACGCAGCTGTTCCCCCTCTGGTGGGATTCGTCCATGTGATGGTCGGACAGCCTTAGAGGCAAATGGATCGCCGAAATCCGCGCGTCGTTTGCGAAACGCTATTCGGCATCCGGAATGTAGTTGAGCGTATAGTACGCCAAGTCGTGAAGTAACGGATTGCCGTCCTCCCCGCGAATACCGTCCAGTTTGAATTCGTGAACGTGGCCTTCTTGCACCGAGTCAATGGTAACGCGAACACTTCGTCGATCATCAGCAACTTGGACTTTGGTGATCTGGGGTTCCGTGTGATCCACTTCCGGACTGCCATAAGATTCTTGATAAATGTACGTATACGTTTTCACTGCATACGATCCCAGGTTCGCTGCCGAAGCCTGATCAAGCGGCTTGGTAAACGTAAATTCAAATCCATCATTTTTCGCGTGCATCTCGTGAATCTCGAAAGGCACTTTGCCCGTCCAGTCAACGCGTTCTACTGCAAACGGTCGCTTTCCGACGGAACCCCACCCGCGATTTGTCCCACCAACGAACAGCGAACCCGATGGCGTCATCTCAACAGGAAGTGAACCCGATTTGAATCCGCTCAAGAATGGAATGCAGACACCCTGGTAGTGACCCTTTACCTTTTCAAGATAACAACGCATGACTGTGCTGGCAGATTGGTCGGCAACAAAAAGTTGACCTTCAAATGGACCAAATTTCCCTTTGGAAGAGTCGCACGAAATCCCAGCAGCCGACTTCCCCATCTTGGTATACGGAAACCAGATTGCCGACGGTTCCAACTCGGGAATCTTCTTTGCTTCGACCATCGTACGACTGCCGGATTCCGGCGTCTGCGGCGCATCGCCAAGTACAGATTTGGCCAAGCCATACCACTTGAACCCACCCGGATGCCCAACAAACTTGCCAGGAATCAAATGCTTCAGTCCACAAGTTCCATTCCATGGCCCTTGATTGTCGGTGTAAAAAACGTCGCCATTCAGATTCATGCCAACACCGCCCGGCGAACGGACTCCACTGGTCGTCGGAATCATTTTACCGTCGGGCGTAATGCGAACGCACCAGCCGCGATATTCGCATTGGCTGTTGAACGATCCCGTAAGACAAAGCGTGACCCAGATGTTCCCTTCTTTGTCGAACTTTGAACCGAACGCGTATTCGTGATAATCGCCGTTGATGCCCCACTCGTCACTGACGACTTCGAAATCGTCTGCGATGCCATCGCCGTCGCGGTCGCGGATGCGAGACAAATCGCAACGCTGGACGAGATACAGCCAACCATCTTTCTCCGCGAGACTGAGCACTTCGTGCAATCCATGCGCAAAACGTTTGAACTGCGATGCTTTGACTTCCTTCGCAAATGGGTCTTCAATCATCCAGATTTCACCGCGTCGCGAGGACACCGCCATTTTGCCATCGGGCATCAGTTGAAAACCGCCCGATTCCAATACGACTCCGTCAGGAAGTTCAAAGGTCGTTATTGGGTAGTAATCTTTTTCTTGCGGCTTGTCTTGCCCGAGCGCCGGCAGGCCGAGGCAGCCGAATAACAGTATTGAATGCAGAAGAGGTTTGATCATGGAATTAACTTCGTGAGATTGTCAATTTTTGAATTCTTTGGTTCGCCTGCGTCGGATCGTGATCGCATCGTTACCAGGCAATTTCCTGAAGAATCACAACCGGTTCCGCGGTTGCTTTAATGGGCAAGATAATTCGCGTACCGTTGATACTTTGAATCCGAGGAGGTTCGACATTGCCGACAGGAATCTTGACTCGAGTCCTGCGATTGCCGTCGATTACAAACCAATCCTTGTCTGCTTTGATCGTCCCGCCAGCCGCGACTTGAAAGTAGAGATTCTTCACCGGTTGTTTGGCGGTAATCGTAATACGACGGTTGAACTGCGCCATACCATCCTGATTGCTTACGGGTTGGAGCAAGTCCGTGACTTCGACTCCGTTGAACTCGTAACGAAACTCAGGTTGCTGCAACTCGTTCAGTCGATACCCTTTGAATCGGTAACCGCGTTTGCGAGCCGCAAGCGAGGGCCAATTGGCGTCAGGCGACGGCAGGATTGCCACGGGTGCAGAATTTTCCCATGTTGTCAGTTGATCGCCCAACGGTTTCTGAAACCCCTGCCCGCGCCCCACCCAATGCTTGGCCGCGTCAATAAACTGACCTGTCCAAATGCGTTTGAGGCTCATGGATTCCGCATCCCACGCCAAGTTCAGATCCTCAGGATAGCCGACGGCGATTCCACGAGCCGACAAGCCATCAATGAAATTGCGATAGATGATTGGATGATCATCTGCCACCAATTCAATTTGGCGACCACCAATCCCGGATGGGATTCCGGCTTTGGCGCCTTCTCCAAGATACGCCCACATCGCCGCCAGTTGGTTCGCGGGCACACCATCAAGAATCTCCGGCGCAATCGACTTGCCGTCGATAAAACCGGAAGGCATCCGTGTGCCCGGTCGATACACCGTCGGGTCCTGAAGATATCGATGAAACCAGTCCTCTCGGACTCGCTTGGTCATCGTCTGCAGGTCCACGGCTTGGACTCCCGTCGCCGGCGTATCTCCAAACACGTGACACTTTACGCAAGCAAAGGCTTTGTCACCAACCAGCTTACGACCGACGGATTTCAACTTATGGCCGGGCATATCCACATTGACCAGATCAACAGCACCCGTCTCCTTTTTATCCATCGCCACGAAGGCTTCGTTAAGTCCAGCGACATTCTTCTTTCCGAAGCGGGGCATCCGCGTCTTCATGTAAGGCCGCGCTTTCTCGCCCTTCTCCAGAACCGTCTGCATCCAGTCGGCACGGAGCTTATCTCCGACACCATTGAGAGGTGGTGGGATGCGGGCTTCATCGCCCATTTCGCGCTGAGTCGTCTGGAACGAATTGTTCCGAGCCTGCTCGGGACCGCCCATGCCACTCCGCTCGTGGCAGGCGTAACAATTCAAAGCCGTCATTTGATGCTGGAGTAAATCCTGAGGCGTTCGATCACGTGGACCAGGATTTGACAGGGCAGCAACGACCGCTGAGGCTTGTTTGCCGTTAAGATAAAAATCGGGGACGACTCGCGACATCCCAGCTCCCGACTGATCCGGTGATTTCATGCAACCGCTGCTCGCATTCGCCGAAGTCAGTTGTGGGGCCCGCAAGTTGGACATAACTTGACGACCATTCTCATCTTTCCGATGGCATGCAGCACAACCAAGGCTGGAGAACAATTGTCGCCCACGTGGCACCAACTCGGCTCGATACACCGAAGTCGTCTCGATTGCCGATTCTTTCTTGTCTTTTAAGCTTTTATCAAGAGTCACCCACCCAGCGATATCCTCTTTGGGCAAATCTGGTCCCTCGATCGTCACTGCCAGTTCTTGCCCGCCGTTCTTCTCGAAAAACTCGACTCGCAAATCGTGCATCCCACGCGTCAATTCTCTACTGCCATCAGCCTCTTCGACGCCATGCACGCTGTCGTTATCTACGATCAGTTCGCCGTCAATGTACAGTCGACTACCGTCATCCGATCGTGTCGTAAAACGGTACTCTCCATCTTTAGGTATCTGCAAGTTGGTTGTATATCGCAAACCGAAGTTATCCTCACGGGCCGATATCTCCACCGAGAATCCGAAACAACTGCCTTCGAGATAGGGCGTCATCGAATCAAAATCCGGAAGTTGGTCCCAACTCCCCTCATAGGCTGCGAATCGCATCGTGGGTTCGGTACTCTGAGTCAAATACCGGGCCACGCTTGCGGCTTCCTTGTTATTCAAACCGCAGGACGGCATACGACCAGACGGGCGAACCGAAACTGGATCGCGAAGAAAATCCCGCAAGCCTCGTGGATGGTATTTCCACTCAAGGTCCGTGAGCGGCACGCTCGTCGAGAGCGGAACAACACTCTCTGAGCGACTGTCATGACATGCCAGGCATCCTGCAGATTCGTACAACTGGTAACCCAATTCGTTGTTGCCGCCAGCCGAAACGGGTTGCTCTTCGCCGGCATTGTCATGCACAAGATAACTAGCCAAGGCGACGGCCGCATTTTCTCGATCCAACTTCGACCATCCCGAAAACAAGTCGGGCATAGTCGTCCCTGGTTTCATTCCGTGTGGGTCTGCTAAAAACTTGGCGATCCAACTCGACCTCAGTCGCCTACCGACATTGGTCAAAATCGGCGCCTGTTTTTGCCACACGCGATTGTCGAGCTCCGCGGAAACTGCGTGACACGCCTTGCAGCCCAACTCCCCCATGAGCAACTCGCCGCCCACCGCGTTGGCAACCATGGAACCATGAAATCGCTCAAAGCCGGCAACTCTTGGCCGAGCATCTTCGCGGTCTCCATCACGTGGCAGCACCCAGATATTTCTAAATCGAATTTCGTTGCCATGATCTTGCAGGTAAATAGGGCCTGGCGTATCAGACTCTTTCACGGGAGCCGCTGTTGTCGATTTGGGTACATCCACGTTGCTGTGGATCGTCAGCCCATTTAGACGCACGGTCATTCGAGCGTCACGTACCTTCTTGTCACCCGCCCAGCGAGCCGCGGTAAAATCAACATCGTAAGTTTGCCATTCGCCGGGCGGCAGGCACATGTTCACATCGGGTTTACGAATGCTATAAATGCCACCGCATTCGTTGTTCTTCGCTTCCAGCCCGAACGAGTCCAGTATCTGCGTTTCATAGCGACCTTGATGATAGACGCCGCTATTCGCCCTACCCTGCCCTCGCTTGGCAGGTTCAAACGGCAGACGAAACTCGAGATGCAAAGAATAATCTCGAAACTTGTCCGTTGTGGTGGCTCCCTGCTTGAGCAGGCCATCCTCGGTCCGACGAGCCCCGGGCTTCCAATGATCGGTGAGTGATTGGGCCGAACCATCAAACAGCACAACCGACCCAGTCGGTGGCTTGGCACCCACCGTGGAACTGCGTCATTTGACTATGCGAAGCTGCAACTCTTCGATGTATTCGTTCACACCCTCAGTGTCATCTTCCACGGACTCGAAATCGTTGCCGGTCCATCCACCGCCAGGCAATCCGCCCGCGAAGGTCTGCACCAAGAACTTTCCGTCGCTCATCGCAATGACCTGAACGCCTTCGCCATTTTCGCCGCGATATTCTCCCTGCAATTCAAAATCGGCTTGGGTTACCCCGGGCTGAGTCACGTCGATAACGTTGTCGGCCAGAGTTCCGAAAGGGACACCCCCAACGAACACAAGAACAACCACCGCAAGACTCTTGAAATTCAAGTTTGGCTTCATCAAGACAGACCCCCACCGCTTCGAAAATGAACGGCACTATCGTAATCGTTCACGATTCGCTTCAAAAGCCGATAACGTCAATTTTCGAATTTACAGACAAAGCCGCTACTTCGAAGCCGTTAAATTCGCGCCATACGTCGCCGGAGAATCCGGATCATCGCCGTAAGTGTTGGGCTCAAAGATATGCAACGACTTTGCGTCCAAAGCAATGAAAAGTTGCTGGCCTACCGTGACTTGGTCCGTATTTACGCGACACACCAAGCTTTCACTCGTCTCGGTTCGGACGTAGAGGTCCATAACGGCACCAAGAATTTCGACGACTTCGACGGTAACGGGAATGGCGCCGTCGTGGGTCGCATCGCAAAGAGTGGCAACTTCTGGTCGCAATCCCAACGAGACGTTTTGCCCCACGTGCTTCGTTAGCAATTCGCGATGAGACGGGACGAGTTTCACGGACATCCCTGCCCCCTTAAATCGAATACCGTCGTCATCGGAATGCAATTGACCATCCAGAAAGTTCATCGGCGGCATTCCCACAAAACCAGCAACGAAACGGTCCACCGGATTCCGATACACCTCGAGCGGCGTTCCGCATTGGTGGATCACGCCGCGATTCATCACGACGACTCGGTCTCCCAGAGTCATCGCTTCCTCCTGATCATGCGTAACATAGATCGTTGTCGTTTGAAGTTCCTGCTGCAAACGCTTCAACTCGGCTCGAGTACTAACCCGCAGCTTGGCATCCAGATTCGAAAGCGGTTCGTCGAAGAGGAATACTTGCGGTTGTCGAACAATGGCTCGCCCCACGGCCACACGTTGGCGCTGACCACCAGAAAGCTGCTTGGGGCGTCGCTTGAGCAAATCTTCCAAGCCCAGTGTTTTGGCTGCCCACTGAACGCGCTCGTCGATTTCTTTGCGAGGTACGCGGCGGAGCTTCAGGGCAAACGCAAGATTCTTGTACACCGTCATGTGCGGATACAACGCATAATTCTGGAAGACCATCGCGATATCGCGATCCTTGGGTGCCACATCGTTCACGATGCGTTCGCCAATGCGAATTGTTCCGGCGGTAACTTCCTCCAGTCCAGCCACCATTCGCAAAG
>CAYYHV010000140.1:0-16299 GCA_964471695.1 uncultured Pirellulaceae bacterium
ATACTCCTCGGCTTTCTGAGCCATCAAGCCAACATTGGGAACCGAGCCCATGGTGGTCGGGTCAAAGGCGCCGTGCTTCTGGCAAAATTCGATCGTCGCTTGGTACAGTCCCGAGTAGCTGGAATCGGGAATCACCGCCTTGGTGTCTTGCTGTTTGCCATCGGCGTTCCACATCTGACCGGACGTGCGAATCATAGCTGGCATCGAGGCGTCGATGATGACGTCGCTCGGCACGTGTAAGTTCGTGATGCCCTTGTCCGAGTTGACCATGGCGAGGTCAGCCCCGTTTTCCAAAGCCGCATTGATATCGGCGGTGATTTCCGACTTTTTATCAGCCGGCAGTTCTTCGATTGCAGCCAGTACATTGCCCAACCCGTTGTTAGGATTGGCACCGACTTGCTCCAAAGCCGCCCCGTGCTTATCGAACACGTCGGCAAAGTAGGCTCGGACCGCGTGGCCGAAGATGATCGGGTCGGAGACCTTCATCATGGTGGCTTTCATGTGCAGCGAAAACAGCACGCCATTGGATTTGGCTTCGTCGATTTGTGCCGCCAGAAACGTCTTGAGTTTGGCAACGCTCATCGCTGTTGCATCGACGACTTCGCCTTCGAGAACAGGCACCGAAGGTTTGAGGACTTGGGTGGTGCCGTCCGCGCCCACCCATTGAATCTTCAGCTCACCGGCTTTTGTGATGGTGGTTGATTTCTCATTCGATACGAAATCACCATCAGGCATCGAAGCCACATGCGTTTTGGAATCGCTTGACCAAGCGCCCATGGAATGTGGATTCTTTTTCGCGTACTGCTTGACCGCACCCGGGGCTCGCCGATCGGAATTGCCCTCGCGAAGCACGGGATTCACCGCGCTTCCAAGGACTTTGCCATAACGTTGCTTGATCTGTTGCTCGTCGTCATTCTCAGGATCGTCCGGATAATCGGGAACCTGGTAGCCTTTGGCTTGGAGCTCGGCGATCGTGGCTTTGAGCTGGGGAACGGACGCGCTAATATTGGGCAGCTTGATGATGTTCGCTTCCGGGCGTTTGGCCAATTCGCCAAGCTCTGCCAACGAGTCGTTCATCTTTTGGTCGGCTGTCAGTCCTTCAGGGAAGGTGGCGAGTACACGAGCCGCAACCGAGATATCCCGCGTTTCGATTTCGACGTCACAGGGCCCAGCGAAGGTCTGGATGATCGGGAGCAGTGACCGTGTCGCCAAGGCTGGGGCTTCGTCGGTTAAGGTGTAGATGATTTTGGATTTTGCGGTCATAGCGTTTATCAGTCTTCCGGCGCGGGTTGGGTTGTTGGCTCTGTGGTCTCACAAAGTCGCCTTATTGTCGCGGAGAACGCGTTTTTTTCCAGTGGAGATGGTAGCCACGTTTCAGCCATTGGTTTTGCGGTTTCGGCCTTATCCGACGCATCGTCTATACTTGATAAAGCCGGATGATCGCGAATGTTATCGTCGGAAAAAGCGACTCGATCACAACAAATTCGGGCGGGATGCCGATTTTGAAAATGAACTGATGATTTGCCGCGGGCGTAAAGTCTACGGTGGAAATGACGGCGCGAACGTAATTGTGTGGCCACCCCGGCCTTACCCAACGAAGCTGCCCCTCAACAAAATAGAAGAAGTATGGCAACTGGCACCAAAGAAAAAACGAAAGTCGTCGGCTACGAGGAGTATGTCGATCAGCAGCTTTCCAAGGTGCGTTCGTATATCAAACTGTCTGATTTTGCGGCGCTGATGATGGGGTTGGCGGCTCTCGTGATCACGTACCTGATCATTGTGGCTGTCCTCGATCACTGGGTATTGAACCTGACCACCTGGGGCCGGCTTGCCTGCCTGCTGACGTTGGTTGGTGGAGTCGGATTGTATCTGGCGTTCTACGTGCTGCCTCGATTCTTGCGTCGCATCAATCCAGCCTACGCTGCGCAGATGGTCGAGCGTAGCGAGCCTTCGTTGCGAAACAGTCTGATCAATTTTGTCTTGCTGCGTCCACGACGCAAGGGAATTCATTCTGTTGTTTTTGACCAAGTCGAAGAGCAAGCGGCTCGGCGACTTTCGAAGGTTCATGTCGATGCCTCGATCGACCACACGCCGCTGATTCGGTTGGCTTGTGCCTTGTTGGCTTCGTTGATCGCCTTTGCTGGCTATGCAATTCTGTCCCCCAAAAGTCCCTTCCAGACATTGTCTCGCATTGTTCAACCGTTTAGTGACATCGCGCGACCGGCGCGAGTCCGCATTCGCGATGTGAAACCAGGACACACGACCGTTTATGCAGGACGACGCATCGACGTGTCGGCGATTGCCGAAGACGTGGGGGAGGACGAAGTCGTTTCGCTCGTTTACGCTTCGGCTGATGGCCAGGTTGCGGACGAGCGTATCACCATGCGACCTGATGCGTCGGGGTTCCGTTATTCGGGCGAGCTGCCAAGTGGCTCGGGTGGCATTCAACGCGATCTTATTTATCGCATCGAAGCCGGAGACGCCGTCGCGGGGCCCTATACCATCAGTGTCTCGCCGGCTCCCAGTATCTTCATCGAGGAAATCCAGTATCGATATCCGGACTATACCGGAAAGCCACCGGAGACCGTTCTTGATCGAGGCGATATTGCTGGGCTGGAAGGGACTCGTGTCACCATCGTGGCTCGGGCCAATCAGGAAATCGAAAGTGCGCGTGTTGAGTTTGATCCGTCGGACAGCGGTGCGGCTCAGTTAGGTGGTGAGAAGCGGCGTTCAATGGACGTCGACGGTCGAACGGCTCGAGTCACCTTTCCGCTGACTTTGAAGGAAGATCGTCGCACGCCAATGCACGCATCGTATCAGTTACGATTTGTTTCGGCGGATGGGACGACAAACGACCAACCGATTGAATACCCGATTACGGTGACTCCGGACTTGCCGCCACTGGTTGAGATTTTGATGCCGACCAGTCAAAAGATTGCGGTGCCGGTAAATGCCAAACAGAAGATCGAGATTCGCGCCGTCGATCCTGACTATGGACTGGCAGGTGTAACGCTCCAGGCCGTCAAGAATCGCGAACGCATTATTAACATGGAGCTTTTGGAAGAGCCCGGTTTGGGCCAACGAGTCGTGAAGTATTTCTTCCGACCGCAAAAGCTGGAGCTGGTGCCAGGCGATATCGTGATTTACCGCGCCAAAGCCATCGACAACCGGACGGACCCCATCACCGCAGCCGACGCACCCAACTCGGCGGTCACGGAAAACTACGCCATCCAAATCACGGAAGCAATGGAGTTCGATGGCGAATCCGACGGAGACGGCGAGGGGGGACTGTCCGCTGATGATGGTGAAGGAGAGGACGGAGACGGCGAAGGAACCGGCGAGGGTGAAGACGGCGAAGGTGCCGAAAGCGGCGCCGGCGAAGGCTCCGATGGTGAGGGTGAAGGCGAAAGCGAAGGCTCGGAAGGTGGTTCTGAGGGAGCGGGGGGCGCCGAGGGCCAAGGTGGAGCTGAAGGCGAGGGCGGCTCAGAAGGCGAAGGCGGTTCCGAAGGTGGCGCCAAGGGCGAAGGTTCTGAGGGCGCTGAAGGTGAATCAGCCGACGGCGAGGGCGCCGAAGGCGAAGGTATGGAGGGTGAATCGAGCGGCGAGGGAGGCAACGAGGCGGGAGAATCGGGAAGCGAAGGTGAAACCAGCGATGGCGAGTCTGGGGAAACCGGAGAAACGGGCGCCGGCGAAGGCGAAGGCAAATCGGACCCTCAGGGCGCTGGTGGTGATGAAGCCAACACTGGGGAAGGCAGCGAAGGTGCCGAGGGGGAAGGCACCGATACTGAAGGCGAGTCGTCGGACAGTGATAGCGAGGGCGAATCACAATCTACAGGTCAAAGCGGCGAAGGTGACGAATCAAAAGGCGGCAAGGGCGAACGAGGCAATGCTGACGACCCCATCGAAGGCACGACAGACGCGGAGGGCGATGGTGAACCGTTGTCCGATGATGGTTCCGAGGACCCCGAAGCCTTTGATCGTATCCTCGACCACATGAAGAAAAAGAACGGAGAGAACGCGGACGGAACTCCCAAACCCAAATCCGAAAATCAGGAAGCGTCAGAAGGCAATCCTCAGAAACGAATGGGCGAAGGTGAGGCGTCCGAGAATCCGCCAGAACAGGACGGAGATTCGTCAGACGTCGAACAGGGCGAAGGCGGCACGGAAGGCGCAGGCGACAAACCGGAAGGTGAAAGCGAAGAAGAGGGAGCCGACGGCGAAGACTCGGGCGAATCGACTGGAGAAAAAGACGCGGGCGAAGAGAAGGAAGACGACGGCTCGGAAGGGAAAAGTCAGGACGGCCAAGATGGCGAGACGGGAGAGAACAAAACGGGCGAAGGCCAAACCGGTGAAGGCGAGGCTGGCGAAGATCAAACCGGTGAAGGCCAAGAGGCTGCCGGTGAGGAAGGCGAATCGCAAGCGGGCAAAGGTGAGGGCCAGACGGGCGAGAGCGCAGGCGAATCGGCTGGTGAAAAAGGTGAGGGCGAAGAAGGCTCGACGGCTGGCGAATCCGGTAGTGGTGGTGATCAGGAGGGCGAGCCCACGGACGAACCGGGGGAGGGTGGCGGTGCAGAAGGCGCTGGTGATGGTTCCAAAACTGGCGATGGCGTCGGCAACGATAACACAGGTGAAGTCGACGACAACGAGTTGGGCGGCGACGACCCAAACCTGGAGTACACTCGCAAAGCCACCGATCTCGTACTCGAATATTTGCGTGATCAGGAGAACAAGCAGGACAAAGAACTGTTGGAGCGACTGGGTTGGACTCCCGAGCAAATGCGAAAGTTCTCTAACCGCTGGAACAAGCTGCATCGCGAGGCTCGTCGCGGCGGGAACGAAGGCCAAGAGGGCCAGCGAGAACTTCAGGACGCGCTCCGCAGCCTAGGGTTACATCCCGGTCGTGATCGAATTCGCCGTGGAACTTCGCGCGATGATAAGAACAGTAAAGTTCGCGACACGGGGACTCGCAGCCTCCCCCCCGACGAGTACCTTGAGCAGTATCGCGCCTACCTTGAAGGCAAGGGGCTGCGGGGCAATTAGTCTCGCTCCGCGATGCTTTCGCCGAATGCATACAACCCTTTGTGCGTGCGCACGTAGAGTACGCCGTCGACCACGGCAGGTGTTGCGTAGACTTCGCAACCTAGTTCATTGGTTGCCACGATTTTGGCTTTGGGGCCAAGCGTCAAAACCGAGATCATGCCGTTTCCGGCTGTCGAGTAAAGTTTGTCGCCCGCGATTATCGGTGATGCGTAGTGAGTCCCCGTGCCCTTGGTGCGTTTTCGATAAACACGTTTGCCCGACTTGATGTCCAAACACGTAATGATGCCGCCGTTTTTGACGAAGTAAACATAGCCCGCATGGTATAGCGGCGACGGGACTTCGGGGATCGCTTTGCGTTCGAGGTTGTGGATCTGTTCCGGGTCGAGAATGCCTTTACTGTTGATGTCGATCGAGAGCAAGCCATGCGAAACGTACGTCTTACGCTTTTCGGCAAGTCCATCGTAGAGCTTTTGCCATTCTTCGGCAGTGATTTTGCTATCCTTGTCGCTGTCCGCAAAGCGGAACATTAACGGCATCCCGTTTTGCGGCGCCTCGGTGCCTTCCAGTCGATGAAAGATCATCATCCTAGGAAGCTCTTTGCGTCCGATCAGCCCATCTTTATCCTTGTCATTTTCCTGAAGCAGCTTTTCAAAGGTGGGAATTGGCGGAGTCAGATCTGGTTCACCCGTCTGATTCCAAGTCGCCGTGATGATTTTGTCGCCGGCGAGTACAGGTGTGCTGGTAGCAGTCGTCGAACAGTTGGCTTGCCAGATTTCTTTTCCGGTTTGAAGCTCAAAGGCCTGGATGGCGCGGGCCGAATGTAGGAGCAGTTTGTCGCCGCGGACAATGGGGACGCCGGTGCAGGCCATATCTGACGTGAACCGCTCTTCCTGTTCGGTCCTCCAAAGTTCCTGACCGGTTGCTTTGTCGACAGCCAGCAGATAATGGTCGTCGTAGCTGCCGCGATACAAGATGACTCGGTCGCCTGCAATGATCGGTGAGATGGCATTGCCACCGTAAGATTTCGCGAGCGGAAGCAAGATTTCCCACTGCAGTTCCCCGTCCATGTCGTAGCAAACCAGTCCGTAGGAACCGAAGTAGGCGACAACATGTTCCCCGTCGCAGGCGGGCGTACTGCTGGCGGGATTGAACGAGGGGTGTCCCTTTTCAAGTTTCTCCGTCGCCAATTCGCGGCTCCAGATTTCTGCGCCGTCGGCTTTGGCCAGGCAATGAAGAAGAAGCGAATCGCTTCCCTTATCGAAGGAAGTCAGGAAGATGCGATTGCCGACGATGATCGGGGACGAATGGCCTGGACGCAGCGGTTGGTACCACAACTGATTCCTTTCGGGGCCGAATTCGATGGGCGGAGCCGGGCCGGTTGCAATGCCGGCGGAGTTCGGACCGCGGAATTGAGGCCAATCCGCCAAGACGCAGTTGGCGACTGAGAAAATAAGCGCAGCCACAATGAGTCGTATATTCATGATGCGTTAGTTTGGCCTTTCAGAATTCTCGATTCAATCCAATTCAATCCAAGGCCGGCTCGATTCCTGTCTTTGGCGCTGTCGGCAGCGAGAAACAATCTCGGCTTGAGGGAGCTCCGCGGCTATAATGCCGTGTTTCCCACCCGAACTGCCTGCCGGAAATTGCATGCCCACGTCGATCCCGCTGCCTCGTTACCTGGCTTCTTTCGATCCCAATCGGACCAACCACTATTTCGTCGATATCTTTATCGTCGGGGGCGGGTTGGCTGGATTGCGCTCCGCCATTGCCGTCGACATGAACCAATCCGTGTTGGTCGTGACGAAAGATAAATGGCAAGAGTCGAATAGTAATTATGCTCAGGGCGGTATTGCGGGAGTCATGTCGCCGCTCGACAGTTTCGAAGAGCATATCGAAGACACGATGGTCGCCGGTGGCTTGTTGTGCGATCGTGATGTTGTGGAACGCGTCGTCAAAGCCGGTCCGGAACGTATTCTTGAGTTGATCAAATGGGGTACCAATTTCGACGAGAAGAATGACCAACTTTTGCTGGGACGCGAAGGCGGTCATGGTCGCAATCGAATTCTGCACGCGCATGGCGATGCGACGGGCGCGGAGATCATGCGGGCGGTAATTGAGAAATGTCGAAAGTCACCTAACATCCAGATGTGGCAGGAGACGTTTACTTTGGACTTGTTGGTGCGTGAAGGTCGTTGCCGCGGAGCCGTCGTTTGGAATCCTTATCACGGCAAGACTTACATTTGGGCCAAGCAGACGATTCTTTGCACAGGCGGAACGGGCCAGGTCTATCGTGAAACGACGAACCCCGTGGTGGCAACTGGTGACGGTCATGCGATGGCGTACCGAGCCGGGGCTGAACTGCGCGACATGGAATTTGTTCAGTTTCATCCAACCGTTTTGTATATCGCCGGGAGCAGTCGAAGTTTGATCACGGAAGCCGTCCGTGGGGAAGGCGCCTATCTGATCGACAGCGAGGGTCATCGGTTTATGCCCGAGTACGATGAGCGAGCCGAGTTGGCGCCACGCGATATCGTGGCCCAGTCGATTGTGACGCAGATGGCGAAGACGCGTCGCCCCAACGTCTACCTGGACTTGTCCCATCTGGACGCTGATTATGTGCGCAGCCGTTTCCCTGGAATTGCGAGAATCTGCAATGAGTTTGGGATGGACATCGCGACGGATAAGATTCCAGTACGTCCCGGCGCCCACTACATGATGGGAGGCGTCACGATTGATGCTGAGGGGCGGACGACCTTGCCAGGATTGTGGGCGGCTGGTGAAGTCACGTCCAGCGGATTGCACGGCGCCAATCGACTGGCCTCAAACAGTCTGTTAGAGGGAATTGTATACGGCGTTTTGGCTGGTGAAGGAGCGTCGAAGGTCGCGGCTGAGATGCCCAGTACTTTGCAGGCTGAGCCGATTGGGAATCAGCCGGTGGATGCTGCGGGTGAGCCATTGGATTTGGCTGATATCCGCAACACGCTTAAGAGCCTGATGGGGCGAGCAGCCGGGGTACAGCGTGACGAACAGGTGCTGCGCGAGGCGCAGGAGATGATCGCTGGCTGGTGTCGATATGTACTAAAACGCCAGTTTCAGCAGCCCGAGGGGTGGGAACTCCAGAATATGATTACCGTGGCTCGGCTGATCGTCGAATCGGCACTTGAACGGTCGGAATCCCGCGGGGCGCACTTGAGGAGAGACTATCCGGAGCGAGACGATGAGGAATGGAATAGGCACGTTTCGTTTCAAATGGCATCGGCGGCAACGGATTAATCGCGGACTGATTCGGGGGTTGACTGTGGACGTCTCCTGGGAATCAGGGCTTCGGGCTTGAGTAGAGCGGCAGAATCGGTAAGATTTGACGCATCGCGGCAGTGGCTGGGCGGCGAAGTTCGTTCTACCATGTCCGCGTCTGTCGGCCTTCGCCGGCACGCCGAGTAATGCGGATAGTTTTGGACCCCACACTTTATTGACAATTTTCGAATGAACATGTCGTAAAGAATGAGTCTCCGGCAATCATCGTTTTCTTGAAGCTTGGCCAGACCTGTTAGGTGCACAGGTGATTTGATATCGATGAATTTGTCAAACACTTACCGAAGCAAATGCGTATCCAATTGAATAACGTTTACATCGAAACTATATGCGTGATGAATAATCGACAAGGGAAGCGGCTATGAGTGAGCAAAACGGTTCACCGATGATTGAGGCCGATCGGCTGTCAAAATTCTATGGGTCGTTCGCGGCCTGTCGGGGCGTATCGTTCAAGATCAACCGTGGTGAAGTCGTGGCATTTCTCGGTCCGAATGGGGCAGGGAAGAGTACGACCATGAAGCTTTTAACGGGCTATTTGTCGCCGTCTGAGGGCATCGCTCGGATTGCGGGCCACGATATGTCGACGGATCGGTTGTCGGCCTCTGCCCGATTGGGTTACTTGCCGGAAAACGGGCCACTGTATCCAGACATGACCCCGTTTTCTTTACTGACTTTCTTCGCAGATGCTCGCGGATTGACTGCGGCTCGAAAGAAAGATCGCATCGATCATGTGATTGATTTGTGTCAATTATTGACGGTGTTGCATAAACCTGTGGGTAAGCTGTCGAAAGGTTTTCGACAACGAGTCGGGATGGCTCAGGCACTGCTGCACGAGCCGGACGTTCTGATTATGGACGAACCGACGGCTGGTCTGGATCCAAATCAGATCCATGAAGTGCGTCAAACGATGCAGAAACTAGGACAGGAGAAAACAATTCTTCTGTCGACTCACATCATGCAGGAAGTTTCCGCCATGGCGACTCGCGCCATTGTGATCAACGAAGGCCGATTGGTTTACGACGGTCCCATCGCTGAATTGATGGCAAAGGGCAGTCTCGATGAGGTCTTCCGTGAGATGACCAAGCCAATTGAAGAGCACGCGTAACGTACACACACAAAGTCGACGAGCAATTTTCGAAGAGAAGCGGGAAATACAATGACTTGGGTAGGACTTCTACTACAGCTTTTAGTCTTTGATGCGATTCTAATCATCGGCGCCATCTTGCTGTTGCTGACGCTCAAGCGAGTCAAATGCGCCTCATACGCCGTTATGAAACGTGATTTTGTGGGCTACTTCAGCAACCCTACAGGTTACGTCTTCATCGGCGTGTTCATCCTGTTCAGTACCATTGCCGCTTTTTGGCCAGCCGAATTTTTTAACGCGAATTTGGCAACGCTCGATCAATTGAACAAGTGGTTTCCGCTGGTCATGTTGATCTTTATCCCGGCGATTACGATGAGCGTCTGGTCAGAAGAACGCCGCGAAGGGACAGATGAGTTGCTGTTGACCATTCCCGCGAGCGATGTGGATATCGTCATCGGGAAGTATCTGGCTTCGGTCGCAATTTTCAGCGTGGCGCTGTTCTTTTCGCAGCTTTGGAATTTCAAGCAGCTTGTGGAGTTATCTCAAGGCGATTTAGATCTTGGATTGTTCCTTTCGACTTACTCTGGATATTGGTTCATGGGACTGGCAATGCTCGCATTGGGCATGGCGGCCTCCTTCCTGACCAGTAATCTGACGGTCAGTTTTATTCTGGGGGCGTTGGTGAACGCTCCTTTGGTGTTCAGTAACCTGTTCTCGGGACGAGCCCAATCGTTCTCTTGGTGGAGCTACCTGTCTCGCTTCAGCGATTTTGGTCGTGGCGTCTACAGTTTGGCCTCGATGGCCTTCTTCATTTTGATTGCTGTCGCTGGCGTTTACATGAGCATCATTCTGATCGGTCGCCGGCATTGGCAGGGTGGTCGAGACGGCAGATCGATGTTTGGCCACTACCTGATTCGTGGCGTCGCGATGATCGCCGTGGCCTTGGGATTGAGCAAGTTTCTTTCGTATCACGACTATGTCCGCTACGACGGCTCGTCCGCAAAGGTGAGTTCGCTTTCACCAGACACAAAGCGCATCCTTCGAAGCCTTGATACAAAACATCCGGTCGTTGTTGAAGCGTTCATCAGCAAGTCCGTTCCTGAGCAATACGTGGAGACTCGTGTTGACTTGCTGAACATGCTGCGTGAATTTGAGGCACTGGCAGGCTCGAACGTGCAGATTCAAGTTCATGACCAAGTCGACCCGTTCACGAAAGAAGCCCAGCTGGCAGAAGAGAAGTATGGCATCACCGCACAAACTGTGATGACGCAGGCTCGCGGAACTATCAAGCAGGAAGAATTGTTCATGGGAGCCGCGTTCAGTTGCGGTCTCGAACGTGTTGTCATTCCGTTCTTTGATCGGGGGATTCCGGTTGAATATGAATTGGTTCGGTCTATCACGACGGCAGCCAACGCTCGTCGCTTGAAGATCGGTGTCGTGAAAACCGGCGCTCAGATGTTCGGCGGATTCGACATGCAAACATTTCGTCAGTCGCCGAAGCAGTTAATCATTCAAGAGTTGGAGAAGCAGTACGAAGTCGAGGAAGTCGATCTCGCTTCGCCGCTCAACGAAGGCGCCTACGACGTCTTGTTGGTCGTGCAACCTTCTTCTTTGACGCCACCAGCCATGGCCAATTTGGTGACGGCGATTCGCAATGGTCAACCCGCCGCTTTGTTTGAAGATCCTTATCCCGCGATGGTTCGTGGGGCCCCACCGACGGGACAACCAAATCAGCCGCAGGGTGGCGGAATGTTTGGGCAGGGGCGACAGCCACCGCAACCCAAGGGTGACATTCGTCAGCTCTGGTCAGTCCTCGGTATCGATATGATCGGCGAAGCTGCGCCGCCCAATGCGATGGGGATGCCCGGTGGTGGCTTGTACGATGCTCGTGTTGTATGGCAAAAGTACAATCCTTATGAAAACAAAGTTCGCGTGCAGCAAATCACTCCCGAATGGGTATTTGTCAGCCCCGATGCGCCAGGGGCCGCCGACGATGCGTTTAATGGCAGCGACCCCGTGAGTTCTGGTTTAACGCAGTTGCTGCTGATGTGCCCAGGCGGGTTGCGTGAGCTGGGAACTCGAAAGCTTGAGTTTACGCCGCTGATCATGACCGGCGATGAGTCTGGCGAGATTTCGTTTGAGGACCTCAGTCGTAATCAGGGGAACTCGATGGCGCTTTCTTACGTGCGAAAGCTCACCAAGAAGCGTTACATCGTTGGGGCTCGAATCCGCGGCAAGATTGGCGATCAATTCAAAATGGGAGACGGTGGTTCGCCGCTTATCCTGGGCCAAGTCTCTGGACCGCAAGTTCCGACAGGCGAACCAAATCAGGACACCGGTGGCCCGGATGAAAAAAAGGATGGGTCAGGCGAATCCAAATCGGATGCCGACGGGGATGAACGTGAGAAAGAAATTCACGTGATCTACGTTTGTGATATCGACTTGCTCAGTTCTGAGTTTATGGCCATTCGGGCTCAGCCTGATGATCAGGTCAAATGGGAATTCGACAACGTCACCTTCGTGCTGAATGTTCTCGATAGTTTGGCTGGTGACAATGAGCTGATTGAAATTCGTAAACGCAAAACACGTCACAGCACGTTGAAGCTGATCACCCAGCAAACGGACGAGGCTCGGGGTGCCTTTCTCGATGAAATCGCCGGCTTCGGAGAGAGCTTTGAGAATGCTGAGAAGGAAGCTCAGGACCGAATGAATGAGCGCATTAAGCCGGCTCAAGACAAGCTTAAAGAGCTGGGCGAACGTGCTGCGTCTGGCGAACAAGTCTCGCGTCGGGAGATAATTCAGGCTCGTCAAGAAGAGCGGAGAATCGTGACTCAGGAACAAACCAAGCTGGATCGACAGCTTGATAAACTTCGAAGAGAACGCGATCGAAGCCTGAAGCGCATTGAGCGCGAGATGGAATTGAAGATTCGCGATGTGCAAAATGAGGCCAAGGTCAAGCCTGTGATTTTGCCGCCGATCATTTTGTTGCTGGTGGGCGCACTCGTATGGATTTTCCGTCGAGCCCGCGAGCGCGAGGGAATCGCTGCTGTACGGCGGCGCTAAACACGCAACGAATCAAATCTAACGACAATTGGCAACAAATTGCCCAAGCGATAACAGAATTACCATGAACGAACTGACAAAAACACTCGTGTTTGTACTGATTGCGGCAGCTTCCGTGCTCGGCGCGATCTGGGGGAAACCGGGATTGGTCGGCATTCAGGTGCCTGATCAGATTGGTGAACCCTTGTTTGCTGACTTTGAAGACGCATCGGCGGCCGAGACGTTGAATGTCGTCGAGTTTGACGAAGACACAGGGGAGATTTCTGACTTCAAAGTCGCAAAGAAAAATGGAGTCTGGGTCATCCCCTCGCACGAAGACTATGAGGCGGATGCCACCGCTGGTCTCGAAGCCGCTGGGACGATGTTCATGAATCTTGAAATTCTGGGCATTGAAGGTGAAGACAAATCCATGCATTCGACTTTCGGCGTTGTTGAACCGAATGCAGAAGAGGTCGAGCCGGGGGATGAAGGAATCGGCAAGCTGATTCAATTGGGCGATGGGCGCGGGACCAAGTTGGTCAATCTTATCGTAGGCAAACAAGTCAAGGACCGCGAAGGCCAACGGTACGTTCGTGTTCCCAGTCAAGATCGTGTATATACCGTCTCGATTGATCCCGACAAACTCTCGACGAAATTTGAAGATTGGATCGAGCCGGATGTTCTGAAGCTTAACGCGATGGACATCACGACGATGAAGATCAACGACTACTCCGTTACGCCGATGCTCGCCGCTGGGCGACTGAGTGTCGAACAGGAACAACGTCTCGCGATGGAAGTGGCTTGGAATGGCGACGATTTCAAGTGGGATCTGGTCAAGCTGGAAGAGCTGGCGGCAGGCGAGCTTCGACCGACTCAATTGTTGGCTTCCGAAGAGCTCGACAAGACTCGACTTGATGGGATGAAGAACGAGCTGGCTGGATTGAAAGTCGTGGACATTCGCAGAAAACCAGCCGGTTTGATTGACGCGCTGAAGAGTGGCGAGACCGAAGAGATGTGGAAAGATCAAGAAGGCGTCCAATCATTGGTGCAACGAGGGTTCTTCCCGGTTGGTAGTGAGACGGGCGTTTCAATGCTATCCAGTGACGGTGAAGTCGCTATCGGGACGAAGGATGGAGTTGAGTACCAATTGCGATTCGGCCAGGTCGCCAGTTCGACTTCCAACGATGATACGTCAGTCAACCGCTTTCTTATGGTGCTCGCATCACTGAATGAGGCTAAATTCCCAGCTCCGGAATTGGAAGCCGTGCCTGAAGAGCCAGCCGAACCCGCAGCCACGGAGGGAGATGATAAAGCGCAGCAGGCGGAAACTGAGCGCGATCGCATCATGAAAGAGAATCAGCGCAAGTTGGACGCCTACAACGAGAAGAAGAACAAGTCCATGGAGAAAGTGAACGAGCTGAATGCTCGATTCGCTGAGTGGTACTACGTTGTTGCGGAAGATGTCTATAAAGACATTCATCTTTCGCGTCCTGATGTCATCAAAGAGAAACCTGCCAGTGCTGACGAAGGCTTTGGAATTGACTCATTCCGTAAGCTGGAAGAAGAAGGCCTCAAGCAGGAAGCAAAGAAGTAGATGCGTAGAAGATTCGCAACACTTCGTGTTGCGACTTGAAACCACTCGGCGGCGGGGGCGCTTTGTCGCTGGGAGTGTAACCGGTACAACACTTCGTTTCACGCTGCCGGTTCGCTTTTCGATTCATCAATCGTCATTGTTTGCGCGATTGTCACGCATCGATCGCAGAATCCGTATCAGCCGAACAACGCGACTTCGCGGTTGGTAAAACTGTCAGTCGGGCCGTAGTTCTTTCGCCAAACGCTTAATCAAATCCGTCATAACTACAGGTTGTGAACTAGATTTGTGTTGGGTCTTTGCAAACGGATTGTGACTCGACGCGTAATGCCACGGATGGGACTGTCCTCATTGGAGCAGCCCATGAGTTTGTTCGGTTCTTTGTCCTCTCTTCGCAAGAACCCGCGAGCATTGTCTCGCGAACTGCGCCGTCGTTTCCGTCCAACGCTCGAGTCGCTGGAAGATCGCCGGATGTTAACGTTTGATCCATCTGGGATTGAACAAGAGATGCTCGAATTCACGAATCGGATGCGCGCCGATCCAGCGGGAGAACTGGAGCGGCTGTTTCTCAGTCTCGATGAGTCGGACCCAAACTACTTTGTCTCACCCGATGCAGACGTGAACATCGCGCTGAACTTCTTTGGTACGGATGACGCGGATCTCATCTCACAGTGGGCTTCTTTGACGACAGCTGCCGCACCGGTAGCGTGGAATTCGGCGCTTTATGATGCTGCTGAAGCTCATAACCAAGAGATGATCGACGCGGATACTCAATCTCACCAATTACCAGGTGAAGATTCGTTGCTGACGCGAGCCGTCAACGCTGGTTACAACTGGAGCGGTTCGGTTTCAGTTGGCGAGAACGTCTTTGCGTATACCGAATCTGTCTTTCACGGGCACTCGGCCTTCGCCATCGATTGGGGGAATACGCCGAATGGGATTCAGGATCCGGCCGGCCATCGGCTGAATATTCTGGAGACATCCTGGCAAGAAGTCGGTATCTCCATTGTGTCCTCATCATCCGGAACGGTGGGGCCATTGGTTGTGACTCAGGATTTCGGATTCCGTGGTAACTACGGCGACGCGAGAGTACTAGGAGTCGTATTTACCGATGGTGACGGCGATGATTTTTATGATGCTGGCGAGGGTGAAGCAGGAGTCACGATTACCATCACCGACGGTTTGAATACGTATGACACAACCACCATGACCGCAGGTGGATATCAGGTGGCAGTGCCAGCCGGGACCTACGATGTGACGGCCAGTGGCGGTTCGTTGAGTGGCGTCGTCGACTTAGGGTCGATTACGGTTGGTACGGACAACTACAAGCTGGATTTGGAGACGTCGAGCATTCCCGTTGTGTCACCCGCAACCATCTCGGGAGTGGTATTTGAAGACGCCGACGAGAATGGTTCGTTCAACTCCGGCGACTCGTTGCTTTCCGGCGTGACGGTTTATCTCGATGCGAACGGTGATGGTGACCTGGATGGTGACGAAGCGTCGACGACCTCAGATGGTTCGGGCGCCTACTCTTTTTCGACGACTGATTTTGGTACGCACACAGTCGCATTTGTGATGCCAGCCGACACCGTGCTCAGCTCAGCCGGAGTCAGTACGCATACGGTGACGGTCGGTGACGGGGATTCCGAAACGGGCTTGGATTTTGCGTTGCACGCGGTTACACCCGCCACAATCTCGGGGGTCGCATTAGATGAGGCGGATGAGGAGGGTTCGTTTAGATCCGGAGACTCGCTGCTATCAGACGTCACCGTTTATCTTGATGCGAACGGC
Source organism: uncultured Pirellulaceae bacterium (assembly GCA_964471695.1). Lineage (GTDB taxonomy): Bacteria > Planctomycetota > Planctomycetia > Pirellulales > Pirellulaceae > CAYYHV01. The sequence continues at coordinate 15,861 of CAYYHV010000140.1, forward strand.
GATGGTGACCTGGATGGTGGCGAAGAATCAACGACTACGAATGCTTCGGGGGCCTACAGCTTCTCGACGACTGATTTTGGCACGCACACGGTCGCATTTGTGATGCCAGCCGATACGGGGCTGAGCTCCGCAGGTGTCAGCACGCATTCGGTGACGGTGGGTGATGGTGACGCTGAAACGGGTTTGGATTTTGCGCTGCTTGAAGTCACGCCAGCCACGATCGCAGGCGTTGTTTTTGATGATGCCGATGAGGACGGTTCGTTTAGTTCCGGCGACTCGCTGCTATCCGGCGTAACAGTCTATCTTGATGCGAACGGCGATGGCGACCTGGATGATGGCGAACAATCGACGACGACGAACGGTTCGGGTGCCTACAGTTTCTCAACGACTGATTTTGGATCGCATACGGTGGCATTCGAGATGCCTGCGGACACGAGGT
>CAYYHV010000141.1:0-16245 GCA_964471695.1 uncultured Pirellulaceae bacterium
GTCCAATGGCTGGCCACGGCATTGACCTTCGGCCTTGCATTTGGCCTTCAGGAGATGTTCGCCAACTTTGTTGCGGGAATCATTATTCTCTTTGAGCGTCCCATTCGCGTTGGCGACATAGTGACTCTCGACGGAGTCGCTGGAACGGTCACCAAAATCCGCATGCGCGCCACGACGATCACGAACTTCGACCGACAAGATTATATTGTCCCCAACAAGGACTTTATCACCGGCCGCGTGTTGAACTGGACTTTGTCCGATTACGTCAGCCGTATCGTGATTCCCGTCGGAGTCGCCTACGGTTCTGATACAGAAAAAACAGTCGCAACCCTAATGCGAATGGCCGACGAGCACGAGCAAATCATCGACGACCCCAAGCCGCAAGTAACGTTCGAGGAGTTCGGCGACAGCAGCCTGCTCTTCAAGCTCCGCGTCTTTATCGCGATGGAACACATGCCGCACCGCCTGCAGATCATCCATCAACTGCACATGGCCATCGACGCCGCCTTTCGCGAAGTAGGTATCGAGATCGCATTCCCGCAACGCGATTTACACATACGCACCTCAATGCCTTTGGCGGAACCGAAAGGCGCAGCGGCCGACCAAAAGAGCAATCCAGGCAATGGAACGTTCGGTGAACGGGCCAACAAAGATCGGATTAAGTAAAGGGTGTGCGCATCGTGGCCGTTTGCTCCGCAAACGAGATCTCATTCGCGGAGCGAATGGCCACCAACGGCCCCAATTCAACGAAAAAGGATACGCAAGCGTAATGGACATGGATCAGTTGATCGAAATTGCTCACGACCCGTCGGTATTTCTCACGGGCGTCATTGGGCTGGGGATGTTGGCTCAATGGCTGGCGTGGCGATTTCGCTTGCCTTCGATTTTGCTGCTGTTGGCGTTCGGGTTTTCGGCTCGATACTTCTTTGGAATCGACCCGGGGCGCGTGATCCAGGACGACTTGCTGTTCGCACTCGTTTCGCTGTTTGTTGCGATCATTCTCTTCGAGGGCGGGCTTACGCTTCGTTTGCACGAGATTGAGGATTCCAAAGGCGTGGTCACGCGACTGGTGACCATTGGCGTGGTCGTTACGTGGATTCTCGCGGGAGTCGCTGGGTACTTCTTGCTCGGTATGGATTGGCGAGTCGCCGCACTTGCAGGTGCCATTCTGACTGTGACCGGGCCCACCGTCGTGGGACCGATGCTTCGCCATATCCGCCCGTCGAAGAATGTTGCGGCGGTCATTAAGTGGGAAGGGATCGTCGTTGATCCAATTGGTGCCTTGCTGGCAGTCCTTGTGTTTGAGGCGCTTTTCCTAATCGGAAATGGCCATCATGGGGACCATGAAAGCGGCTATGCGGTGGTGCTGTTCATTCTCGGCAAGACGCTGCTCGTCGGCGTCGGCCTGGCGGTCGGTGCGGGGCTGATCATGCTGCAGTTTCTCAAACGCTACTGGGTTCCGGACTATCTTCATAACTTCATATTCCTGGCAATCACCGTCGTCGTTTTCACAGCGTCGAACCTGCTGCAACATGAATCCGGGTTGGTCACGGTGACCGTATTGGGCATTCTGATTGCGAACCAAAAGTCGTTTCCGGTGAACCAGGTGTTGGAGTTCAAAGAGAGTCTTCGCGACTTATTAATCTCCACGCTCTTTATCGTCCTATCGGCCCGGATCGAGGCGTCGCAGATCGAGGCGTTGGGCTGGGGCGGCCTGGCCTTCGTTGCATTGTTGATTCTCGTCATCCGCCCTTTGTCCGTTTGGGCGTCTTGTCTGGGATCGAGTCTGAAATGGAACGAGCAAACGTTTATCGCGGCTCTGGCTCCGCGCGGAATTGTTGCCGCTGCCGTATCCACAGTCTTCGCGCTTAAATTGGAAACCTCAGTCGGTGAAGAAATCCCAAACGGTACTGACAAACTTGTACCGATGACTTTTCTCGTCATCGTCGGAACGGTAGCCGTCTACGGGCTACTGGCACCATTGCTCGCTCGCCGGATTGGCCTTTCAACGCCCAATCCGCAGGGCATTCTCTTTGCCGGGGCATCAGAATGGGTCAGGAACCTCGCGAAGGTTCTTCAAGAATCCGGTTTTCGAGTTCAGTTGGTCGATACCAACTACCAGAATGTGGCTATTGCCAGGCAGGCGGGGATACCGTCGGTGTGCGCCAGTGTGCTAAGTGAGTTTGTTGAGGAGGAAGTCGATTTCAGTGGCATTGGCCGGATGCTTGCGGTCACTCCGAATGACGATCTAAACCGACTGGCGGCTCTTGAATATGGCCATCACTTTGGCAAAGCCAACGTCTATCAGCTCGACCCGACCGACGGCGGACGGAGAGACACGTCTTCACCGCATGTAGAAGGCCGGTTTTTGTTCGCTGCCGAACTGAGTTTTAAGGACATTCAGAATCGAACCCGCAACGGAGCGGTAATCAAAAAGACCCGTTTGACTGACGAGTTCACCTTCGATGACTTCCTTCGAGTGCATGGTGAAAATGCGGTACCCATGTTTGGCGTGACTGACAATGGAATTCTTCAGGTATCTACTAATGAGCGGCCGTTGGAGCCGACGCCCGGACTCACCTTGATCGCATTAGTCGATGACTCGGCAGATATCCAAGCGGGGGCCAAGCCTGAAACGATCCAGTGGCAAGAGTAGGGCCACCACGACAACGAAGAACTTTGCGAGTTCGTTACTCCTTGTGCGTGCAGTCTTCAGGACAGAATACGAAGACAACTCTGTTAGTTTGTCGCAACTAATGCGGTTATGCACTTCAACGCAAGTGGAGCACAACTTTAACGGAGAACGATTTAGATGAGCGACAAGCACACGACAAATTGGCCCGATCTGGCGATCGGATTGTACGACCGCCTGACTGGCATGAATGCAGAAATCTCCTACCAGTTCGAGGACATGAACGTCAAAATTCCTAGTGGCACTGGGGCGAACGCGGAGCATGCTGAGTGGGTACTGAACGGCAAGGTGAAAATTTCAACGCAGAATCGAGACGACTCCCCAAACTAACCATGGCTGGCACGTTAAACATCAGCGTAGCTGGCCAGAGTTTTCAATTGATTGGTAAAGGAGACAGCCTCCAGTTCTCGTTCCCGACAATTCGTTCTGCCGTTGTCGTTAACAGGCAGCACCTGCCGCTAGCGCCGATACGCACGGCCCTGGAATTTACGAAATGGTCAGTGACAGCAGCATTAGGACGCTTTCCGGTCGTTCGTGTGTACCCTGGGGCGGCTCGATCGGTGAAGCTCGTTAGTCGGTTAGCGAGAGAGTTGAACTGATCGGTTTGGAGAATAACGCAAGCTATGCATAGTGCCTCGAACAGACTGTGTTCAAATTGACGCCTTGACACCTCGCCGCATGCGGTGGCTACCCGAACGAGCCAGAAGATTGTTGTAAGGGTAAAGTTTTGACCAACACTTCGAATCACAACGTTCTCCTCACCGGAGCGACGGGGTACGTTGGCGGGCGATTGTTGCCGATACTTGTGGAACGCGGGTATTCCGTCCGCTGCCTGACCAGGCGTGAGTCGGGACGTTCGCGATTCGATTCATATGAAAACGTCGAAGTCGCTGTTGGCAATGCACTCGACGAAGAGTCGCTTAACGCTGCCTTGGCGGGGATCAATACGGCGTTCTATTTCATTCACTCGATGGGTGACAACGAGGATTTCGAGCAAACCGATCGGCGAGCTGCCGAGAACTTCGCGCGGGCATGCACAAAGCAAAATGTGCAACGGATCATTTATCTGGGCGGCTTGGGCAACCCCGTCGACGTTCTTTCCAAGCACTTAAGAAGTCGCCAAGAAATCGGTGACATCCTCCGCCAGTCGTCGGCGACCGTGATGGAATTTCAGGCCTCCATCATCATTGGCTCTGGCAGTCTTTCATTCGAGATGATCCGAGCACTTGTCGAGCGACTGCCGATCATGATTTGTCCCAAATGGGTTCGCGTGCTTGCCCAGCCAATTGCGATAGAGGACGTGCTGGCGTACTTGGCAGAGACGATTGAGGTTCGGGTCGAAGGGTCGCAGATCTTTGAAATTGGTGGTCCCGATCAGGTGTCCTACGGAGAAATCATGCAGCGTTACGCGAAGCAGCGCGGGCTGACTCGTTTCATGATCCCGGTCCCACTACTGACTCCTTATCTATCGAGCCTTTGGTTGGGGTTGGTGACTCCTCTTTATTCACGAGTCGGACGGAAATTGGTCGATAGCTTGCGAAACCAAACGCTAGTGAGCGATTTCAAGGCCGCAGAAGAGTTTTCTGTGCAACCGCGTGGGGTGGATGCGGTGGTCTGATTCGTTCTCGTCCGGGGGCGAACAAAGGTCGTGGGGCGGTGTTCGTTTTGGTTCTCGCCTGGTCGACTCGCGTAAAAGAAAAGTATCTGTCCCCGCTGCGGTCGCGTTCGAGCCGATTCGGCGGATCGGCGGGGATACTGGTTGGTACTATGGGAATTGGCTTTGGAAAATCCGCGGCTTCATGGACTTGCTCGTCGGGGGCGTCGGAGTTCGTCGGGGGCGACGTCACCCGCGAAAGTTGCGGGTTGGTGACGTTCTCGATTTCTGGCGAGTCGAAGAGATCATCGACAACAAGCTGCTTCGACTGTCAGCCGAAATGCTGGTTCCAGGGCGAGCTTGGCTGGAGTTTGAGGTGAAAGAAGAAGACGGCGAGAGCACTGTGCGCCAAACAGCCATTTTTGATCCCGTAGGACTTTTCGGCATTCTGTATTGGTATGCATTATTTCCAGTTCACGAATTTGTGTTCCGCGGTATGTTGCGGTATGTTGCGGAATGTCTGCGAAGCCGCGGAAACGCTTGCTTGCGAATCAAAAGACATAGACGTGATAGAACCTCAGACCCGGTAGTTTCCATTGAGCCGGTTGTTAGTTTACACCGCCACATTCCAGAATTCCTCATCTCCGAACTGTCAGCCCTACGTATGTGATCTGAAACCACACCCAAGACGGAACACTGTCTCACATAAGATGGTATCGTTGGTTGTTAAACTCACGGATCATTGTCAATCACGAAATGGAGGTAGAAATGGCCAAAGCCATCATCGTCGCGGTGCTTGCTGCAATCGCAGGAGGAGTCTTGACAGTTGTTGTGTTGAAGTCACTTGGCTTTGCTGCCTGTAGCGAAGTCGGAGGCGGAGTCGGGGGTGCAGTCGGCGGCATCGTTTCTGCTCTAATGCTAAAGCAAACGTCATCAACCGGTTGACTACTGGCAACGATTTAACAAATTGGGGTGCGACTTATGAACACGAGTCTTGGTTGGAATCGAATTCTCCTCTGTATCATCCCTCTTGCGGTCTCTTCACAGTTGGCAACCGGTCAGACTCTTGTGCCCGACGTCGTGGCCACAACGCATGCGTCGAGCCCGTTCCAAGTTGACGTACAAAACACGACAAACGGAAGCGGCCTGATTGGTGGCGAACCCGATTTGCACGACAGTCATGGGCCAAGTTTGTTGGGTACGGCTTGGCTAACGAACGAGACAGCTACAGACATCTATTTCGACTTTGGTAAAGTTCGTTCCATCGAGTCTTTTTCGTTTTGGAACTTCACAAACGGCTATGGCGTTTCGACAAACGCTGGCGTCAAAGACGTCCGAATCTCTTACTCCGTCGACGGCATTGAATTCGTCGATTTGATCGAAGGGCCGAATCAGTTTGCCGAAGCACCCTACTCACCGGTTACAAATTTTCAACCGGTTTCACCGGAGGTCTTCGACTTTCCACCTGTGCGCGCATCTCAGTTTCGTTTTTCTTTGCTCAGCAACTATGGCAACAGCTTTTACACTGGGTTTGCAGAAGTTCAATTTGCAGCGGCAGGTGGTTCAAAATTGGACCGTGCCGTCTTCGCAAGTGTGGCGGAGGACGGTGGCGTGTTCTCAGTACCGGAGCCGAATTCTTTACCGTTCGTACTTCATTTCTTGCTTTTTGTCTCATTAGGCAGTCGACTCCGGAGGTAAGTAGCTCAAGCAACTTGCAAAGCCACCGCTACTGGTAGTAGCCCGCTGTCTTGAAGCTTAAACAAACGGAATAGCGACGCCGTTGGTTGTGCTGAGAAGTAGCAGCGCCTGCTCAAAAGTGTGCCGGATCGCACACCCCTTCCTGACGTACACCGCAATCAGTATGCCAAGTCTAACCATGTCGAAGAACGGCGCAGCATTCGCACAGCGACTTTACGATTTGGGTGGCGACTTCGAAAACGTTGGCATCACAGTATTGCCAAGCGGCGGTGCGACGATTGCGTCAAATGCCCGCAATTCAAAGACTAACTAGTGACGGATGAATACGCACAAGCCAACTTCGGAACATCTACGACTGAGAGCGATACTAGAGACCGCTGTCGACGCGATCATCACGATTGACCAGCGAGGCATCGTTCAATCCGTGAATCCCGCGACCAAGCGTCTGTTCCAGTTCGACGAAGAAGAAAATTGTTGGGCACAACATTTCCATGCTAATGCCCTCACCCTATCGCAAAGAACATGACGGCTATCTGGACAGCTATTTGACTACCGGCGTCGCAAAGATCATTGGAACGATCCGAGAAGTCGTGGGCCAACGAAAAGACAGTACGACCTTCCCGATTCACCTTGCGATTAGCGAAATTGAAGAAAACGGTGAGCGTTACTTCACGGGTGTAATTCGAGATATTTCTGATCTCAAGGAAGCCGAACAAAAACTCGAAGAGATGAATGCGGTTTTGGAGAGCCGTGTGAAGGAAAGAACAGCTGAACTGGAGGCGGCTCAAGCCGACCTTGTCTCGCAAGAGAAGCTTGCCACGCTTGGGCAGGTGTCCGGAGGGATAGCACACGAGATTCGAAACCCGTTAAACGCAGTTAAGACTTCGGCCTATTACCTGCTGAAAGCAAAGAACCCGTCCGACGAAAAGCGTCGAGAACACCTCGAAAGAATTGATCGCCAAGTCACAATGATTGACAACGTCGTGACTGCGTTGAGTGACGTTGCCAAGCTCCCTGACCCACGACTTGCCAACGTTTGTTGCTCGGAGATGCTGACCGCCGCAATCAGAGACATCACGATGCCCGACAACGTCAACGTTGTGTTGGACTTGCCTGAATCGTTGCCGCCCGCATTTGTCGATGACTTGCAAATGCCGATCGTGTTTCGAAATCTGCTGCGGAACGCACGCGACGCCATGCCCGAAGGTGGCACCGTGAAAATTCGCGGTGAAGAATCGGACGGCAAACTGCTGCTTCATGTCGAAGATGACGGCGAAGGAATTGAATCGCATGTGCTGGAGAGAATTTTAGAGCCACTCTTTACCACGAAAGTACGCGGAATGGGACTTGGGCTTGCGATCTGCAAGGCGATTCTTGACAAAAACGGCGGTCAACTTCGTATCGACAGTCAACCCGGCGAAGGCAGCCGCTTTACGGTCTTTCTCGCAAGCGCTCGCGGCTAGACGCGACTTTAAGATGTGGGCTGTTGGAATTCAGTCCAGTCTTTTCTCCCGCCAGACTAAATCTTGAGTCGAGGATGGGAGACGCAAGTTTTTCGCAGACACGTTTTTTGGAAGAATACCCTGCGGATAACCACCGTATCCCTGGTGTTCAATCGACCGTACTTGGAGGCGGCAATCCCGCCGCTTGCTCTTTCGTTGCGAACTTACTTGCGATTGTCTTGTGGAGTCGACGCGAGGGGCTCGATGCGTCTGACGCTTTCGTCGCGATTCTTGCCGTAATTGCGGTAACGAGACCACTTTACGTTGCACAAAAAGGAAGTCTACAAAATCTGAAACTTTTTAGAATAAATCGAATCAAAACGCGGCCTGCCTCGGATTAGATAAAGTAGACCGAGGGAGATTCGAACGTGGCAGACTACCCAGAAACGAGTGCGAGCCTCATAGCTGCGATCCAGGATCGAAGCAACGCCGATGCTTGGCACGAGTTTGAGCAGATTTATCGGCCCGTCATCTTTCGCGTCGCGCGGGCAAAAGGGCTGCAAAATGCCGACGCTTTCGACTTGGTGCAACAGGTACTAGTTTCTGTTGCCATGGCGATACCACGCTATGAAGCTCGCTCTAATGGTCCACCATTCCGAAACTGGCTGAGTCGCATCACGCACAACGCGATTTTGAAAGCGGTGACGCGCAAGCCGCGCGATCAGGCGCGCGGCGGCTCACACATCATCGGTATCCTTGACGAAATCAAGGCTCCAGACGCAGCGACACAATCGCTGATTCAGTTGGAATACCGACGCGAAATCTTTCGGGTAGCTGCTCACCAGGCACGTTCTGAAGTCCAACCAGCGACTTGGCTTGCGTTTGAATCAACGGTAGTCGACGGTCAGTCGATTGAACGTACGGCAAAAGTGCTAAACGTTTCGGTAGGCAACGTCTACGCAGCGCGCAGTCGCGTGATGAAGCGACTTAGGAAAATCGTACGTGAAATGGACGCTGGAATGAATACGATCGGTTACAAGTAGGCCAATTCGTACTGTTTTGCTCGTAGCCGCACCTTAGATATTTGAAGAGACCATGAACAAGAAAGCCGAACGCTGCGACAACCTTATGCTCAGCCTGTACTTGTTGGACGAGCTGCCTGCCAAAAGCCGCAATGAGTTTTTGGCTCACTTGGAATCCTGCGAGTCGTGCCAAGCCGCGCTCGACAAGGACGCCGCCGAAGTCGGGTTCTGGTCGGAGGCTGCGAATCTACTCGCCAAGACAAGCGACGGACCCATTCCGTGCGCAGATGCGACAGGAACCAGCCGCAGACAACTGGCCATCAAGACCGTCCTCGATTGGTTGTTGCCGACGGACGATCCCGAAATGCTCGGTCGAGTCGGCGAGTACGAAATCAGCGGAGTCGTCGGCTTCGGCGGCATGGGGGCCGTACTCAAGGGATTCGACAAATCACTGTTGCGTATAGTGGCGATAAAAGTCATGGCACCTCATCTCGCCGACAACGGATCGGCCCGCGCACGGTTTGAACGCGAAGCCCGCGCTGCGGCCGCGATTTCCCACGACAACGTCGTTGACATTTATCAGGTCTCCGAAATGAATGGGCTGCCGTACCTCGTCATGCCATTTGCCCGGGGACCGTCTTTGCAAAAGCGGATCGACGAAGGCGGACCGTTGACGACCATTCAAGTCGTGCAGGTTGGTCGGCAGATCGCTTCCGGCCTTACGGCGGCTCACGACCAGGGACTGGTCCACCGCGACATCAAACCAGCCAACATACTTTTGAATGATAGTGTGGAGCGACTCTTAATCACTGACTTTGGAGTTGCCAGCGTCATTGACGATGTTTCGATGACGCAAACTGGCATGATTGCTGGTACGCCACAGTTTATGTCACCCGAACAGGCGCGGGGCGAGGCGGTTGACCCGACTAGTGATCTCTTCAGCTTGGGCGCTGTGCTTTACACGGCCTGTACTGGTCGGCCTCCGTTTCGAGCCGACGTTCCGATGGCGGTCCTAAGAAAGATCACAGACACGGAAGCCAGGCCAGTTCGAGAAATTAACCCCGAGGTTCCCGAATGGCTCGAGCGCATGATTAGTCGCTTAATGGAGAAAGAAAAAACGGAGAGATTTACGAGCGCAGTTGAGGTGGAGCGACTTTTCGAGCAGTGCCTAACGCATCTTCGCCAACCAACTCAGGCGGAGCTGCCGCAAGCAGTACGAACGCTTCCACCGGCTGGTTGTGACCATTCTGGACCAGCAGCCACCCCAGTAGCTTCGTCATCCAAAATTCCAAAAAAAGTCCAAATTGCCGTTGCGGTCTTGGCGACCGTTGCAGCCAGCTTGTTCCAATTGATGAGTGCGCCCGACATCAAAGGCAGCTGGCATGGCGAATTGTGGACGAACATTCAATTGAAATCTGTCGAAGAAGCCGACGACTGGATATCCGGAACATTCGTGAACAACGAGGGTAAGAAAGGGGCCATCCATCTGGAGTGGTCGTCGCTGCGTCGCCGCTTCGACGGTCGTTGGTCGGTCGGTGCCGAAGAATCTGGCACGATCGTACTGCGCCAAAGCGGACGAAGCCGAAACGCATCGGTCCGCGGCGCGATTCTTGTGGATGGCGACGTTGGCCGCGACCGTGATGATATCCGGCTACGCGATTTCGAGTGGACACCAAGAAAAAACTCGCAATCAGCTCAAGCGAGCAGTGATCCAGCGGCGTTACAGACACGCCGATTAGCTACCGAAAGAGCCGAGAACGACCGGAGAAAGCAACTGATCTACTCGCCTGTAAAGGGCGTGGTAACAAAGCTATCGCCAATACTCACGAACCTCGGCTCTGGTGGCGTTCGCGTCAGTCAAGGTGACTTTCTTCTGGAAATCAACCCAACAGCCGCCGATTGGAACAAGCAGTTGCAGGAGCAGCATGCGAACTTGCAGGAGAAACTTCGCACGTGGCAAGCCAAGGCCGATGCTTATTCACGAAACGCCGATGACTATGTCGAGGCACGCGATTTTTCGGTCGCCGCTGCTGAAGAACTCGTCAAAGCAGCCAAAGCCAAGTACGAATCTAGAGTGCACGCAATGGAAGTTCTTAAGGCTGAAGCCGAAAGAGAACAACTTGAGCTTGATCGAGTAAAGAAATTGGTCGACAGCGGATTACGACCGCAACGCGAGTTCGACAATGCCAAAGCGAACTGGAAAGTTGCGAGTGCGAAACTCAAGTCGGAAAAAAGCGAGCTCGAAATGCTCAAAAACGAGCAGCAAGCCAAAATGCTTGAGCGTGACGAGAAAAAGCGCGTCGCTCAAACAAAAATTGACTACTGCACAGCGATGCGTGATGACGCCTTGAGTCAAATTGCTTCGATTAGAAAACAGCTGGCCGATGTTGAATCGCGGATCAGTGAATCAGAGGTGCTTCAGATATCAGCTCCGAGAAGTGGATTCGTAGTTGGCCCAATCCTAGAGCGTGGTATGGTCATCAAGGAGGGCGATCTGCTGTTTGAAATCAGCCCGATCCGGAATAATCCGCCTCCTGAACAAGTTTCAATTGTTCAATCGACGACACTGCAATCTGTTCCAGCGTTATTGAAGCTCGCGACCGATTTAGAAAAGAGAATTGTTAGTGCAAGTGAGGAAATTCAAAAGCATGAGGAACAGGAAAAATGGCTGCACGATCAGGCCGAACAACTTAGGCGGAACTTAACGCAGCTGGACTCACATTCGGGAAAAACCGCCCACAAAATGTACGCTTTCGAAGCCATGGACGCCACGGGTCAAGAGATTCGCGACGTCATCGAAGCTCCCAATGAGGACAAGGCGCAGGAAATCATCCGCGAGATGGGCTATTTCCTCACAAAGATCGCCGCAAAAGAGTCTCGCCGAAAGTTAGAAAAATCGCGTCTGGACGCTGCCGAAGTGCAGTACCGTAATTTGCTCGATTCCAAAGCGAAAGCACTATCGCGACTAAACTCGGCATCGAATGAGTTAAACACGATGCTGCAAGTGCTACTTCTGGAGCTAGAGTCCCTTCAACAAGGCTACTCAGCAGCGCAACGGCGCCTTGAATTAGCGCGACATCGCTTTGAGGCGGGCGACGTGATGATTGACGAAGTGCAGACCCACGAAACTCAACTCAAACGAACCGAAGTCAAAATCGAACAGTTGGAGCAGATGATCGAACATTTCCAAAACATAAAAGATCAGCAACAACTAGAATCAACTGAGCAATAGGTAATCCAGTCGTTTGCAGCAAACTATCTACACCCGCACGTTTGTTTTGGGCCCTGTATGGAGTAGATGGAAGGCCGGTTATCGTAGATTCTTCCGGAACGTGTCTATATTCGCTGGGTTTCCCATCAGCACGGCTACGTCGTCCTTTTGAAAAACGTAGTCGGCGGTTGGATTGGCTACAATATTTCCTTCGGCATCGCGTATTGCCACGAATAAGATTCGGTAGGTACGCTGCGCCTCCGTGGACTGCACCGTGCGGTCGACGAGACCTGGGAACTCATCGACGACCAACTCTTCAATATCCAGTTCCTTGTAGCTGCTTTCGGCAATCAGCTCTAGCCAGTCCGCAGCCGACGGATCGAGCACCATCCGCGACATCAATTGCGCACTAACGGCAGCGGGCATGACGGAGCTTCTTCGCCGTGTGATCCTGACTCGCGCGAGCTACGATCATCACGTGTGGATTCAGTTCTCTTGCGGTAAGTGTGATAAAGACGTTGTCTGCGTCAGACGGGAGCGAGATAACCAGCGACTTGGCACGTTCGACTCCCGCACGAAGCAGCGTGGCTTCTTGAGTCGCGTCTCCGTCGACGATCATGCAGTCTAATTCCCCGGCTTCCTGAAGTCGGTCGTCGTCATTTTCGACAACGACGACTTCGCGACCGCGACGCATCAGGTCTCTTGCCAGGCTTCGGCCACTCTTGCCGAGCCCACAGATAATGGTATGGCCCTTCAGTTTTTCGATTTGTCTTGTCATTCTTCGGAATCCTAGAGAACGTTCCAGCTCGCCTTCGAGTACCAGCTGGAAAAATGCTGTGGAAGTGTAAACTGCCGCGGTCATGCCAGTCATAATGAGCAGGATTGTTAACGCTTGAATCGCTGGTGTGCTTTGACTTGATTCACCAAAGCCAACCGTCGTTACTGTGATAACGACCATCCACAGCGCCTCCAACCAACTATATTCACCAAGCAACCGATAGCCGACGGTCCCCAACAAAACTGCCACCCCGAGGAGGATCGCTCCCGAGCGAACTCGCTCAAACGGTGATCGCATTCGTCGTTTCACTTGGCTTCCTGATTTTGCGTTGGTAAGGCTCGCTTTTGCCCTCGTTCGTCAATGGCGACGAACACGAAGTTCGCTTCCGTGACTTTAAAGCGACTGTGCGGGTCTTCATTTTCGCGCAAAGCGGGTCGCACCCAGACTTCAAGGTGGACCGTAATTGAGGTGGTTCCTCGACGTTCGACTTCTCCGTAGCAACAGACAACGTCGCCGACCTTAACAGGACGGTGGAACTTCATACCGTCTACCGCGACTGTTGCTGTTCTACCGACGGCAATCTCTTTGGCGAGAATGCCTCCCGCAATGTCCATTTGCGACATGATCCAACCACCGAAGATATCTCCGTTGGCGTTCGTGTCGGCTGGCATGGCCAATGTACGCAAGAGCAACGCACCTTTCGGTTGATTGTCAGTAGACATAGGTGTTTGATCCATTGATTTACTCTCGCAATTTTTCAAAGTCCGCTAGGCAGAAGCTTCGAAATCGGATTTAGAAGTCAAGATTGGGGTTGGCGTTGATTCACGACCTTGTGGGGAAAGCAATTGTTTCCAATAACGATTCGGACCGATTGTTTTCGCGTGCTGTTCTTGCTGCGGTTCCGTGTTTCAGCCACCAAAGTTGTGCGTCATCTTCGGACCAAATGGATGGGCACTTTTTCAATCCACGACGCAGTTCAGCAGCTGAGTTCGGTCGGTCTGACGGCGACGCTGCCAGACAATCGCGTATGAGGTCTTGTAGCCTACTGTCTCGTTCGCCACACGAATCAAACTGTACGTCTAAACACGAACCTGAGCGCACTCGCTTCAAAAGCGTGTGAAAGTCGTCTGCATGGCTAATTGGCTTGCCGGTGAGCAGGAAATACCCTATCGCCCCCAGTGAAAACACGTCGCTGCGCACGTCGACAGATAGCGGATTCAACAAGGCTTCAGGAGCCATATAGGCTGGCGTGCCCACAACGGAGCTGTCTCGATCGGCCAAGTTCTTTACGAGGCCAAAATCCAATACCTTCACAATGTCCGCGACTCCTCCACGCATACACTCAAAGATGTTTGCTGGTTTTATATCGCGGTGAATCAATCCATTCGTATGTGCTTCATGCAACGAGCCGCAAGCCTGCGACAGGAGGTGAACAACACGACCAGGTGGCTGTGGCCCGTCGATGTCGACAACTGATTCCAGATTAAATCCAAACAGATATTCCATGGAGTAATAGAATATGCCCTCGTCGTTTCTTCCGTAGTCGTAAATTGCGATTGTATTGGGGTGCGTCAACTGCGACGTAAGTTGAACCTCCTGCTCGAACCGAGTGATCGCCTCTTCACTACTCTTGGCAGGACGAAGCAGCTTGATTGCCGTTGGACGTTGCAGCATGAAGTGGCTCGCGCGGTAGACCTCCCCCATAGCGCCTTCACCGATTTTTTCCTCCAGTGTGTATTGTCCAAGTCGCTGTTTCGCGACAATCGCCTGTCTACGTTGGTTCAGAAACGAGCTTAGATATCCAATCGCACCGAAAAGTGTGGCCGCGATGGTTAGCCCAAACAACCACCGCAATGCACGCCGAGCCGCCAGCGTCGGGGCCATTGCAGCCAACCGGTTGATTTCAACCAGTAATCCAACTTGGTGTTCTGGCAGCCACTGGGCAATAGCGACTCTATCGACTCCGTTCACCGTGTAACCATCAAGATCAATTACTGGGTTTGGTGAATCGCCCTCAACATCGCGCCGGCGCAATGCACTTTCAACAATCGGCAATGGCGAAACAGGCTTCTCATCCAAAGCCGGATCGTTCGTGCTGTCTCCGCGATCAATCACAATCCCTTGCTTGTCAAAAGCGACTACCGTTGTGTCCAAATCGGTGCCAGCATCGCGCAGTAATTCGAGAAAAGGGCAACTGCGCAGATTGAAGTAAGCTGTGACGCTGCCGATTCGTACCACGCCAAGGAAGCAGCCCGAGGAAGGTGAAAAGTCCACATCGCCGTCACCAGCAATTTCACCCTGAAGAATCCAGTTATTCTGAAACACAGTTTTGACGTTGTCATCTTCTCCCAGCTTCGGAAGATCACCAAAAACAAAGTTGTCAGTCACTGGCGAACCGTTGGCCCAAACGGTTCGGTCTTCGTCGCGAATCGCGAGCAACTTAAAACCATGGTAGCCGCCGAATATGCCCACTCTTTCAGCAAACTCGTGCCAATCACCATCGTCTTGCGGTATGCCTTGACTCTCGCTGACAATCTCCCGTGCAACGCTTTTTAGCTCACGTCGAGCGCCGTCCGCCACCAATTTCAACGATTCACAAGACGAATTCGCCAAGACCTGAAGTTTTGCTGAGAGAACCTGACGATTCGCTTTGTCTACGGATCGCAGCGCTGCCCAACCGGCGCTAAACAGGCAACTCGCAACACATGCTGGCAACAAAACAAGCCGCACGATATGACGGTATTTCTACCAGCGAAGATGGCGGAGGTTGCTTTTGGACAGAGATACGTTTGTCATTTTTGGGGATCAGCAGGAGTCGTCACTAATAAGAAAAAGCCAATCGTTCCACACAGCAATGACGCGGCAAGAATTCCTAGCTTTGCATCCTGAATGTTCATCGGATCGGTAAAGGCTAATGCCGTAATGAAAAGTGACATGGTGAATCCGATGCCTCCGAGGAACGATAACCCCAGAATCATTCGCCAAGACAACTCACTCGGTCGCTCTGCAATGCCGAGTTGCGTGGACAACCAGCTCAACAGGAAAATTCCTAATGGCTTGCCGATCGTTAAGCCAAGGAAGACTCCCACAGTAACAGGTCGCGCTAATGCCCCTTCGTTAAGGTTGAGCCGCACTCCTGCGTTCGCCAGTGCGAACAACGGCATAATAATGAACGATATCCAAGGGTGAAGTGCGTATTCAAATTGCTGCAAGGGCGTTTGTGCATGATGGAGCACGACATCCAGCTCGGCCAAAGCGCCTCGTTGTTCGGAATTGGTCAATACATCCTGGCCGCTCCCACCGGCTTTGTCGAACCGATCAATTAGTACACGGCTTTCTTGGATAAAGCCTTGAGCGTCGATACGGACACCGGCGGGAATCGCAAATGCGCAGAAAATGCCCGCGAGAGTTGGATGAACACCGGAGTAGAGCATCGCAATCCATAACGCAATTCCTAACGTTGTGTAGCCAGCGACATGTCGCAATCCAAGACGACCTGCGAAGAACATAGTCGCAAAAATGGCAATGACACATGCCAGCGCTGAGCCGTTTATCTGGTCGGTGTAAAAGACTGCGATGACCAGGGACGCAAGAATATCGTCAATGATTGCCAGTGCGGTCAGAAACACTTTCGCCGTGGTCGGGATACGTGATTTCAGCAATGCCAATACACCGAGCGCAAAGGCAATATCCGTGGCCATCGGAATGCCCCAGCCATGAGTCGTACCTTTTCCAATATTGAATCCGAGGTAAATTAATGCCGGGACCAAGACGCCGCCAACAGCCGCAGCCACCGGCAGAGTCGACT
>CAYYHV010000142.1:0-2618 GCA_964471695.1 uncultured Pirellulaceae bacterium
GTCTTCGCTGGTCGGCATGGAGAATTCGTCGTCGTTGGTGAGCGGATGGAATTGGCAGGCACCAACTTATCATTACACCCGTCCGCTTGGAACTGGCGCGCAACAGCAAAACCTGCCTCGAGAGCAGCAGGAATGGGTCTGATTCTATTTAGTATTCCAGATGCGAGCCCAGCGACTTTGTGCGCGAGCCTGTATGCCCCGATTGCTGTAGGCAGGCTAGCAGCAACCGGGCAATCGATGTTTGACTTTGGAATGACGGGGCCTTACAGGATTCCGCCGTGGGTTCGGTACGGAGTCATATGGTCAGGTTGATCCAAGAACCAAAATCGCTCCCATTCTTCGAGTAGCAGTCGCATGTTTTCCGACGTTACCAGCAACTGACGGGCTCGACGCTCAGGCATGCCTGAGTAAATCGGCAGGAAACAACCAACATTGCTGAATAGCAGGGTGGTCAATAACAGACCACAGAAAAGGCGTCGCACTGTAACTCCTCCTTGAGTATCGCGGCGATAATGTTTTGTCTTCGCTTAGCCCAACCCGGGTGAGGGTGGCGGAACATTCGGTCCGGGGCTAGGAGACGGGGGCGGAGTGTACCGCTCCGTCGCAGTTTTGTCTTCAGGAATCTCGTCAGGAATGTCAGCGTCAGAGCCCATCGTGCGGACTCGCTCTTCCATTTCCTTGCCGGGTTTGAACGTAACGACGAATTTCTCGGGTACACTGACCTTGTCGCCAGTCCGAGGGTTTCTCGCACGCCTTGCGGCTCGCTTCTTAACCTCAAATACTCCGAAATTTCGGAGTTCAATTCGACCCTCGGTGACCAGAGTTTCGACAATTGCGTCGAATGTCTTCTGGACAATCTCCTTGGTCTTTAATTGTGTCAAACCAATTTCTTCGGAAATCGTTTTGACGATCTCTTTCTTGGTCACAGCGGTCGCTCCAGCTGACCCGAGTCCATGGGTGACAATGAGACGAGACGGAAGCTTCGAAAAGGACGCTAACCCAAGTTAGCGTTTGACCCAAGTGTAAATGTCGTAACAACTAGTGTCAAGCTGCGCATACACTTACGTAAATTCTCAGGTTGTATTTCTAGTTGAGTGCCGCGAATCGTCGTGTTTTGTAACCTCTTTAACAGCAACAGTTTACGGGTTTTTCTCGCCGCAAGTTTATTGCCAGGGTGCTTAAGTTACCACTATTTAATGACTTAGGTGAGAAGATGAGCCCAATCCTGTCAGCTGATTCGACCAAACTCTCTCAAGATTTATCGTCGTTCGCGCCCGCACACTTTGGATAATCGTCAATCTTTACCAGGGTTGAGGATGTTGGTGGCATGCTGGCATTTGGTTGCTTGGCGACGCATGAGCGTCTCTCGTTCTGACGAATGATGGCTTATTGGAATCGAACGAACGATTCTGCAAAACTCTCTGCAACGATGGCGGTTTAACCCGCTGTGGACTCAGTCTCTGACTGCGGCTGCCCGAGGTAAGGTTTGTTCGTATGATTTCATCACGACTTTACCAAGGTGGCATGAATTGTTCTCAATTGACTTCCCAATCCTTGGAGGTGGTGCGATGCGTTTTGATCGAGCGTTTCATCTGTTCACGTTTCTATTCGCCGTTTGCCTCGGGGCGATCAACAGCTCCACCGTCAGAGCTCAGGAAGCCAAGCCTGCGGTTATTGCGGGTGGCGATAAGGGCCAACAGATCATGATCTACCGGGCGAACCACACCCCGGTGGCTGAGTTGGACGAAGCCGTAAGTCGTTTGCTGGGAGACGGCGATTCCGGCGTACGCATTGCTACCACGCCAAATTCAAATTCGATGGCCTTGGTCGGCGATGCGGAAGCGTTGGGACGCATCGGAGCAATGCTGGCAAAGATGGATCGTGCTCCACAAATGGTGCGTCTGCATGTCTATGTGATAAGCCCTGATGATACGTCGATAGATCGGTCTGCATTTTCGGGCACCAACAGTGCGGTGGAAGAGAATATTCGCTCCATGACCAACGCAGGGAAAATCTCCGTGGTCAACGAGGTCCATTTGACGACGCTTGAGCAGCAGGAGGCGATGGTGCAGGCGGGGAAAACGAAGTCGGTGGAGTCGGGGCGATCAAGTCGCCAAATCCCGTCGTCGGCATTGGCTGCCATGCAGCGCCGCGCGGAGAGCGATGAACGAGCCAAGGCGCAGTTGGCGTCACTCATGGCTCGCTCCAAGTCTTACCAGCGCATGAATGTAGGGTCCATCCTGAAGGTGACTTCGCGAGTCAGCGGTGACGACAAAATCGTACTGGATCTTAGCTGGGAGCGATCTGACGTTGGCCCGGCATTGGAAGATGGGACTCCAGCCGATGTGACTCAGGCGACGACCCAAGCTACGGTTCATGTTGTGGACGGAGTATCAAGCTTTGTTCAACAGATTTCTGATCCCATGTTGCAAAGTAATTGGTTGCTCGTCGTTGGCGCGGAGACGCTCTAGTTCATTGGTTGCATAGCGGCGTCTCTATCGCGTGTTTCATGACTCGGTGGTGGCCACCTTTGCGACGCGTTCTCGTCGAATGCCAAAAGCGATCAATCGACCAGGCAGATCTCGAAGCATTGGCAGGCGAAAAAACCATGGAATCCG
>CAYYHV010000142.1:2634-2974 GCA_964471695.1 uncultured Pirellulaceae bacterium
AAAGGCTGGTTGGGGTCCAAGGCGACTTGGATGATTCGTCGTTGAATGATGCGCTGGAAGAATTGGATGATCATGGTTGGGAAAGCGCGGCGACGTTGTACGGCCGCGAGGTCCCCATCCGTAAGTGGCTGGCCAGATTGCAGCTTGGGGCCCAATAAATTCGATGCTGCGACTGCATCTTGAATCGCGTAGTTAATTCCGACGCCTCCGACTGGGGACATGACGTGCGCCGCGTCGCCAATCAATAGCAATCCTGGCAAGTGCCATTGCTCCAGTCGATCGGAGTTAACCGTGAGTGGAGCGATTTGCTTGAAGTCTTTGAGTGCGTTCACGCGTTCGC
>CAYYHV010000142.1:2984-7642 GCA_964471695.1 uncultured Pirellulaceae bacterium
GTCAGCAACTCTTCTTGAAGAGATTCAATCCCACGCTTTCGTACTTCGCGAAAAGTCCCCTTCAGAATAACATAGCCGACTTGGTCGTGATCTTCGCGCGGCAACACAATCAGCATCCGCCCTTGTCCGATTCGCCCCATGACTTCCCGACCCGGTGGCTGGTCAAGATGCGGGACTCGGAACCATAGGACATCCATGGGCGGCGATGTGGCTTTCGGTTTGAGCCCCGATTGTTTGCGCATTCGAGAGAAGCGTCCATCGCAGGCAACAACGAGTTTTGCGGTGACCTGGTGTTTCCCGTGGTCGTCCTCGTAAACGACTCCGGTCACCTGCTCGCCGTTTTTGACGAGCTCACGCACATTCGCCCCCATTCTCAATTCAAAGCCGTCGTATCGCTTGGCGTAAGTCGTGACGAACTCAAGAAACTTTTCCTGGGGCAGTAACGCGACGAAAGGAAACTTGGTTTTCAGTCGCCGAAAGTCGGCGGCGGTGACCAAACCCGCAGATGATTCGAAGGTGGCTTGTTCCAACCGATTATGAGGAAGTCGCAGTAACTCGTCGGCAATGCCGATTTGATCGAGGATTTCGAGCGACGCGCTGTGAAGCGTGTCGCCGCGAAAGTCACGATCGAAATCGTCGTGAGACTCCAGCAACAGAACGTTTACGTTTTGCCGGGCGAGTAGCAAGGCAAGAATGGCACCGGCGGGGCCAGCGCCAACGATGCAGCAATCTGTCGAGGTCGAAGCTGCTGGCATTTTGTTGCTTACTGTGATCGCAACTGTACCAGCCGTGATCAACGTTTGGGGTTATCGGCTGAAGTCCGGGTTCAGCGCTTTGAGTAGTTGACGCCGGAAAGTATTACTGTTGGGATCATAAAATCCAAATCCAGCGGCCAACTCCCAGTATCCCCAGTCTATGTTACGCCGTTCCGCAACTTGTCGAACTGCGGACGTCCAACGTACCCGATCGCTGAAATTCGCCAATTCAAAAGCGCCGAATTCACCGAGGTACAGCGCCATTCCGCGATCGTTGGCCCATTCTACGGCTTGGTTCATCGCGATTTCAATGTCGGCTTGTTGGGTGCCGACCATGACGTGTTTTCCATTGGTCGTCTTTAATAGGAACTTTCGATTTCGCCACTTCGGAACAGCGTTCGGCGAGTCGTTCATCAGCCAGACATCCGTGATAAAACTTGGGCTGCCCAGTTGAGTCATCGGGATCTGATAAGTCTTGTTCCCGTCGGTCGTCGCGTAGGCGATTTCCGGTCCGACTCCATCGGGGCCGGTGGCTTTGATGCGCAGATTCATTGCCTTGTCCGCCGAGAAAACAAGATGGGTTGCATTCGCAACGCCCTGCTCGGAATGAAAGTAATATCCGGAATAGCCTTGAGTCGCCGTTATAGTTAGTCCCTGTTTGGTTTTTTCGACATCCGTGCCCCACGAGTAATCCTGCCATCCGTTGACCATCTTATACTCGTTCCCTACCCAACGGACTCCGGTGCGAGGCGCAGGATCAATCCACGTGGCACCTTGATGCGTAAATTCAAATGGGTCGTAGTAGTGGATCGTGGCAATCAGGTTTGGATCCTCGGGTGGATCGAACGATTCAAGTTCAGAGATTGAATTCCAACCTGCGGGGCCGACGAGGATAGGTCGATTGGGGTTGCTGACTCGAATGACGTTGATCGCAGCATCCAGATAGTCGTTCCATAGTTGTGGCGACTCGTTGAAAGCTCCGTGCGGTTCATTTAACGCTTCGAAGTATAAGATGTTATCTGGGAAATCCTTGTAGCGGTCAGCAATCTGTTCCCAGATGGCCAATGCGCGAGGTCGTTCCGCCACAGGGTCTTCGTGCAACTCATCGTAATGATGTACATTGACGATGATCTTCAGCCCTCGTAGCACGGCTTCGGAGATTGCCCAATCGACTCGTTGAAAAAACTCATCTTCGATCGTGTATGGCGCGGCTTGTAGCGCGTGATGCGTCCAGCTGATTGGCAGGCGTATATGTTGCATGCCGGCTGCCACGGTCTTGTTAAAGAAGATCGGTTCGACCGTCAGTCCCCAGGCGCCTTCGTACGGGGCCTCGAGCATGTTGCCAAAATTGACGCCTCGCCCCAGTTCACTGCTTTGCGTCACGTTGACGATAGATTCAATCGGATCGACTCCATCAATCGGCGGCTGTTGGCCCGCGGCAAGATTCGCCAGAAGCATCACAGCCGACACCAGGCAAGCTTGCCACCTAAGAGAAATTGCTTTGCTCAATGAATCGCCCTTTTCGCATTTCAGTGCTCGTTCTGCCAGTCCCGATTGACGGCTGTCCCTAAGTTTGGCGAATGGCGACACGAACGAGCGTCAAGAAATCTGAAGCGAAGGTCATTTTATCTCGAAGGGCAGGGTATCTCGGGGGCAAATCGGTATTTCGCCCAGGCGAGCGTGCGTCTAGCGCGAAATAGCGAGTCGCTCTTTGGCCTGGATTTCCTCCCATGTGGGCGGTCGCCACACATGCAGCTTGCCTTCCGAATTGATGGCGGCCAGCGCGTTTCCGTCGAGAGAACAACGCAATTGGTACACCAGATAACCTTCGCCTGAGAGAGTCGCGACTTGTTCGTTGGTCGCGATATCCCAAAGTCGGATGATCTCATGATCGCCGCTGCCTGTTACCAATCGGCTGTTGTCCGGTGTAAACAACACAGAATGGACGCCTTTCAGGTGACCTGAGAGCGGGCCATTGGAACTCATGGATTCGTCAGTCGTCCACATTCCCATCGAGCCATCGTTGCTCACACTCGCCATGAGTTTGCTGTCGTGCGAAAAGGCAAAATGTCCGCCACGTTTGTGCGCCTGTTTTTTTCCGATCCGCTTGTTCGCTTCGATATCCCATAAGTGGACGCGACCTCCACTCGCGTAGCCGCCGAGTTTTCCACTTGGCGAAACAATCAGCGGGCGCTGAGGCCCTGCCATCGAAAACTCGCGGACCTGATCCCAGGTGTCTGTGCTCCAGAATCGTATGGAACCCGGGTCGCTGACGGCTAGTGTCTTGCCGTCAGCAAGCACCGTTATCTCTGCGGCTGGCGATTGTGCGGAAAGTCGCGTGATGATGCTTTCTCGTTTGAATTCATAGACTTTGATATCCAGATTCCGTGTGACAGCCAGGCACCAGCGACTGTCTGGTGACATGTGAATTGCTGTGTTGTCATTGCCGAGTTCAGTCAGCAGCTCTTTCTCCTGTAGCGTTGCTGTGTCCCAAATTGCAATGGTATTGTCGTTTTTCAGAACCAGAATACGTTTGCTGTCTCCAAAAAACTGCGCATCCTTGAGGGGGATCGATGAAGTCACGTAGGGAACGTCATGGGTTTCGGCATTCTGTGTCCAAAGGTGGACGGTGCCATCCTTGCCGCCCGATGCGAACAACTGTTTATTGGGAGATGTCGCGATCGACCAGACTTCGAGTTCGTGACCTCGCAGCGTTTTGGTAGGTGCGTCGCCTGCAACGTCCCAGACACGAACCGTTTGATCTGCCGACGTTGAGAAAAGTTTTTTGCCATCGTCGGTGTACGCGAGCGAGCTTACCCACTCGGTGTGGCCTGCTTTCTCAGATTGGAGTTCGCCGGTTTCTACGTCCCACAATCGAATCGCTTGGGAGGAGTAGCCGGCCGACGTTGCGATCTGTCGACCATCAGGAGAAAACGCCAGCGCCGTGATGCCGATACGATGGGCCTCAAATTCCTGGACGGGTTTGAGGCTGGGGATGGCAATGATCTTTAGAGTGCCGTCGAGATCGCCGATCGCAACCTGCTGGCTATCGCGAGAGTAGGCAATTTGGCCAGGGTGGTCGCCATAGATGTTCTTTGTCGGAAACTCCGCGAGTAATTTTCGCGTAGCCAAGTCCCCGATCACAGCTTTATGGTTGGTCGTAATCGCTGCAAAAGTCGAATCGTCGGGAGCCACATCGAACGCGCGGCAACGCGCGGAAAGCTCTATGGAGTCGATGCCCTCTCCACTTTTGACGTCCCAAATGGAGATTTGCGAGCCTCCGGAAATCAGCTGGGTGTCACCATGAATGAACTTCAGGCCTCGCACGGGGTCGGCATCCTTCATACGCTGCGTTTCCCTGCCGGTGCCAACTTCGTGAATGCGAATGATGCCGTCCCAATCGCCTGAGGCAAGCAGTCGCGAATCGCTACAGAATGCGAGCGCATTGACCGAATTGCCGTGTCTTGGGAGTTTGAAAAGCACGTCACCCTGACATTGTTGCCAGAGCAAACGCCACTCCCAACAGCGCAAGTCGGCTTCGCCGCTGGATGGGCGCTGGCGATTGAGAAGTTGCCGAGCCCGACCGAAGTTGTTCTCCTTTAGTGCGAGCATTGATAAGTTCATGTCGGACGCATAGGCGCGGCGACGAACATAAAGCCGATCGGCCTCAGCCTGCTCCCGCAGGGCATGCTCAGCTTGCCTTGCTTTGTCGGCATCGGCGTGAGCCGTTTCAGCTAACTCGCGTTGCCACTGTTCTTGTTGTTGCGCAGTATGGGCTCGATTCTCAGCCTTCGCAGCCCTGATGGCTTGAGTCGTCGTAGCAACAAGGCCCGCGATCAGGCTGAGTAAGATAGCCGCCGACGTCGCAAAGAGGACCTTGTGGCGTCGTGCTAATTTTTCGAT
>CAYYHV010000142.1:7652-10652 GCA_964471695.1 uncultured Pirellulaceae bacterium
GTAGATCGTACTCGGTGGACGAGCCACGACGAGTTCGTCGTTCATATAGCGGAGGATATCATTTGCGAATCCACGCGAAGTGTCGTAACGACGACTTCTCTCCTTGTCCAACGCTTTCATGACGATCCAATCGAGGTCACCATTGAGCGTTTGGCTCAATCGGATTGGGTCGGTTCCGCGACAGTCGGAGATGGATTTCGCTGTGTCACCCATCGTGCGGATTTTCGTGCTGGGTTTCGAGGGCTCTTCTTCTTGAATGATTCGTCGTACTTCGTCAAATGACGCCGACTTGAGTTTTTCGCGATCGTAGGGAGTCGTGCCGGTCAGTAATTCGTAGAGCAGTACGCCGAGTGAGTAGATATCGCTGCGCGTGTCGACATCCACGCTGCTCAGAGCCGCTTGTTCAGGGCTCATGTACATCGGAGTTCCGACGAATTGTTGGAATCGGGTGTAAACTGTGGCATCTGTGAGCTGTCGGTTGATGGCTTTGGCGACTCCAAAGTCGATGACTTTGACGATAGGTTCGCCATCCTGTTCGGTGACCAGCACATTCGACGGCTTGAGATCACGGTGAATGATCCCCTTCTGATGGGCGTGTTGGACGGCGTTGCAAATGTCGATGAACAGTCGCAACCGCTGCTGAGACCCCATCCGCTTGATGTCGCAGTATTCTGTTATTGGTAGGCCACGCACCAGCTCCATAACGAAGTACGGACGCCCGGACTCGGATTTGCCAGCGTCAAACACTTTGGCAATATTCCGATGCGACATGAGTGCCAACGCCTGTCTCTCGGCTTCGAAACGCGCGAGCACGTCTTTCGAGTCCATGCCGGGTTTGATTAGTTTGAGCGCGACTCGTCGTTTGATCGGCTCGGCCTGCTCAGCCACGAAGACGACGCCCATGCCGCCTTCGCCAATCTTTTCACGGACTTTGTAGCGACCGATCATTCGATCGGGCTCCTCTTCCGCGGGCATGTCAATCGTTGGTCCGGTATGAGAAAGGCCTAAATCCCAAAGATCGGATTCGGCATTGTGGGCAGATAGGAGTTTTTTCAGTCGATTGCGAAGTGAATCGTCATCTCCGCAGACTTGTCCAAGGTACTCCTCACGCATTTCTTCCGATTCGATGCGGCGAGCAAAATCAAAAATCGATTCTTCGTTGGATTGCTTCACCATCTGAGCCTCCTGAGCTGGGGGATGTACCTCATTATGCCATGCGGATTTCAAGCCCCGACCCCGTAAGGAATTTTTGAATTTGTGGAATTAGTCAGTTGTTCTCGCTATTTTCGTCCATTTCAACGCGTAGCCAGCTCTTGGCGTACGTCCAATGCTTTTCGGCTGTCGATTCGCTTACCCCAAGGGCCTGGGCAGCCTGATTGACCGTCAATCCGGCAAAGAAACGCAGCTTAACGAGTTCGGCTTTCTTGCGGTCTTTTGCCTCAAGTTTCTGGAGGGCTTCGTCCAGAGCCAACAGGTCAACACTGGGGGGCCCTGCCTCGATCGAAACGTCCTCTAATTCTTGTCGCTTTCGATCTCCGCCGCGCTTAATGGCCAATCGTCGGCGAGCGCGGTCGATAAGGATGCGTCGCATGGCTTCGGACGCGGCACCAAAGAAGTGGCCACGGTTTTCCCATGACGTTGATGAGTCGCCGAGGATGCGCAGGTAGGCTTCGTGAACAAGTGCGGTGGCTTGGAGAGTTTGTCCCGGAGTCTCCCGTGCCAGTTTTGCAGCGGCCAGCTTCTTTAGTTCGCCATAAAGCAGTGTTAGGAGCTGGTCGCTTGCGGCTGTGTCGCCGTCTTCGATTTCGGACAAAATCCTGGTGACATCGTTCATGGACGCATTGTAGCTTCCAACGCCGAGTGTTTGCCAGTCGCCCGGAGTCCTGAAGGCGGCCGATCCGTGAATCGCTGAAGTTGCGGGTCAGCTAAATTCGAATCTGTTTACGCTGATGCTCAATATGTTCGATCGTGTGCAGCTTGCCTTGTCCGCTACCGGGGCAGATATTGCAAGTCGCTTCCCAGTGCCGCTTGCTCTTGAGGTTGGAATCCCAGAACGGCCAGGTCTTGCATTGACGCGGGCGCGCAGAATAAACGGTGCACTTGCGATCCTGAAAAAAGACGCAGTCTCCGTTTTCGTATTCGACAAGGCTCTTGCGGGTGCCGACGCGGCGAACATAGTTGGATTCGAATTCTTCGACTTCTTGACCTACGAGTTCCGCGAGGGCTGCGATCTCTTCCTTGTTGACCCAAACATAGCCCGGTGCCCCCGTGCAGCAGTCGCCGCACTGCGTGCATTCAAATTTCAAACCGTCTTTGTACCAGGGTTCGCTCGCCATAATTCAATTCGATCCTGCTTCGGTGTCTCAAATGTCGGGTCGCGTGGTGTTAGGGAAGTTTCACGCTCAGCCTAGGTTGCATCAACAAGTTCACGGACCGCCGATACCAAGGCCTCGATGTCATTTTTCGTGGTGAATCGCCCCCAGCTGGCTCGTACCGTCCCGGGGACATCCAATCGTTCGTGCATTTTCGAGGCACAATGCAATCCAGCCCGCACCTCGATCTTCGCAACGGCATCCAAGCCGACTGCTACGTCGTGGCAATCGTAACCGTCGATTGTGAAGCTTACCAGCCCGACGCGTTTTTCGACGTGCTGTGGCCCGAATATGGTAACTGCGGGGAGCGAGCGAAGGTTTTCCAATACGGCAGCCGTCAATTCGTTGGCGTGCGCTTCGTGCCCATCGTCATCGTGATGGAATGTCGCGGCAGCCAGCATGCCGGCGATGCCCGGCATGTTGAGGTTGCCCGATTCGAATCGTTCGGGCCCTGTCTCAGGTTGTAATGCAGATTGGCTGTTGAGGCCGGTCCCGCCAAACCTGAATGGCTGGATCGTCGGAGCGATTTGTGGAGCCAGGTATACCAAACCGGTCCCGAGTGGTCCCATCAGTCCTTTGTGGCCGGAAGCTACCAGCATGTCGATTGGAGATCGACTGGCGTTGATCG
>CAYYHV010000142.1:10662-16179 GCA_964471695.1 uncultured Pirellulaceae bacterium
ATGGGCCAGAGTTTGAGCGGCGTCGACAAGAAGTTTGGCTTTGTGCTCGTGGGCAATCTGGCCGATTTCGTCAATTGGCTGAATCGCCCCCGTTACATTGGATGCGTGGGTAACTGCGATCAGCCGCGTGTTGGTGCTGCAAGCGGATTGGAGTGCAGCCCGATCAATGATTCCGCTGTCGTCGGTATCGACGTAGGTGACTCTGATGTCGCGTTCGGTTGCTAATCGAGCCAGTGGGCGCAAGATGCTGTTATGTTCCGCGACGGAAGTAATGACATGGTCGCCGTCGGACAAGAATCCGAACAGGCACAGGTTTAATCCGTCTGTGCCGTTGAACGTGAAGATCAAGTCGCTATCGTTTTCCGCGTGGATGAGCTTTTTCAGAGCCGTACGAGCCTGCGATACGACCCGGGCCGATTCGGCAGCGGAATCGTAGGTGCCCCGTCCGGCGGCTGCGCCATTTTGTCGCTGATACGTGTCAATCGCCGCGTAAACAGAATCGGGTTTGGGCCAACTCGTAGCCGCGTTGTCGAGATAGATGCGGTCGGACATTGACACGACTAGCCACCAATCTGGTACATCGCACGAGCCGGTCGAACGAAATCGTTGTCATCAATACCGTGGGCTCGCCGCTTTCCGCCAACGCATTCGCGAACAAGCTCTCCAATGGCTTGGTCGGAACTGCCATTTCGCAAAAGAGTCCGAACGTCCATCTCATCATTGGAGAACAAGCAGTTTCGAACGGCGCCTTCCGCGGTCAACCGCAAGCGATTGCAAGCGCCGCAAAAGGGTTCCGTTATCGGATTGATAAACCCGACTCGACAATCGACATCACGGTAAACGTAATCGACAGACGGCTGGCTGAGGTCGGTGCGTTCCGTGGCGGTCAACGAGCCGAACTCTTTCTCGATCGTGCTCCGGATCTCGCGACCGCTGAGTACACTGCTGTCGTTCCACGAATTCTCGGCGTCGAGTGGCATGAACTCAATAAAGCGCAATTCAAGTCTGTGTTCCCGCGCGAATCGAGACAATGGCAGGATTTCATCTTCCGTCAAGCCGCGGATTGCGATCGCATTCAGTCGAATCTTTTTGAAACCAGCCGATTTGGCGGCTGCGATACCCTCGAGGACCTTTGCAAGTCCCGATCGGCGAGTAATCTTCTCAAAAGTCGCCTCGCTGAGCGTATCGAGGCTGATGTTGATGCGATGCAGACCGGCGTCGACTAGCGGTTGTGCCTGGTCTGTGAGTAAGACACCGTTGGTTGTTAATGCGACATCTTCGATACCGGGAATCGCGACAAGCAGTCTTACCAGGTCAGCCACGTCGGCTCGAACGAGTGGTTCACCACCGGTCAGACGCAAATGACTGACTCCCATGCCAGCCACGATTCGCACAAACCGCTCAATCTCCTCGAAGGTGAGCAATTGCTCCCGCGGTTGAAACACGACGCCTTCGGCGGGCATGCAGTAAAAGCAACGGATGTTGCACCGATCGGTAATACTCAACCGAAGGTTGGTATGTACGCGTCCAAACGAATCAATAAGTTGCTGTCTATTATCCACAACGTGATTTTATCTGTTCGAAGGGTCGCCCGATAGTGAATGAATCAAAGCGCCGTAGAAAGCTGGTCCGACTGAACACTTACTCGGTTCGTGCGCTGAATTATGTCGGATGAACCCAATCCGACGTCCCATCGACCCAGTTCTCTTTTTTCCAGATCGGCACAATCTCTTTCAAAGTGTCGATCAGCCATTGACCGGCTTTGAAGGCATCCTTGCGATGGGGTGAGCTGACGGCGATCGCTACGCTGGCTTCCCCGAGTGGAACATGGCCGATGCGATGAACCATCGAACACTTTGTGAGCGGCCATTTTTCACAGGCTTCGTCGTGGAGCTGGCGAAGTTTCGCCATCGCCATTTCGGGATAGCATTCGTAGTCGAGCGAAGCCGTTTGCCTGCCGTCGGTGAACTCTCGTGTCGTTCCCAGGAAGAGGACGGACGCTCCAGAACGATTGTCCGCGACGGAGTCGAGAACGATGTGTATGTCGATGGGGTCGTTGGTAATTTCGATCATGGCGATTGATGAAGTCATAGGTTGCTCGGCGAGTCAACGATTCTGATCACGGAGCGATTTGCAGAATTGAGGGACGACGTTAGCCGCCGCTGAGTGGTGGTATGCAAGCGATAGTGGCATCCGTAGGGACATTACAGTCGTCAGCCGCATACTCTTCATTGATAGCGATCAGGCAATTGGGAAGGAGCCTCGCCAAATTCGGTATCTGCACTGCCAGGCATTCGCGAAGCTGGGCGACCGTTGCCTCATCGGGCAAATCGACTTGGACATGTTCGGCTGCGGCCGCGTCGCGAGCACCGGCGAACATGCGAACCGTGACAATCATGATACAAAAAGTTCCTCACCGGTATGATTGATGGTGTTTGATATTTCAGGCATCACTCCATACGCGAACGCCAGTAGCTTCAAAGGGTGGATTGTCGGTTTGGAGGTGCCTTGCTCCATCTGCATTTTGCAGGTGCTGCATTCCGTTGAGCCGACATTGAGCGATGGTTCGCGAATCGCAGAAATCAACGGCCAGCCGGCTCGCAGACTGTTGCGGTAATTCTCGCGTTTCAATCCATAAGTGCCGGCCATTCCCGAACAGCCCTTGTCAATGGAACGCACTGTCAGGCCGGGGATCAGTCGCAGGAGGTGTTCGGCAGGCGTGCCTTCACCGAGGGCACGTGAATGGCAGGGAAGATGGTATCCAATGGTCAGGTTGAGTGGTTTGAAGTCCAATTCGAGTTGGCCGCGCTGGTGCATCTTCCAAAGGTAGCTGCACGCTTCACTGGTATTTTCTGATATCAATCGCACGTCATCGTCGTTGAACATGTTCGGATATTCGCGCGTTAGACACAAAGCCGCGGACGGTTCCGAGGTAACAATGTGATATCCCTGCCGGACTGCGTCCGCGAGCATGGCGATGTTGGTGGCGGCAAGCTGCTTGGCCTTCTCGATGGCTCCGATCGCAATCAAGGACATGCCCGATTGGATTTGGGTTGGCGGAACGTAAACCGATACGCCATTGTGCTGGAACACTTGGACAAAGGCGTCGGCGACATCGAGGTCAAACCAATTCGCGTAGAGGTCGGTAAAGTACAGTACCTTCTGGCCACTGCTGCGCTCGGTGCGTGTCAATCTGCGTCGCTTGGCCACGGCAAGGAAAGGCCGGGTGGCAATCCGCGGCAATTTGCGTCCCTGAGCCAGCCCGATGATACGTTCCAGCAACCAACGTATTCTGCGATTGCCGATCGCGAAATTCGTCAACGGTCGTAACCGCGACGCGATGGGTGCGATTAAATCCAATCGTGAGAGTATCCAATCGGAAAAGCTCAGCCCATTGGTGGCGACGTATTGTGCT
Source organism: uncultured Pirellulaceae bacterium (assembly GCA_964471695.1). Taxonomy (GTDB): domain Bacteria; phylum Planctomycetota; class Planctomycetia; order Pirellulales; family Pirellulaceae; genus CAYYHV01. Next base: position 14,078 of record CAYYHV010000142.1, read on the forward strand.
TTGTACTCAATCATCAATTTGGGAATATCGACACCCGCCGGGCATTCGTCGCGGCATTGGTGGCAGTTCACACAGAGATCGGCGACTTGTTTGAGCTCGTCGTCAGCAAGTTGTTCGGGGCTGATTTGCCCTGTGAAAATGCCCCGCATCATATTCGCTTTGGCCCGTGGGCTGGCTTCTTCGGCGGGTGCAAACCGGAAGATAGGACACATACGCATTGCGTCCGATTGCGTCCTGCAGCTTCCGCAGCCGTTGCAGGAACGAGCCGCTAATGCCACATCGTGCTCATTCCAATTGAGCAACAGTTCGAGCGAGCCGCCTGGGGAATCGGGGGCCGTCGCGGTTGGGGGGGATTCGTTCTCGGTGTCCGTTTCTGTCACGGCGACTTTGTCCGGCCGCGGCGGCGCGACCGTTACCGGGCGTAGCGACTTCATCAGCTGCAGCGGTTCGGATTCCGTTACCTTGCCCGGATTCAAGATTCCCGCCGGGTCGAAGATGCGTTTTAACTCGCGGAAAACAGGATACAGCCGCGGATACTGCCGGCGGACAAACCATGAGCGGCTCAGTCCATTACCGTGTTCGCCCGATATCGTGCCGTTAAACTCGAGGACGATTTCATACAGGTCCGTCGCCAAACGCTGCATTCGGTTCACGTCGTCCGGGTTGGCCAGATCGAGGAAGGGACGCAGGTGGAGTTGACCGTGGCCGGCGTGGGCAAACAAGGACGCGATCACTTGGTGATGCTTAAAAACGTTTTGCGTTCGCGTGATGAAATCAGGGAGCGATGCCGGCGGGACAGCGATGTCTTCAACAAAGGGCAGGGCACGTTGCGTTCCCGTTAAACGATAAAGTGACGGTAGGACGCGCTGCGCCAGTTGCCAATACAGTTGCAGATCGCTAGGGTCCGAGGCCACGTTAGAATCAAAGGCCAATCGCTTTCGTCGGCATATCTGATTGGTAATTTGTCGCAGCCGATCGCGAACCTCAGAATGTTCGTCGCCGCAGACTTCCACGATCAGCACTGCTTCGGCTTCTTTGGGCAACAGCATTTCGTAGCGTAAATCAGAATCGCGAGCGAGGCTGAGCAGTCGCCGGTCGACAAGGTCGCAGGCGGAGACTTCATACTTGAGGATTTCGTGCACGGCTCGAGTTGCCTTTTCGAACCGCTCGAAGAATAGCAACGCAACCGAAGTCGCTTTGGGGATAGGATCGGTCGCCACGGTGACTTCGGTAATCAGTCCCAGCGTTCCCTCCGAGCCCACGAGGACTTTGGCCAAATCCAGCGTTTCGTTCTCAAGTACGTCATCGAGCTGGTAACCACTCGTGTTCACCAAGCTGGCTGGTTTCGATTCCTGGATCGCGAGTTGATTCTTGCTGATCAAATGGGCGACTTTGTTGACCAGATTGTTGTGTGGTGAACTGCGGTCATTCAGTGCGTGTTTGCCGGCTTCGAGGACGGTTCCGTCAGAGAGAACGGCTTGCATCCCAACGACTCGATTTCTCGCAGCGCCGTAGCGCAACCAGTGACTGCCGCCTCGATTGACGGCCATGACGGCGCCCATCGTAGTCACTTCTTGATTGGCGGGGTCGGGGCCAAACATACGGTTGCGGTTGGCGAGTTGAGTATTAAGGTTGGCTTGGACAACGCCAGCTTGGACTCGAGCCGTTGTGTCGTCGATGCGAAGGATACGACGCATTGAGTGGGAAAAGTCGAGTACGATCCCGCGTCCGAGGCATCCGCCGGCGACGCCTGTTCCCGAACCGCGAGCATGGATCGGAAAGCCATTCTCGCGTGCGTACTGAACTACGGCGACGACATCGCCCGTATTTCTCGGGCGAACCACGCCCATTGGTTCGACCTCGAAGATGCTCGCATCACTGGCATACATCTGGACAAAGACGTCGTCGCACCGGACTTCACCTTCGACCAGACCACGTAGGTCATCTTGTATGCGTTGACGCTCTGGATCCATTGAACCAGCCGATTCTTGTTTTGCCGAGTGACGTACGTCTCACCGACGAACCGACCCTGTAAGGCCGAGTATTCTGTCTTGTGTACTTGTCGTGTTCTGGTCGGAGCTGTCCGTCACGCGGCGGGAGCC
>CAYYHV010000143.1:0-15078 GCA_964471695.1 uncultured Pirellulaceae bacterium
CGACGGGTTTATTCCCATTGGTGACTTTTGCGGAGCTTCCCATCTATCGGGATGGCGGCGAACCGGACGAAGCCGAGCGAAAACGGCGCGTCGAGGCGATTTGGCGCCCTTATCACAATTGTATTGCCAGCGAGCTCAAGCGGATGCACGATGCGTTTGGCATCGCGGTACTCTTCGAAGCCCACTCTATCGCTTCGCAGGTACCGTTTCTGTTTGAGGGGACGATTCCCGATTTGAATGTGGGGACCAATCGAGAAAAATCCTGCGACCCATCGCTTACCGGCGCAGTTCGTAGGGCTGTCGCATCAACCGACTACTCACACGTATTCAACGAGCGATTTATCGGTGGCTATATCACTCGGCAGTACGGTTCGCCCGACAATGGAATCCATGCGATTCAGCTCGAACTTTCCCAAGCGACTTATCTGGAAGAATCATCCAAAACATGGGACGCTACGAAGGCGGAGAGGATACAACCCGTCCTGCGGGCGATCATGAAGGCTATTTTAAGTTGGGTCGAAACGCAGCGACCGTCGGCTGCATAGGCTGATTAGTAACGAGTTCGGGACGAGATGACAGACATGGCAACCAAGCTATTTCAGAACTTCCGCTTGCTGACCATGCAAACGGACAAACCATACGGAATGATGGACGGGCACAGTTTGCTTGTTCGTGACGGCAAGATTGAGTGGATTGGGGCTGACAGCGAGGTGGCGGACAAGGCGGCTGGAGCCACCGTCGTTGAAGGGCAGGGCAAATGCTTGAGTCCCGGATTGATCGACTGTCATACACACCTAATTTACGGTGGCAATCGAGCCGACGAGTGGGAGCAACGCTTAGCCGGTGTACCCTACGAAGAGATTGCTCGTCGCGGCGGCGGGATTCTCTCGACGGTCAAAGCGACTCGACAAGCCACCGAGGATGAATTGTTTTCCACTGCCCGCAAGCGGCTGGAACGTTTTATGTCGCAAGGCGTCACGACCGTGGAGATCAAATCGGGATATGGGTTGGACCTCGAAACCGAACTCAAGATGTTGCGAGTTGCTCGACGATTGCAAACCGAGTTGCCGATCCGAGTCCAAACGACGTTGCTCGCGGCTCACGCCGTTCCGCCGGAGTTTACCGGAAATTCGGATGCGTACGTTGATCTGGTTTGCGATACGATCATTCCAGCCGCCGTTGAACTGGCTGACGCCGTCGATGTGTTTTGCGAGTCGATTGCCTTTACGCTGTCTCAGACGGAACGTGTTTTCCGAGCCGCGATCGACGCAGGGCTGGCCATCAAGGTCCATGCCGAACAGCTTTCGCATACAAGTGCGGCCGCCCTTGCGGCTGGGATGGGTGCGTTGTCCGCCGATCATCTTGAACACCTCAGTCCCGATGATTGTGCGATTTTGGCCGAGCATGGAACGGTCGCCACGCTCTTGCCAGGAGCCTACTACACGCTCAAAGAGACGACTTGTCCGCCCATTGCCTCGCTCCGAGAAGCGGGCACGATCATGGCGATTGCCAGTGATGCCAATCCGGGGAGTTCCCCGATGGCTTCGATCCTGTTGGTCGCCAATATGGCTTGTACTTTGTTTGGGATGACTGCCGAAGAGTCGATCGCTGGTTTGACTTGCAATGCGGCCAGGGCGCTTGGGTTGGCCGATCAGATTGGTACGCTCGAAGTTGGCAAGCAAGCCGACTTGGTGATTTGGGATATAGATAGTCCAGCCGAACTGGCGTACGGAGTAGGTCACGATCCTTGCGAAGTCGTCTACTTCGCCGGTCAACGGATCAGCGAGGTCGACGGTGACTGAGAGTACAAGTCAAGCAAGACGCGATAGTCACTTCCATTTCGATTCTGCCCTGCTCCACGATGGCTGGGCGGACAACGTGATGATCTCCGAAGTCGATGGAGTCATCACGGCTATTGAAACCAACGTGGCCGCATCCACGATTGCCGCTGATGTAGATCGCGTCGGCGACATCGCCATCCCGGGGATGCCGAACGTCCACAGCCACGCATTTCAACGCGCCTTCGCCGGGCTGAGTGAATACCAAACGGCGGAGCATGACAGCTTCTGGACCTGGCGGAAGCTGATGTACGACTCCGGATTGTCGCTCACACCGGATGACGTTTATACGATCGCTTCGGGGTTGTACCGCGAACTCAAATCGAACGGCTACACTTGGGTTGGCGAATTTCAGTATCTACACAACGATCACGACGGATCGCCTTACGCTGATTCGGCCAGAATGTCAGATCGGCTCGTTCAGGCTGCGATAGACGTTGGGATGGGGATCTGTATCATGCCGGTGCTTTATCAGCGAGCCGGATTTTCCGAGGGTGAACTCGACCCCATGCAGAAACGATTCGTCATGAGCGACGAAGCCTTTGTGGCATTGCTGTCGAAACTTCAAACGACTTGGGGCGATCACTCCAACGTCCAGATTGGCATGGCATTTCATTCGCTTCGTGCCGTTTCTATGGAGACGATCAACCGCGTCGTCAAAGAAGTACGCAGCGCATCACCGGATATTCCGATTCATATCCACGTCGCCGAGCAAACTAAGGAAGTCGCCGACTGTTGCGACGTACACAACGCACGCCCCGTCGAATACCTGTTGTCTGAGGCGCCGGTCGACGAGCATTGGTGCCTGATCCACGCGACGCATATCAACCAACACGAGATCGAAGGAATCGCCAAGTGTGGCGCCGTCGTGGGGCTTTGTCCAACCACCGAAGCCAACCTCGGCGACGGAATATTCCCGTCCGTCGAGTTCTTGGGTGTGGAGGGTGAGTTCGCCATTGGTAGCGACAGCCACGTCTCGACCAACCCACGTTCCGAATTGCGGCTGCTCGAATATGGTCAGCGATTGGTGCGGCGGCAACGAGCCATTCTAGGAACGAATTCTCAATCTGTCGGCTGTCGACTGTACCTCGCCGCCGCGCGTTCTGGCGCCAAAGCCATCGGCATCAACGCCGGCGAAATTGCCATCGGCAGCCGCGCTGATCTCGTCGTGCTCGATCCAAATCACCCAACAATCTCCCGCGCCACCAACGATCGAATCCTGGACCGTTACATCTTTTCTGACTCAGGGAATCCCGCTGCTCGAACCATAATTGGCGGCGTCTCAAACCCGTAGATCCTACGGCTCGACGCTTTTCCGTTTTGCAATCGTGGACAGCATGTATTTGACTCCACGGTAGAATCCTCTGTTTTCAAAGGAGCCATTGGCGCCCGAGTAGCCCGCCGATCCAATCTCGGTGACCTGAGCCGTCAGTCGTAGAACACCGGAGGTACCTTCTCGCGTAACGAACAAAAACGCATCGCCGCTATGGTCGATATCGTGGGGTTTGGGAATGGATGTGCGGGGTACCATCAATTTGACGGGGCGAGAAAGCGGATAACTTGTCTCGCCGGATACGGCCGTCCCGAGCTGACGGAGTTCTTCTTCGCTGATTTTCCAAGTTTGCATGTCGAGCGGTTGAGCACAGTAGCGAGGATTCTGTTCCCCCTTTGGCGTGTGCATTACGCCCACAACGTCGAATCCTTTCCGCTTTACCCAATTTTTCAGCTCAGTCGAACTTAGATTTCCGCGATCGGGTATTGCTTTGGGCCAACCCGAAGTGCGCCCTGTATCGAGGTCGATAAAGCAACATACCGCATCTGATTCGCTAACTAACTGAATGATTCCGCCGAATCCCGTAGATTGAAATTTCAGAGCCTTCCCGACGGGTAGTTGATGTTGACCTGTTGGTGCCGCATTGCGCGGAGAATCGTCCAGTGGTAATCCGACTTTGGAGTAGGCAGGATCATTCAGCATGGATTTCCAGTCTCGCTCCCACCAATTCTGCCACTGCAAGGCGACGCTACTAAACTGACGTCCCTTTTGTTGTCTTTGGGAGTCGGTTCCGCTCAAGTCGACGAACCGTAGTTCAAATTCGTCGAACTTTTGACCCGTTAATCGCTGGAGTGCCCCAAAGACTTCGCGTTGAGCACGGCCATAGCCAAATGGCCAGGCGCCGGAACTGGCTCCCGCTGCATCCTCCAAATCGTGGCGCTGAAGGAAGGGACCCAATGCATCATCCTCGATCAATAGCCCATAGTCACTGCGTCCCGGCAGTAGTGTCTTGGGGATTGATCGAATCAGCGCCGGCACGGCGCGTCGATCGCCGATAGCTCGAAGTGCAAAGGCAAACTTGCTAATCGGATGGTCGCGTTTCTCGCGATCCAAAGCCTCGATGAGAGCCGGCACCGCCGCGTTTCGATGATCTACGAGATATTTGATCGCCCTCGCCCAGACTTTTGCGGGGGCAACAGTCGGGCCTTCCGATAGAACCTCGAGGGCATCTTCAATTGAGTTAATCGGCGTGTTGTTGATCGTTTGGGTCGCTGCGTCTTGCTTGCGCTTCTCTGCTAACTTCAATTTCAACAAGCGTTTCGCCTCACCTTCGTCGAAATTCTCTGTCCATTTGTATTCGACTGGGACCTCGTGCCGACGATCCGTAACCTTTAGTCCAGCCTCAGGTAGAGCCGCCTTCGCGAGATTCGGCATCGAGAATTCTCGTTGCACTTCGCTACACTCAATCTTGCCGTAATAGTATTTGAAAGAACTCGAGTCTCCTTCTGTCCGATTTCCGTTGCTGTGGACGATGATGCGATCAACCTTCATTGGCCATTTGACGCCCGGTGCTATTTCACGATAGTCTGAGAATACCGACAGGTTGCCGGGTTCCGCATAACGCCATGATTCTTCTGCCCAACGCACAGATAAGTCTTTTTGAGCTTCGGCGGATTGTGCCTTCTGCCAGACTGTAAACTCCTGTATATCAGTCAATTCTTTGCCGCATATCTTGCTGCAAAACGCTAGACGCTCTTCGTTAGAACAGTTTGCGAAGTGTCGGCTCACGGCCTTCACCAACCCCGTGGACTTGGTGATCCAAAGTTTTTCACCACGGGCAGGACCGTCAAATATCTCGCATTCAACTCCATCGACAATTTGCGTTGCCGAGAATGAATAGTCAGTCACTGCAGGTGCATTTCCATATTTTCTCAGTAGAACTTTCGGACCATTCCATGGCAATCGACCGCCTGCAGCATCCCAGTGTGGATAGTGGAGGGGCACAATGTATGAAAAGAGCTTGCTGATATCCGCATAGCGGTAAGCATTTTTGACTCCACTTCCATATTCTCCAATCCATCCTTCCTTACCGTCCCAGAACTTTGCCTGAGACCACATCTTGTTGGGTTCACCCTTAACGAGGTTTTGAAGCAATAAGCTGTCTTCGTCCCAAGCAAGAATGACTTCATGTGGACTGTATTGCTCTTTATCGAATCTGCCATTGCGAGCTTTCCACAGGCTCTCGAGGCTGTTATCCGGGTGATCTTGCATCAGGGACACTTCGGCTTGCCGATAAGTCTGTTTGAATGCAATTTTTTGGACTCCCTGGATACCAAACGTTCGTTTTCGTGCGGCGGCTACGGTGACATCGGCTGCATCTGGGATGAAGGGGGATGCGTTGACGTAGGGTGGGATTTCGGGCGCAACTTCACCGGTCAACAATTCTCCAGGAGCGTCACGCTGCTCTTGCGATGTTGCGAAAGGTGGAATCGCAAACAGAATTGCCAGGGCGACAGCAATAACAATAACCGAGGCTCGAGTGTGCCGGAAGTTTTCGTCAATCGGTTCGTCTATCAATCGTGCGATCCGTTTGCGAATCTCCGAGGGGCCTTGTCCGGAAATTGCCAATGCAACCGACGATCTGTCGAGTTCCTGCTGTGACAGTTCGAGTGTGTTCAAAAGGGCTTCGGCATAGCGTAGTCTTGGCTGGCGGACTCGACCCTTCACGGCAGCACAGGCTTTTTCGTCACAGCAGAACTCTCGAAGCATGCCAATCTCGCGACTGAGGTACCAGGCAGCCGGATTGAAAAACAGCAGGCTTTCGGCCAATCGCTGAACGCAATTCACCCACAGGTCGTGCCTACGTACATGCGACAACTCATGGGCCAGAATCATCTCCAGATCACTTAGCGTTAAACCCGTGATCGCCGACGTCGGCAACAGGATCGTGGGACGAATCAAGCCGACGACTTTGGGGATTGCTACACGTGAACTATGTGCTATTCGTGGGACTACCGTCAGTGAAATGCGTTGACAGCATTCTTCGGCAATCTTTAGGAGTGAGTCGGTGACAACTTGCTGTGCACTCGCTCGAATTTTCTCCACGCGGAACGCAGCCCTCGCTAGACGAGCCAGCATGAGAATGACGCCAGCCACATACGCCATCGCCACGCATACCGTGATCGCAGGCCACCATGTTCGGGCGGAGGCCAATACCGAGGGGGAAACGTCTTGAACCGTCGTCGCGGTTTCTGAACCGTCCCGATCGTCTTCCGTCTGCGCTGTTGCGGGGTCGATCTTTTGAATCGCAGCCGGCTTGAATTCATCGCCGCCGGATTTTGGATCAACGCTTGTTGCTGGACCAACGTGCGCAGCGACGTTGGTTTTCAGTGGTGAGGAGCTGACTCGCAAGTAGGTTATGGGAAGTGAGAGCAAGCCAACTGACAGAGCCATAACGCATATCACGTAACGAACACTTAATCGCCGGGGCGCTAACGAGCCAATCGCCTTGGCGACGACGACGGCCATCGCCATCTGCCAAAGCGAATGGAGCAGGGTGATACAGATGTGACCGCTCGTCATCGTATCGAAAAGAGCATTCATGACTTGTTCTCCTTGGCTTTTTGGGAAATTAACGTACGCAATTCTGCGATTTCGTCTGCGCCGACATCCGTCGACTCCAATAAGCTGAGCATCAGTGCGGAGGGTGAGCCATCAAATAGTCTGGCCAACATGTCTTTCATCATGTGGCTGACCACGCGTTCCCGTTTGGCCTTGGGCACATAAAGATATGCTTTTCCCTCTTTGCGACGACGCACAAAGCCTTTTCGATGCATGATGTTCATCATCGTGACCACGGAACTATGAGCCAATTGTCGGTCCGCGAATTCAGCAAGTCGACTGCGGATATCACGCACCAGAAGTGGCGAGTCATCCCAAAGAACCTTGAGGATTTCGAGCTCCAGTTCCGTCGGGTGCTCGGATTCAGATCGCGCCATGTTGACTCCTCGTAAGAAATTTCAGGCTTCGCACATGGAGGGGGCAAGCCTCTCGTCGCATTTATCAACGAATTCTTTCGTTGTTCTATGTCACGCAAAGCTAATCGTCAATACTGATCATCGAAAGAATTCGTTGATTGGTAGTGGGGGATCATGCGAATCGCATTTAGGAGTTTAGGGATTCGCCAATAGATCCATTATCCCGTCTCAATCTTTCGTTTTTCGTGAGCCTTTGATGAGGCGGTAGATCATGTAGAGAGGGATCAGTGTGAAAAATCCGAGGCTGTTGTGGGTGACACTCCATATGATAATTCCCACCAATACCCCGATGAAAAGTGCATTCATTGCGGGCGACAGGGCGGTCGTTTCAACATTTTGAGCTGGTTGGTTATCGGTCATTATTTTGTGGGGCTTGGGTGAAGAGTCCAAATTGTCAGGCGATTACGGAAGTATAAATAACAGCAATTCTGTACAAGAGGCGATTCGACGAATCCCTAGAATGATGTGTTCCGTTCGGTGCGTCAGGATTCAGCTGACCCGGTCATAGAACGGTGGCAATCAGGCTAATAGCGAGGAAAAAAATGCCCCGTCGACTTATCATCTTTCTGCTTGTCGGCATCCCTTTCGTGATGCCCCTTGGTTGCACACAGGTTCAACCTGTTGCGCAGGACGCACAGCAACTCGCCCGACAAAGGGCAAAGGATCTGACGTTCACTTTTGACTCGCTGGCTCCCAGGGATTATCTGCCGGTTCAATCCCGTGGTGTCTTTCATCCAGACATTCGAGGCGTCTGGAAGGTACAAGGCTATGGGTTTGTACTTGAGGTCCTCGAGAAAGAGTACCATTGGTATAGCGAGACCACCGGGCATTGTTGGGAGCATACGCCCGATGAACCGGTCGATATGGTGTTCGCCATTCAGCATCCCTCGGGGCGATGCTACCTCAAGCCTTATCCGACGGAGGCTGGTTATCTCCTCGAACGATTGGACTCGTTACCCACTCGTTTTCGCGAACCGCCTGCCACCGGTCCTATCGCTACGCTGGAACGCATTGATCAGTCGATGGCCGAATACTATCCCTTCTTCGAAGTGAGGAGCCATGATTGGGAGCAGCGGATGGCAGCGGCCAAAACCAAAGTCACCAAGAACACTACGGAAAAGGAGCTGTTTCGAATCGTTGAGGAAGCGTTTGATGGACTGGGTGATGGGCATACGAGTGTCCAAGCCGAGATTGATGGCGAGTCTCTGGCGACGAAGGGTGGTCGGTCCAGCATCCGCAGCGCTCTGGAAGCCGACTATGCTACGAAGAAAAATGAGATGGAGCGATCGGAGTATTTTGGCGGTTGGTCGCGACGACTGTTTTCCAGTATCGAAGATGAATTGTTGGGCGGTAAGGCTCAGTCGGCTTTCGACAAGACAATTACGTGGGGGAAAATCTCACCCCAAGTCGGCTATCTCTTCGTGCGAAATATGGCCGGATTCTTTGGTGACGATGAGGATGACCTCGTTAGTGGCTTGAGACAACTCCATCAACAACTCGAAACGGTCTTCGAGGAATTCTCGGACTGCGAAGCCGTGATGATTGATGTGTCGATCAATATGGGAGGTTTCCATTCCTTCGCGTTGGCATTCGCATCGCATATCGCTGACCGGGAACGATACGTGTTGTGCAAGTATCCGATCGGTCGTCCCGACTTGCTGCAAAAATTCCATGTGATGCCGTACTGTGACCGCAGCGGAAACATCAAAACGTTTACCAAGCCTGTCTACGTTGTGACGTCGGACGCCACGGTGAGTGCCGGGGAGGAATTCGTCATGGCGGCAAGAGCTTTTCCGCATGTAAAGATTGTGGGGACGCCAACCTATGGGATGCTGTCGGATATTCTGGAAAAGCCTTTGCCCGGCGGATGGACCTTAGGAATGTCGAACGAGATATTTCTGGACCATTTGGGCGTTTGCTACGAAGCCTTGGGCGTTCCCGTTGATATCGAAAAGCAGATTTTCGACCTTCAGGATATAGGCAATATCGGTCACAAGGATTCTCTCCTTTCGTTGGCGACTGAAATTGTGAAATCGCCGTAGTGGACGAGGTCTCGAGTCCCTTTTTCCGTCTAACGCAATCATCCTCAACGGACGAGCAACTCGATCAGTTGCTGATTCAATCGACTCGACGCTATCCTTGGTAGCATGTTGAATGGCAACATGTGAGCTGAAGATTAAGGCGGAACGATGATCAAGACTGAGACATACCGTGACTTCCTTTTGTTCGTTGAGATCCCGGTCGATCCTCAGGGCGATATCTAAGGTTTTCAGGGCCTTGTCTTTGGCTCGCCATTTCGCAATTGTTTCTTCAGCCAAGTCCGCGTGTACGGAAGTTGCAAATTGGGTAAATATCAAGAAAATCACGGCTTCGCGCATTCCTGACTCCTCTAACAAAGCTGACACTGGTTGAAATCACACGTTAAGTTTTCTGGACATCTCGTGTCAGATTCAGATGCTTCACTACGGAGGAGCTCGTAACCTCGTCCAGTACGGGGAACGCTACAATACGGTTATGCACGAAATACGAATCGAAACGGCGGACGATCCTCGCTTGGATGTGTATCGCAGTTTGAAGAAAACGAATGAGAACCGAAATGAAAATGTGTTTGTTGCGGAAGGCGTGACAGTCGTCGAGCGGCTTTTTCAGAGTGAGTTCGAGGTGCATTCAGTATTGGTTAGCGATCCCAAGATGCCGGCGTTTCGTAACAAAATTCCATGCGACTCGACAGTCTATTCGCTCTCACGGGATGTGGCCTCCGAGTTGGTCGGGTATCCGTTTCACCGGGGCGTTTTGGCGGCTGGGCATCGTCGTGAACAATCGAGCCTTGAATCGGTACTCCCGTCGACTGGCCTGAGTCTCGTGTTTGTAGCGGATCGGATTATAGATCAGCAGAATCTGGGATTTCTGATTCGCATCGCGGCTGGCTTTGGTGCCGATGCGCTGCTCGTGACCGAAGGATCCGCCGATCCGTTTTCGCGACGAGCCATCCGCGTCTCGATGGGGAATGGGCTGTTCTTGCCAATCGTTCAGCTACATGGTGAAGGCTCGGAGGAGATTGGGGAACTTGCCAGTCGGGACTACTCCTGTTGTGCCGCTGTGCTATCCGATCAGGCTCAGGAGCTGAGCTCGTTTTCCTTTTCCGAGAGAACGGCGATAGTTTTTGGAAACGAGACTCATGGAGTCGCCAAAGCCATCGTTGAGACGTGTGAGCATCAATTGATGATTGCGATGATGAACGATACGGACTCACTCAATGTTGCGATCGCGGCTGGCATTTTCGGGTATGCCTATCGAGCTGTCGTTCCAAAAGTCTCGAGTTGATGCTGAGAATGGCCCGTTCCATCTCTCCATGTTTTCGTCTCAGGGCCGCCAAAATCTACTCTGGTAATTGATCTTCAATTCCATCCACGGCGGCGGCAAGTTCACGCACCAGATCAGCATTTTCATTTGCTGCGTTGGTTCTTAGCCACTGCAATTGTTCTTTAGCATCCGAGATAGAAAACAGTTTTACAAAACAATGCCCTAACAGCGACGCAACAACACACCGATGTGTGGATTCTGCAGGTAGATATTTCTTAAGAATGGTATCCGCGGATCTGAAGCGATTGAGTGCTCCTTTGTAGTCTTTGCCTTTCGTACGGATTCTTCCCTCGATGATATCTAAATTCGCCATAGGCAAACTATCTTTGGCAAACAACTTCATTCTTATTTGTCTCGCATACCAACAAAGCTCCCATGCCGAGTCTAAGTTATTCGACGAATAGGCTATCGTCGCGAGGTCTGCAAGGACCTCTGAAAATTCAAGAGAAACAGCGTTCCCAGACGCCAAGTACTTTTCTTTCATACTCAGCAACAGCTCGGCAGCCTCCTTGAATTCAAGTTGATGTTGGAAGATTTTTGCAGTCAATGACATGGCTGACATGTAAGCCGGAGAATTCTCTCCGGCTTCCAAACGAACCGAGTTAAGAAGCGCCTTCGGAGATTCCAGCTCTTTTAAATCTGCACGATTAAACCATTTTAGGTGTAGCTCAATTAAGGAGATTTCGGATCTTACACCAATCTCCTCCGCTAAACTCAACGAGCGTAATATTGCCTGCCTGCTCTCTTCCTCTTTCCCCACATATGACAAGTATTGGCTCCAGATGAACTGGTGCGCCATCTTTGTGCGTTTTGTCAGTCTATCTGAATCCTTGAGTCGGTTGGCTAATCGGAGTGCAGTGCGAGCAGCTACTAAGTCCATTTTGCATTCTAATGATAATTCTGCCGAACGAATTGCTGCACGAACGGCAACTTCATGGTCCAACGCAGCTTCGCACTCACGTGCCACGTCGAGGAACAACTTAATCGCAAGATTTGTCTTACCACTCGCCGCCAGCCTCTTTGCTGTCAGCAACTTTGTTGAGATGGTTTCACTTGACGATTGGACGGGCTTGTTATTTTCTACACCACGATACCCCAAACTCTTGGCGCAAAGACAAAACATCATCCCCAGCAGAACGACAGACCTGATGTTCTTCATGCTGAGCCTTTCATTTATTCTGGTGGAAAGATGTGTTCGGCTACTACTCGATCAGGGTAACAATCTCCATCTAGATCGGGGTGTATGGATTCAAGAGATCTTCCGACGCTTGGTCAATACCACTTAGGTCAAGTACGTAGGCCTGCATAGCATCAGGATCAATCAAGTTTGTGACACTATTGGCCACTTAACGGTAGATGTTCGAGTCGCCAGCATGAAATTCGATCGGAGCTTCACTGATCCACTTGTTGTCACCAGAGATTCCTGTGAGACAACTCCAGTGAGTTGGTGCCTCGGAATCAAACTGCATTAGCATTTGGCGTCTTGATAGATGAAGGTCGCGTCAGCAACTGAATGAGATCATCGTTCTGTTGTAACGACTCGCACCTTGGTCGTCTTGGCTGAACGAGTGTGCTCCGTCACGCCCGTGAGACGATTGCGGTGGTCCCAGGGGTATTCGGTATACTCGCCTATCTTGGACTTGGCCGTGCGCGAAAAAAAGCCTCCGCGGTATTCCCGTGGAGGCTTGTTTCTATTTGCGATCTTTTCAAACCCGACTACTGGCGAGCTTCGCCTTCGAGTGCCTCGCGGCCATTGCGAGTGCAGATGGAAAGCAGGACGGCCATTTCCATACTGTCACTCAGGAAGGAGACGGAACCATCGCAGAACAATCCGTGTGCTCCAGCGTTGTGATCCGAATAGATTTCGTCCTTCTTGCGAAGTGCGATGTCGAGTTCCTCGTCGGCGTTGATGGGGAAGTCGACTTCTGCGGTGTTGTCGCCCGAGCCCCAAGCTCCCTTAAGCTTGACACCATCGTTGGCTCGCCCTGTGGCTTCCGCAACGATCATGGTTTTGGATGTTCCGTCGACGATCTTTCGCATGGGGATCGTTTTGGATTCCAGTCTGCCAGGTTCAATGTCGATTAAGACGCCACGGTTCTTTCCGTAGAGGTTGCCGTAGGGATCCGGTAGTTGGTCGCCGGGCCCATTGATGCCGAAATAGTCGATGCAGGCGTATCCGCCGCCCTTGCTCACTGGAATCGCATTTCGATTCTCAGGGAAGACGCCGATGAAGTCGCCTTCGCGACCGAGGTTGCGAACGCCGGTGCTTGGGCACAGGTAGGACGTGATTCGAGTCGTAAATGCCGGCTGATTCTCAGCGGCCGTGAGGTTGGCTTTGAAGTTGATCTGTTCGTGAATCGCGGGTTCCTCGATATAGGGGAGGAAAAACGACGACCAACCGAAGATTTCGCAACTCGTGCAGAACTTCTTTTGCCCAGGTGGGAAGTGTCGTTCTGCTGATTCGTAATTCAGCATTCCCAAGCCAATCTGGCGCAGGTTGTTTTGGCACTGAGTTCGACGGGCAGCTTCTCGTGCCTGTTGAACCGCAGGCAGCAACAAAGCTACCAGGATGCCGATAATGGCGATCACCACCAATAACTCGACCAACGTAAAACCCAGCCGGCCACGACGTTTACAGATTTCCATTGTTCTCTCTCTTGAATAGCCCAACTTTGCATTCGAGCGTCCGTTGCGAATGCACGCCTTCTGTCTCTGCGCGGAATTCTAATCCCTTATCGGCAGGTATCAATGCCGCGTGTACCAAGCGGTGGAACGAGCAAGTGAATGTTAAGGATTCGTTAACAGTCGCAGGCTGAGCAACTTATCCCAACGTCATACTTTGAGGCCTCAACTGGCTGGTTTTTCCCCTGTTGGGTGGTAACCCCTGCCTCGCAATGGCTTATGTGAGGTTTCCGTGAAGATGGCGCATGGGGACTCACGCCAAGCCCGATAGGTCGTTATCCAATAGCAGTTCCGGAAAAGCCGGTTATTGAAGATTGAGTGAATTAAGATAGTTGCGTTGGCGCGGCAATTCACATTCTGGCCTCGACGCAACATACTTCGGTTAATTCGGGGCGTATTGCCAAACAATAAAACCAACAATCGAGTGGGGAGGTTCAGGCTCGGATGAGTACTTTTTCAACGCGGACAATTTGTAGTTTGATTGCATGCTGCTTGCTGGCAAGTTCATCAGTGGGCCAATTGGCAGTCACTGAGGTCATGTGGAAGAGCGGGCATCCTGAGGCTGATCTCGTCACGCTGTTGGGTGGAGATGGCAACGGTGATTGGTTCGAATTGACCAACTTTGGAGCTTCGGCCGTCAATCTAGAGGGCTATCTCTTCGATGATAACGATCAGTTATTCGGTAATGACTACGCGATCTTGCCTGCCTTTGAAATTCAACCCAACGAAACCATTCTCGTCGTTCGAGAAAACGATGCGAACGTCGGCTGGCGAGATGTTTGGGGATTGGATCCAGCGATCCGTATTCTCTCAGAGTGTACCAGCACGGGTGGCGATACTTTCTCGGGGCTGTCGTCGGGTGGTGACGAACTGAATATCTATGCTCCGACGGCGATTGATGCCGACGGGTTCCCTACCGGCGAAGCACCAATAATCAGCATCACGCTTCCACCTGCGACTACGGGCTTTTCGCAGGCTTGGGACGCGAACGGCGCTGACCTTGGCCTGAGTGTCGATGGTGTCTTTGGGGCTTATACCGCCCTCGACGATGGCGGTGCAACGATGACGGCGGGTTCCGATGTGGCTTCACCAGCACACGTAGAAGGCATTGGTATTCGACTGTTTCCCAACCAGCCTCATTTGAGCTGTCCTGTCGAACCGGGCGCGGGCGACTTTAACATGGATGGCACCTATGACTGTGCGGACATCGACGGTCTTGTTGCTGAGATGGTGGCTGGGACGAACGATGCGGCATTCGATGTGAACGGCGATGGAAGCGTGAATGGTGATGACCTGACGGCCTGGCTGGCCGAAGCGGGATCCGTGAATAACGCAAATGGCGGCGCCTATCTTCCGGGTGATGCGAACTTGGACGGAGCCGTTGATGTTAGCGACTTCAATGTCTGGAACGGCAATAAATTCACGTCAGACGCTGGCTGGTGTGGTGGCGACTTTAATGGTGATGGCTCCGTCGACGTCAGTGATTTCAATCTCTGGAATGGCAACAAGTTTCAATCGTCGGATGCGGCCGCGGTTCCTGAGCCTGCTGGTCTGGCGTTGATTTTGTTCGCTATGCTGCCTTTGTTCCGTTCTGTTCGTCGCAGGGTATGAACGGCGAAAGAGAATCTTCCGTAAAGTGATTTTCATCAATGGCCAAGTCGCCTGAGTGACTTGGCCATTTCTCTTAGTTGATTCTGGAAAGCTGACGGCATGAATCGCACCTTCACCAAAAGTCTCCGTAGCCTGATGGTCTTGGCAATCGTAATTTCACTCAGCCAAAATGCGTTGGCGGATCGCTGGCAGTTGCGGCTAATCGGAGGGTACCGCCATGGTTCTCAGTGGGACGGTGGGGCGGCAGAAATCGTAAAGTACGATGCGGAGACGA
>CAYYHV010000143.1:15088-16136 GCA_964471695.1 uncultured Pirellulaceae bacterium
CGGAGACGAAGCGGTTGTTCGTCTGCAACGGCGAACACAATGCGTTAGACATTCTAGATCTGAAGATGCCCACCAATCCGTGGCTGATCAAGCGTGTAGCGTTGGGCCACTACGGTTCGTCGTCGACTCATGTCGCTGTTAAGAAGGGACTGGTCGCCGTTGCGATGGTGGGGACGCCGACGACGGCAGATGGTAGCGTTGTCTTCTTCAACACCAATGGCTGTTGTCTGGGAGTCGTCAAGGTTGGAGCGATGCCGGACATGTTGGCGTTTACGCCTGATGGAAAGAAAGTTCTCACGGCGAATGAAGGCGAACCCAGCAAGGACTACGCGATTGATCCCGAGGGCAGTGTCAGCATTATCCGTATTCCCGATGATCGTTGTTTTTGCGCGGGCTCGTTGGTCCAGCATGTCAGTTTTGAAGCATTCAACGGCGACCGACTACCCGCAGGTGTTCGCGTATCAGCTCCCAACGCTACAGTGGCTCAGGATCTTGAGCCCGAGTACTTGACGATTTCTGCCGATGGGAAAAAGGCTTGGGTTGTTTTGCAAGAGAACAACGCGTTCGCAATCGTTGATATTGAATCCGCTCAAGTCGATCGGTTGGTGCCGTTGGGGCTCAAGTCGTTTGATCGCGAAGGTGTAGGGCTGGATGCCAGTTTTGCGGACAAACAAATTAACGTAGCTCGATGGCCCGTTTCTGCGTTTTATCAGCCAGATGGAATTGCCAACTATCAAGTCGCCGGACGTGAGTATCTCGTAACGGCAAACGAAGGAGATAGTCGCAGTTATCTTGGGTTCTCGGATGAGGCGATGGTGTCTACCTTAACGCTCGACGAAGCAACGTTCGCCAATGCAGATGAGCTCAAGTGGCCGGAGAATATTGGAGACTTGCGTGTATCGTCTGTTGATGGGGTGGACGCCAATGGAATCCATCGTGAGTTGCGGGTTTTTGGGGCCCGTTCGTATTCGATCTGGGATGCCGATGGTAATCTGCAGTATGACAGCGGCGCAGATCCGGTTGTGGTGATTAATGACCTGCTCGAGGT
>CAYYHV010000144.1:0-1890 GCA_964471695.1 uncultured Pirellulaceae bacterium
TTGTCCCATACGACCGTTGGAACAATTTCGCCCGATCAAGTGCGATTGACATTCACCAACGACGTATATGATCCCGATGCAAATCTTGATCGCAATTTGCGTATCGATGCAATTATCATCGATGGTGTCCGCTATGATGCCGAGCATCCCTCGGTATTTTCGACCGGAACGTGGAAGGCCGAGGATGGCATTCAGCCGGGGTTCCGAGAATCCGAGTTCCTCCACGCCAACGGCTACATGCAGTTCGCGACCATTGATGGTGCGGGCACTTCGATCGTCGTGCGGGCTCGTGGCGCCGAAGGAGGCGAGACGTTCGACTTGCTGTTGAATGAAAGCGTGGTTGCGAGCTACACGACGAGTACAACGCTGACCAACTTTACCTACCAATCGGCGGCGGATATTTCTGCCAATGACGTACGAGTCGCATTCACCAATGATCTCTACGATCCGGCGAATGGAATTGACCGCGACTTGAACGTAGATTTCATATCGTTGAATGGCCGCGTCTTTGAAACCGAGGCGCCGAGTGTTTTCTCGACGGGTACCTGGTTGCCAGAGGATGGCGTCTCACCCGGCTTTCGGCAAAGCGAAAATCTGAATTCCAATGGCTACTTTCAGTATAGCGATGACGACGCGAGCGGATCGCAGATCGTCGTACGGGCTTGGGGTGATGAAGGCGTCGAAGAGTTTCAATTACTGATCGACGAAGTCGTGGTTGCCGACTTTGTTGCGACCGGTCAACCCGAAGACTATGTGTTTTTTATTGCGACGGGGCCCGTGTCGGCCGATCAAGTGCGCGTTCAGTTCGTCAGTGATGTCTACGACCCAGCCAACGGTATCGATCAAAATCTGCAAGTCGACTTTCTCGAGATTGATGGAACGCGGTACCAGACCGAGTCGCCGAGTGTGTACTCAACGGGGACTTGGAGTCCGGCAGACAACGCCATTGTCCCCGGCTTTTGGCAGACGGAGACGCTCCATTCGGTCGGCTATTTTCAGTACAGCTCCAATAACGCAAATGGTGGATTCCTAAGTCTGGAATCCAGCATCGTCAATGTGACCGAAGTCGACGGAGCCGCTGTGCTGACGGTCGTTCGGACAGGCGGATCATCCGGCGTAACATCCGTGGATTACAACACGGTGCCGATTTCAGCCGTGGACGGCAGTGATTATATCGGGCAAAGCGGTACGTTTACTTTCCTTGATGGAGAAACCAGTAAGTCCGTTTCTATTCCACTGATCAATGACAATGATGTCGAACCAAATGAGCAGTTTGCGTTTACCATCGACAACATCGAAGGTACGGGGACTCTGCTTGCCCCGCGGACTGCCACGATCACGATCGACGACGATGATTCGATCCAGGCGACGGGTGATGGTCTGCTGGCCGAATATTTTGACGCATTCAACTTCGATGACTTCTTCAATTATCGCGTCGACTCGACGGTCGATTTCATCTGGGGCGATTCGGCTCCACAGGACGGTATGGGAGCCGACACCTTTACGGTTCGATGGACGGGGCAAATCGAAGCCGAGTTCAGCGAGACGTATACGTTCACGACGAATTCTGATGACGGGATTCGATTGTGGGTAGACGACCAATTGATCATCAACGAATGGAACGATCATGGCGCCACATTGCACTCCGGAACGATTGATCTTGTGGCGGGACAGTTCTACGACATCAAAGTCGAGTACTACGAACGCGGTGGCGGCGCGGTGGCTCAACTTTTCTGGTCCAGTGATTCCACTGCAAATGAAATTGTGCCTCAATCGCAGCTTTACGCGGCAGATCCACCAACGCCTGATCCAGGCGGCGAATTGCTGACGCAGACTTTGTATACGGGATTGTCCGAGCCGACGGCGTTGGCTTTCTCACCGGATGGGGCT
>CAYYHV010000144.1:1900-2699 GCA_964471695.1 uncultured Pirellulaceae bacterium
CACTTACATTGCGCAAAAGGGCGGGGTAGTTCGAGTCGCGGTGAATGGGAATTTGCGTACAGCCCCAGTTCTCGATTTTAGCGCGATCGTAAATGGCCCACGCGACCGTGGCCTGCTGGATATTGCTGTTCATCCAGATTTTGCAAATTCACCGTACTTGTATCTGCTTTATACTTACGACCCGCCAGAAGTCTTTCAGCAGAACGCGGGCACGTTGGCTGGACCGGATGGATTTGGAAATCGGGCTGGTCGTTTAACGCGAGTGACGCTGGATGCCGCCACGAACTATACGAGCATGGTGTCAGGCAGCGAAGTTACCATCTTGGGAAGCAACAGTACGTGGGACAATTTTAATGGGGCTGTAAACAGTACGAATGACTTTAACGAGCCACCGGCGGGGATCCTTCCCAATGGTTCCAACCTGCAGGATTTTATTGCGTCGGATAGCGAATCACATACGGTAGGATCCCTAGATTTTGGACCCGACGGAAATCTTTATGTGTCCATTGGCGACGGGGCATCGTACAACCGAGTCGACCCGCGTGCATTCCGCGTTCAGGATATCGACAATCTTTCCGGCAAAGTACTTCGGATTGATCCGCTTACCGGAAATGGAGTCAGCGACAATCCGTTCTACAACGGCGATCCTACGGCAAATCGTTCCAAAGTTTACCAATCTGGATTGCGAAATCCCTTCCGCATCAGCGTGCACCCCGATACCGGTGAAGTCTTTATTGGCGAAGTTGGATGGGGCCAATGGGAAGAGGTGAATCGAGCCGGTGCGGGAGCCAATCTGGGG
>CAYYHV010000144.1:2709-16070 GCA_964471695.1 uncultured Pirellulaceae bacterium
TCCCGCCATCGTGGCTTTGAATCATGCGGCTGACGGAATCAATGCGATCGTCGGCGGTGACGTCTACACGGGGACGGCGTTCCCCGAGCAATATCAAGGCGACTATTTCTTCAACGATCTTGGTGGTGGAATTGTTCGCACGGTCAGTTTCAACGCCAATGGCCAAGTCGCATCGGTCGACGTGTTTACGACGGGAGCCCAGTTTGTCGTCCAGATCAAGCAAGGGCCTGATGGCAATCTTTACTTCGTGAATCTTGTCAGTGGCGAAGTCGGCCGATGGACGTTTGCTCCGTCAGCATCGCTGGCTGGATTCGAGGCCGCATCGGCTCCGATTGTTTCACACGGTACGTCACCAGCAACAGGGCAGGGGGCCGTCGTGGCGTTGATCGACAGCGGATTGGACGCGACACATCCTGATCTAGTGAATGTGCGTTGGAAGAATCTGGATGAGATCAACGGAGACGGAATCGACAACGACAACAATGGTTACGTGGATGATCGTTTCGGCTACGACTTTATCCAGAACGATGGCAATCTGAATGATTCCAACGGTCACGGGACTGCGATGACAGGAATCATTGCGGCGAATGACAACGGAGTCGGATTTGTCGGTTTCGCACCTGAAGCCGACATCATGATGCTGCGAGTCATCGACGATAGTGGGTTGGGACTTGCGACGGACGTGGCTCTGGCGATTCGCTACGCGGTCGACAATGGGGCTGATGTGATCAACCTGCCTCTTGTTGTTCAAGATACGCAGGGAGTCCGAGATGCGATTGCTTATGCCGAGTCCAATGATGTGTTGATCATTGTCGCTGCCGGAAACGGCTCCGCAGAGAACCCCGATTTTCCCGCATTCCTCAGTTCGCAACATGCGAATGTGCTGGCCGTTGGTGCAGTCGGCCCTGATGGCCAACCGCTGCCGGAATCGAATCGGGTTGGTGAGAATGGAGCGGTGCAGGTCAACGCACTGGGCGTCGCCGCCGGCACACAACTGGCCGGGGCGTCGACGTTTCGAGGAACTGGAGTCGCGGCATCGGTGGTGAGCAGCGCCGCCGCCTTGGCGATCGAGTTGAATCCATCGCTGTCCGCGGAGCAACTTCGCCAGCTACTGGTTGCCAGCGCGATTTCGGACTCAAATGGTTCTACCGGAACGATTTCGTTCGATGAAGTGATCGATCGCGCTCAGCGTTCCCGTCGGTTCCGTTTCGTCGAGACTGGTAGCACGTTTATCGTCCACGGTACGGATGGAAACGAATCGTTTGAGGTTCAGGCAGGTGCATCCACGCTGTGGGTCGATGGAATTGAGTTTGACATTCCGGTGGGAGCTACGCGGCTGACGCTGCAATCTCGTGGTGGCAAGGATGTGCTGCGAATCGTTGGCACTGCAGGTGACGACATTGTCACGGCTTCCGACGGGTATGTTCGATTGAAGTCGCTCGCGAACAACATTCGCGGCAATGATTTTGCCAATGTTCTGGTAGAAGGCGACGATGGCATCGATGTGGTGCGAATGCAAGGTACGGTGAATGATGATTGGTTCGCTGTGCAGGAGGATCGAGCTGCCATGCGGCTTGGGCTGGAGGGGCTCGTCGCGACGAGCTTTGAAAAAGTTCGTGTCAACGGCGGCGCTGGAGACGACACAGCCTTTATTCTAGGAACGACAGAAAATGATCAGCTCACAACGCGTCCTGGCAAAGCACGACTGCTAAGCGGTGTACTCGATTTCGACTTTCAGAAAGTCGAGAGCATTGTGGTCGATGCGGTGAGCAGCAGTGGCAACGATAACGCATCCTTGCGTGCAACGACGGACGATGACTCTTTGGAGATCGGGACCACCTATGCCTTGCTTCGTGGAGCAACTTTTCAGACGCTGGTTCTGAATTTTGATGCAACATCCGCGAGCATGGGAGCCGGAAACGATACTACGACTTTGGTCGACATTGACGAACCCACGGCGCTGGCAAACCATACGATTCTGGGTGGCGAGGCAATTGTGGATGGTCCGTCCAGTGGTACGACGGAGGATGGCTTGCCCGAAAGTCTCGACGCGGATTCACTCGAAGCATTTTTGCAGTCACTCGATCTGCTGATCTGATCGGCACGACGGCCGAGAAACGTAGCACGAAAAACGTGGGTCCTCGGCCCGTGTCGGATCCACGCTACGATGAATGCGTCTACATGCGGCTCACCACGATGATGGACAGGAGCACGACGAACATGTTGATTGCGAACGCGCCGTACCACACGCGATTGGTCCGATCGGATAGCCTTTCGGGATGCGCGGATGCAAGCAGCAGGAGATACATCGAGTAAAGATGTGCCAGCACAGGGAGTAACATCAGCCCGATGAGTGAGGCGCGGTAGGCACGAGTCACCATTTCATCGACGTCCAAGACGGATTTGACATCAGGCGCGATTGGCTCGTCGTTCTGCATTTTGACCGTGCCCGGCGACATGTAGGGATTGGGATCGGTTGCGGCTTGGCGCTGGTTGTGGTCCTCTTGCAAATTGTCATCGAGCCGCTCGACGCTCTTGGCAACGATTGGGCGATCTGCTTCCACGTCGCGACGGCCCTTGCCGCATGACCAACAAACCTCGAAACCTGCTTCCGAGAGTTCCTGGCATTCACCGCAATACCAGTCGCTTCCCTTGATTTCCTCCAGCGTGTCGATGATTTCTCGTGCCAAGCCTGCATTTTGAGGCAGCGCAAACAGCCGAATACCGCCCAACGCGGACGCACCGACGTGAGAGAGCATCGTGTTGGTAGCACCGCAATCGACAAACCCCTTAATGCCTCGTTCCGCCAAAACGGACTTTACGTGGTTCGCTTCAACTTCCGTAGCGTAGCTGGCGATTTCGACTAGCTGAGAATCCATAATTCCATCAGTTGTTGAGAGAATCGGTGCAGTTGGTTCATTATGTTCCGTGCGATATCGTCACGGAACCAGCAATTCGGTGTCGGGGCCGATCAGAAAGCGAACGACTCAATCGTATCGTCACTGGATCAAATGGAGCCGCAGTCGCTAACTGTCGTGCGCAAAACATTTTGCGGCACATCTTACCTATCTTACGTGACAGGAACCGCAGCAAGAGTGGCGTCTATGAATGCAATGCAGCTATATGCAGTGCTTGAAGCTGCTAGCACCCGCAAATCCGAGGAACTGGCGGAAAACCCGGCAATGCAGCGATATCGGTGCTGGCCTTGACTCTACTCGAAGTTATCTAGTATTTCCTTAGGCACACGATCGCGGGGACCGCGTTCTAGACGGTAATGTAGGAAGGAGCCGAAAATGGAAACCACACAACACATCCCACCACGTCCAACGATGCCGGCAAATCGGACGCAGGAACTTCACCGAATCGCTTCTGAGCTGTATCGACAGCAAGCGGACTGGGTGACTTTCTTCCGCAAGATTTTGGGCGTCGACGGCGTAGTTCGCCAACTTTTCCCAACTGCCACAGAGATGAACGAGTTGGAAACGACTGCAGAGTATGCAGAAATCCAACAGATGTTGGCCAAACTTCGAGAACGAGGCAATACGCCTTCGACCGAGAACGAGCCGACTCGAGTCATCACTGTGCGACTGCCCAAGAGTTTGCACGAATCGCTTCGCACCGAGGCACATGAGAAGCGTACCAGCATGAACAAGCTGTGCATCTCGAAGTTGCTTCAGATGGTTGACGAAGGTTTGATTCCTCACGACTAATGTGAATTCGACGGCTTCAACCTACAAGCCGCTTGAAATTACCAGAACATATGCCGAAAGTCGCTTTTTGCGGCTTTCGGTGTTTTTGTATCCATTCTTGGACAACCACCGGCAAGTGGAATTTGATTCACAAATTGAGAATTGCTAGGCTGACGCGGGATTGCCAATTTCATTGTGGGAGCGTCTCGGCATGCGTGTTTTCCTTCACATCCTCTTGTTGTCCATTCTTTTCATCGTTTCAGCCCAAGGCCAGGGGCGACCTGATGCGTCGCTTTGGGGCGGAGGGCGACCAATCCCATCACCGGGCAACAAGCCGTTCCCATGTTGCATTACGATCCTCAGACCGGCGACATGTTGCTGAATACACTCGGCCTGAACCAGCTGAATGATAGTGTTCGACCCGGTGTTGGTTTTGATGATGTGGAAATGGCGTCAATCTCCATTGTGGGGCCTGCAGCTAACTTTACTCATCGTCAATTTGTTGGCTTTGTTGCTGGAGACGTTTGGCACTCCATATACTTCAACGGAAGACAGCAAGTGTTTGGACATGATGGAAACCTCGATCCGGGGTTTTATCGTGTGCTTTCGTACGACACGGGCCTGACGGAAGCGGACTTTGGAGACGTGGAATTCGGAATGAATTTCGGACGAGGCACACTTGGTCCAAGTGTCATTGGTCGCGTTCAAATCATCGGGACCAGCGGTGGCGACAGTGGCGAAATATACCATTCCGCCTATCTAGGATTTGGCGACGGATGCGGAGATCTTAATGCGTTGTCTCAGATGATTGCCGCAGGCGGATACCATCATCCGAAATTTGATCTCAACGGCGATGGCCGTCTCACTGAGCTCGATATGCAAAGGTATCGCGAATTGGTTGTGAGTATTGAGGGCGGCGACTTGCTCGGTTTGCCCTCAATACTCTTGCCTGGTGACGCGAACATTGATGGTGTGGTGGATATCTCGGATTTCAATATCTGGAACGAGCACAAATTTACCGACAACGCGAACTACTGCGACGGCGATTTTAATGCCGACGGCGTTGTCGACAGCAGCGACTTCAATGTATGGAATGAGCATAAATTTCAGGGGCAACCAATGGCTGTCCCCGAACCCTCTTCATGGCTGATCGCAATCGCAATGCTCGCGATGTTCTCTCTACACTCCAAACGATAGACGGTGCTCTCACTGCTAGCCGGCTCAAGTGGACTGCGTTTTTGGTCGATGCAAACCAAATGTAACTGCCGGGACCTGTTGTGGAGAGAATCATGCTCAATCGTCGACAAAGTATCACCGCCATGTTCGCCGGTGCCTTGGCGGCTACGGCCGTTGGCCAGACGCAAACGCAGACGCCAGTCCGCAAGCCTGTCGTGCCCCAGAAGCCCAAGAACGACTTCACAACGATCTACATCAAGAACATGCACTGCGAAGGGTGCGCTAAACGACTTCGCACGCGACTGTACAAATTGCCCGGCGTACTCAAGGTAACCACCTACGTGAAGCAAGGCATGGCGGTCGTCGTCCCCGCGAAGAAGAAGCCAGTCAAAACCGAACAGCTTTGGGATGCAACCATCGCTGAGAAATTCGTGATCATGAAAGTCACGACTCCGAAGGGTGTGTACCTCAAACGCCCTGGCACAGCGGTGAAGGCAGCCAAGCGCCCTCAGGCTTCCAAGTCGACTCGCTAAGCCAACGCGATTTTGGTGTCACAATTTTCCAAGCTGCGCGCAAAAAAGAAGCAGCACGGGCGTCCTTCCCGATTGCTGCTTCCGTCTCTAACGATCCTTCGTGTTCGGTGCTCAGAGCCACCAAGCCCAGTCGAATCTATTTTGCGTCGCTATACAATTCCGCGCCGATGATCTTCAGCCGTGAACGCATGTCGTCGGGTTTCACAAAGCCCTTGATATGGTCCAGTACCTCGCCGCTTGGCGATACTACGAGAGTCGTTGGAAAGATGTTCACATCATTTTTTGTGACCCACGCTTCATGATCTTCCTTCTTGATCACAACGGATTCGAATTTCTCTGAAATCATCCTTCGCAATGAGTTGTCGGAAAGTGTCTTGTTCATCGACACAACCACCAGTGCTGGGACCTTGCGTTTCTTGCTTGCGGTCAATGTAGTCTTCAAATCGAGATGGCCAAACGGAGGCGTATCCGCTGATTTGATGGCTTTTCGCGACGCTGCATGATGCGTTGGATCAACAGGCTTGTTATCAACGGTGTCTTTCTGCAGCGCATAGTTCTTTAGTGTTTCATTCCACACATCCGACGAGAACTGGCCGGCGCCACGGAACAAAATATTCTTGCATTCGTCGTCTGTGACGACGGCATAAGGCAGCTGGGTCGCACCATAAAGTTTTGCGACTTTGTTTCCATACTGGGATGTCGCGTCCACGCGGCAAACTTCGAACTGACGAAGTAAGTCGCGTTTGACGCCGAGCAACGAGTCGGCACGAAGTTTGCTGTAACGAGGATTCTCAAGCACGACGACCATGGGCCGTTTGGCTTTACGCGCAGAATCGAGAGCTTTCGCGTAATCGTTGGTCCATTCTTGAGACACGCCGAACATGCCGACAATCGCCAGGCAAGTAACCGAGAGCGGTTGGAACATTCCTTTGACTCCAAGTTCGTAGGTGGGATGCCGAACAGTACATAGCTTTCGGCGGTGTTAAGGTGGGGTTTTTGAGCTGCAACGGCACAAGAAGCAACCCGGTGGGACCTTGATGGTAGGAACAGCAGAATTAGAACACAAGAGGACCCTCACCGAGGGGATTGCATCGCATCCTAATTTGCCTAGACTGTTTGGCTCCATGGAACTGGGCAATTCAGGAAGATTTTTCAATGGAATGTGGGCCACCATGCGGGGGGAATCGCATTTACGCGATTTTCTCGCGAACTCTGAAATAATCCATCTTATGCAGACATCCTCGCGACTTCGAATCCTACTTTTCCTGATAGCGGCAACGTTTGTCTTTGCGAACACGGTCAATGCGGGCGAAGTTGAAGCTGCTTTTGCCAAATCACAAGAACTCAACCGCCCACTTTTAGCGATTGGTTCCAGTACGTTCTGCCGTCCCTGTCGTGAATTGCACTCGATGCTTGAGTCGGATGTCGAGCTTCAAAAGTTGCTAAAGAAGTGTGTGGTTCTGAAGGTGGATTCACAAACCGCCGACTATCAAAACCTGACCTCGCGATTTAGTGTCGACGCGAGCAAGATTCCCATGGTGTACATCGTGTTGCCCAACGGAACGATGATGTACGGGAGCGTAGGAAAACCATCTAATTTTGAGTTGAGCAATCTATTGCTCGAGGCCATATCGTACGCGTCTTCGACTGGAGCCAGCTCGACGAACCAGATGGCTGCTCAGAGCACTTCCGCTGCTCACGATAATATTTTGAGTGACGCAAGTTTGGAAGACCTGCTGGTTCAGTCTCGTGAAAGCGCCCGATCGGGGCAGCTTATCAAAGCCATCCGACTCTTGAGACCCGTTGCCAGACTGGATGCCGATTCGGAATCCGTTCGCCGAGCCAAGGCCTATGTGGCTAAGCTTGAAAGAGCGATCGATTTATGGCTGGGAGATTTAGATGCCCAAATCAATGATGGCGAGTCGATACATGGTGCGATCTATCGAGTTGCAGAGGTCTACGTTGAATTGCCAGAGGTAAAAAATCTACGGAAGGTCTCTGGTGAGATGCTAAAGCGTTATCAACGCGATCCATCGACTCGAAGAGCAATGCAGCAAGCGAAGCATCTGTTGAAAGCCAAATTCAACGAAGATCGGAAAGAGTGCGAACGAGCACTCGTCAATTACCGGACGGTCGTCAATATTCACGCGCAGTCCCCCGCCGCGAAATATGCTCTTAGTCGTATAAGAACGGTTCAAAAGAAAATCGACGGCAAAGTCGCGTTTCAGTAAAATAACTGATAATTGTTTCTCTGACGACGCCACCATTGAGCAGTATTGGCTCGAAAGTGTGGCCATCGGCATCTAAACACAATCTTCTTCTCCGAATGAAGCTCTGTTATTGGCTTGAGATGGGCTGTCTGGGTAAAATCCTGTTTAGGAATTCCCGCCAACAACACACCAAGCGAGGCCGCAGTGGCAACCATCGGCACAAACAGCACGATAAGCCGTCCATTTAACGAATACGAACTTGCACCGTGCCAGGTCTACCGGCACGCTCGTGACGTCGCCGCGGCCGTGGCTCGGCATATCGCCGACGAAATTAGAAATCACGCCGCGCAGGGGTCGACGATAACTCTGGGGTTGGCGACTGGAAGTACGCCGACGGGAATTTATGACGAACTCATAAGGTTGCATCGCGAAGAAGGGCTGTCCTTCAAAAACGTGGTAACGTTCAATCTGGACGAATATTATCCGATGGATCCGGAAGAGCTACAAAGCTATGTCCGATTCATGTACGAGCATCTGTTTGACCATATCGACATCCCACGGGAGAACATCAACATCCCAGATGGCACTGTCGCTGAAGAGCAGGTCTACGATTACTGCCAACAATACGAGAACAAGATTCGCAACGCCGGCGGTATAGACATCCAGCTTTTGGGTATCGGCCGAACTGGGCACATCGGATTTAACGAGCCGGGTTCTGCGCGAACCAGTCGCACGCGTTTGATCACCCTTGATCGCGTGACACGATTGGATGCCGCCAGTGACTTTTTTGGTGAAGAGAACGTTCCTCGTCGAGCCATCACGATGGGCGTCGGTACCATCCTCGCGGCTCGTGAAATTATTCTTATGGCTTTCGGCGAGCACAAGGCCCCGGTTGTCGCACAGGCGATAGAAGGCCCGATCACGTCGTCAATTGCCGCCAGCTTCTTGCAGGAACATCCCAACGCTCGCTTTGTCATCGACAACGCCGCAGCCGAATCGTTAATTCGTAATCGCTGTCCTTGGCGAGTCGGCAAGATCGAATGGGACGAGATTCGAATTCGCAAAGCCGTAATCTGGTTGGCGTGCGAAACCCAAAAGTCACTTTTGAAACTGACGGACGAAGATTACAACGAAGCCGACTTGCAAGACTTGCTCGCCGAGCATGGCCCCTCGCACCGGATTAACTTGCGAGTCTTCCGACATCTTCAAAGCACGATCAGTGGATGGCCGGGTGGCAAACCTGCCCACGAGAAACTCCCTGGCGACCGCAACAAGCCTCACGACGAAATCTATCCCAAGCAGGTATTGATATTTTCACCGCATCCGGATGACGACGTCATCTCCATGGGTGGCACGTTGACTCGCCTCGTAGAGCATGGCCACAACGTTCATGTGGCTTACCAGACTTCGGGAAACATCGCAGTTTTCGATGATGACGCGATTCGTTTCTTCGAATTCACCGCAGACGTTAATCGACACTTCGGCGTCGATCCAGGGCGTACAGGTGAATTGGAAAGTCACATTGAAGAATTTCTCAAGAACAAAAAGCCTGGGCAAGTCGATAGTCCCGAAGTTCAAACCATCAAAGGTATGATTCGCCGGGTTGAGGCTCGAGCCGCGACGCGCTATTGCGGCGTACCTGGGGAAAACCTGCACTTCCTTGATATGCCGTTTTACGAAACGGGCCGAGTCAAAAAGAAACCGCTGGGCGAAGAAGACATCGAAATGCTCGTCAACTTGATGCGAGAAATCCAACCGCATCAGATTTATGCGGCTGGTGATCTCTCCGATCCGCATGGAACGCATCGCGTGTGTTTGAGCGCAATCTTGCAAGCGTGTAAGCGAGTCGAAAAGGACGAATGGTATAAACAATGTGTTATCTGGTTGTATCGTGGTGCGTGGCACGAATGGGAGCCCCACGAGATTGAGATGGCTGTTCCACTCAGTCCCCACGATATCGTTCGCAAACGTACCGCTATCTTCAAGCATGAATCGCAGAAGGATCGTGCCCTCTTCCCTGGACCAGATATTCGAGAATTCTGGCAGCGAGCCGAAGATCGAAACACAGGGACTGCACGGCTGTTCGATCAGCTGGGCATGGCCGAGTACGCCGCGATGGAAGGGTTCGTGCGCTGGAACGGCGAGCTGGACGGAATCTAAACGATTCCGCGGCTAGGACCGAACCGCTGATCGCCAATCGCTCTTGAGAACGTGCTGTTTGACGCGTTCCATCTCGGCAGCGAATGGGCGGTCCTGATCGTAAAACGGGACCAATTGTCGAATCGCGGCGTGGATCGACTGCAGCCGTAGACTGGTCTTGAGGGGGCTGCGAAAATCCAGCCCCTGACTGGCTGCCAACATCTCGATTGCCACAATCGTCGCCGTGTTCTCATTCATGGCGCTTAAACGACGAGCCGCATAGGTGGCCATACTCACGTGGTCTTCTTGATTCGCCGAAGTCGGCAGGCTGTTAACGCTCACCGGGCTCGCCAAGTGCTGATTCTCCGCGACCAGAGATGCCGCCGTGACTTGCGGAATCATAAACCCTGAGTTCAAGCCGCTGTCTTCGACCAGGAACGATGGCAGGTTGCTCAAGTGTCGGTCAATCAACAGCGACGTTCGACGCTCAGACAACGACCCCGTTTCCGCGATGGCAATTGCCAATTGATCCGCCACCAAGGCCACGGGTTCCGCATGAAAGTTGCCACCCGACAGGATCGACTGATCATCGGGGAATACTAATGGGTTGTCGGAAACGGCATTGGCTTCGCGTAGCAATACGGCTGAGGAATGCCGGAGCGATTCTAGGCAGGCTCCCATCACCTGCGGTTGGCAGCGCAGTGAGTACGGATCCTGAACGCGGTCGCAATCGACATGCGAAGCCCGAATTTCACTACCCAACAGCAGTTCACGGTACATTCGCGCACATTCGATCTGCGTCTTGTGGTTGCGAATCTCCTGAATGCGAGCATCGAAGGGCGTATCGCTTCCCATCGCTGCATCTACCGACATGGCTCCCGCCGCAATGGCGGCATGAAAGATGTGGTCGAATGCGAACAGCCCATCGAGCGCCAGTGCCGTCGAGATTTGCGTGCCATTAAGCAGCGCGAGTCCTTCCTTGGGCCCCAACGCAATAGGCGAAATGCCATGTTGCTTCAGTGCCTCTGCAGCGGGCAGCGGTTTGTTATCCTCAGAAAGAACTTCTCCCTCGCCGATCAACGCGAGCGTCATATGCGCCAGCGGTGCAAGGTCTCCACTGGCTCCGACGGAACCTTGCGACGGTACGTACGGTATGACGTCGGCGTTCAGGGCGTCGGCAATGGTGGTCAGGACTTCGGGGCGAACTCCGGAGTAACCACGCGCGAGGCTGGCGACTTTGAGGAGCATCGACAGTCGCACGACTTGGCGAGACAACGGTGCCCCCGTCCCTGCGCTGTGCGATCGAACGAGATTCAGTTGCAATTGAGCCAGTTCGCTATCGGAAATCCGTTTCTTGGCCAGTAACCCAAAACCGGTGTTCAGCCCGTAAATCGACTCGCCGCTGGCTAATCGCGCCGTCACCACCGCGTGGGACTCGGCGACTTTCGCCCAGCAGGAGTCGTGCATCGCGATTTTTACATCGGATTCGTGAAAATTGCGGAGTTCCTCGAGCGTGACTTCGCCCGGATTAATCGTCAGTTGGCTCAATGCTTCACCAGGTTAAGAAGGTTCATTCAACATGGGTAAATCCAGCTTGCTCGCTTTAGCACTTTGGACCGCAATCTCATATCCGGCGTCGGCGTGACGCATGACTCCCGTCGCCGGATCATTCAATAGGACTCGCTCAATACGACGATCCGCAGCTTCGGTGCCATCGCAAACGATCACAACCCCCGAGTGCTGGGAATATCCCATGCCGACTCCACCGCCATGATGCAAACTAACCCAGGTGGCTCCGCTGGCCGTGTTGAGTAATGCATTGAGTAGCGGCCAATCGGAAACCGCATCGCTACCATCCTTCATCGACTCGGTCTCACGGTTAGGACTGGCCACCGAGCCGGAATCGAGATGATCACGCCCCACTACAATCGGAGCGCTGACTTCGCCGTCGCGGACCATCTGGTTAAATGCCAATCCTAACCGGTAACGATCCTTGACACCCACCCAACAGATGCGGGCAGGCAACCCCTGAAATTGGATACGCTCTTTTGCCATGTCCAACCAGTTGTGCAGATGCGGATCATTAGGCAACAGTGACTTGACCTTTGCATCCGTTGCATAAATATCGTCCGGATTTCCGGACAGTGCGACCCAGCGGAACGGGCCGATACCTTGGCAGAATAACGGACGGATGTAGGCAGGGACAAAACCGGGAAAATCAAATGCGTTTTCGACACCAACGTCCTTCGCCATCTGCCGAATGTTGTTGCCGTAATCAACAACCGGAATACCTTGCTTGTGAAATTCGAGCATGCCGCGAACGTGCGTTGCCATCGACTCCTTCGCAGCCGCCACGACGGCTTCCGGATCGGACTTGCGACGCTCCGCCGCCTGTTCCAGAGTCCAGCCAATTGGCAAGTATCCATTCAGTGGATCATGAGCTGACGTTTGGTCGGTGACCGCGTCCGGATGGATTCCGCGTCTGGCCATTTCCGGAACCAGCTCAGCCGCGTTGCCCAGCAACCCCACCGAGATGGCTTTGCCGGCAGCCGTGGCCTCGTTGATGATTGCCATCGCGTCGTCCAACGAGTCGGCTTGTTGGTCCACGTACCCCGTTTGCAGCCGCTTTTCGATACGAGTCGCATCGCATTCGATCGCCAACATGGAAGCGCCGGCCATCGTACATGCCAAGGGTTGAGCTCCACCCATTCCCCCCAGTCCTGCCGTGAGAAACCATTTTCCCGTCAAGTCGCCGTTGAAGTGCGCCTTGCCCATGGCCACGAATGTCTCGTACGTTCCTTGCACAATTCCCTGACTGCCGATGTAAATCCAGGAACCGGCGGTCATCTGACCGTACATCATCAGTCCCGCACGATCGAGCTCATGGAAGTGCTCCCAGTTTGCCCAGTTGGGAACTAGGTTGCTGTTGGCAATGAGGACTCGCGGAGCATCTTCATGCGTGCGAAAAACGCCGACGGGTTTTCCGGATTGAACCAACAGCGTCTCATTCGTCTCCAACCGTCTAAGCGTTTCGACGATCTTCTCGAAGCACGCCCAGTTGCGTGCGGCTTTGCCAATGCCACCGTATACGACAAGGTCCTCGGGGCGTTCTGCCACTTCGGGATCGAGGTTGTTCAAGAGCATCCGCAGCGGAGCCTCGGTGAGCCAGCTCTTGCAGGTCAGTTCCGAGCCTGTCGGAGTCGCAATTAGTTTGGGTTCAGCCATCGTTTTCTGCCGAAGAATATAGGGGGCGATGTTTCGCGTATTGTATTCAAACCTATTCGTCATTAAACAGGCAGGGTGTTCGGTCTTTTCCCAATCTTGATTCTGGTGGTATCCCATAGGATGGTCGATTCGCTTGAGCTTTCGCCGTTTGAATTCCGCGCGGCCAAGCTGCCGTTGCTGATAAGTTTTCCGCATGAGGGCGCGGTGATTCCTCATGACGTTGCGGATCGAATGACAGAGGATGGTCAATCCAGTCGCGATACGGATTGGTTCCTCAAGCGACTTTATGACTTTGATGAACTCGCCAAAGCCGGGACGATCTCCGCGAACTACTCTCGCTACGTGATTGATCTGAATCGAGCCGCCGAGGACGTTTCGCTGTACCCGGG
>CAYYHV010000145.1:0-1741 GCA_964471695.1 uncultured Pirellulaceae bacterium
GCACAGCCGCTTCCGCCACAGCACCCGTTTTCGGCTGGTACGTCGATCGGCTGGACAATGTCTCCTGCCAAAAGTTGACGGTCTTCCAGTGACTCCACGGTTCTTAATCGCTTTTTCTTCATCCCCATCCCCCTCTTAATCAAATTTGCTCCATCTTTGAGATTAACTTGACTCTACGAATTCAGCAACGTAATTAACGGGCACGCGTGATAACGTGATGAGATTATGCGTAGTGGGCGACGTTTAGGGCACGATTTTCCGGCCTATAGGCGTCTAGATTTAATCTCGAGAAAAAAAGTTTTTACGGCGTGTCACAATTCGCATGCTGTTGGGTATTAAGAGGTAGGCAATTATATTTAAGGATAGGGTCGCTGGGGTATTTAACAGCACTCAAGGCAGCATGGGGAGAAATCTTCGTGCTTCCGCATGGCATGGCAACTATGAATAGGTCTTTTACCCCAGAATCTCCAACGTCTTCTTTCGTGGATGGTCAGCTCCGCGTCACGCTCTTGGTATTGGAGCGAGCCCTCTACTACGCCGAACACCTGAAACGCTCTCCAGTGGAATTTGCGCTGACTTTCGACGAATTGGCAAACTACGGATCGTCGGAAAAGGAGATCCGTTGGCTCTTGGCCAATAAGTACATCACGGACGTGTCGAGTCGTTTCGACAGCGCGGGACTGCCAATCAATCTTCGTGAAGGCCTGTTCTTGATTACCGAATCGGGGCGGCAGCTTTGCTACTCAAGTCGATCTGCGTCAAGTCGGTCTCAACCGTTCTGGTGTCCTGATCGAAGAGAATTGCTTCTTGGTGAAACTCTAATCAAAGCGTATCGTGTGCCATCGCCTAACCAGCAGACCGTCTTGGAAGTGTTTCAAGAAGAAGGATGGCCACGGCGCATTGATGATCCACTGCCGCCCAAAGAAGGCATTGAAATCAAGCGACGGCTCATAGAGACGATTAAAAGTCTCAATCGGGCTCACCAAGCCGTTGATCATCTTCGCTTTTTTGGCGACGGAACCGGGCGCGGTGTCTGTTGGAAGCTCGCGAAGCGGAGCAATGCGTAATCTTCTTCGGATGGCGTTCTATCAACTTTTAAATTGCCATTCGTCCCGGGCGATGTTGGTCGTCGCGGCGTCGAACGTATGATGCTCGCTATCAATTCTCGACTCAACCCGTGAGCATTTGAAGTCGGCTATTTGTTGAGTGGCTTTTCTGAGCATTCTCTTGCCGTCCGAAATTATGTGTAGCCTTTGATACATTCGCTTTCGGCGCGTGTGTGCAATCTAACAAATAGATGCATAGCTCGTCGCGTCTACAGGTGGCTGTTTTTCACTATGCCCGCGTTACCACTTTTGCACCACTTTGTCGCCACCGGGGCGTTACCGCCCTGCCCATTGTGGTGGTTTGTGGCGTGCAGTGTACTACCGACTAAGTAATTTCGAACATCTCTATTACGAGGAACCTATGAGTCAGCGACGCATTAGCAGTGAATTAGAATTTGGACTTGAACGGTTAGAAGAACGCAAGATGTTGGCCGGTGATGCGGGGTTCAACTCGATTGCGGGCAATCTTGTATTTGAGATCACGGGAACCGGCGAAGCGGACTCAATTGTTCTCACGACGGATGACGATGGCGATGTTGCCTTTGTTCATGAGATCGATGGAGTTCTCGAACAATCAGGTGACGTCGAAGCAGACGACATTGTTGTTTTTTGACATTTGGTATCGGCATTGGTCG
>CAYYHV010000145.1:1751-15005 GCA_964471695.1 uncultured Pirellulaceae bacterium
ACGACATTGCGTTAGCGGAGCTCATTACCGGATTGTCCTTCGAGGGTTTTGTCGTTCGAGGCGCTGGCGGTGATGACGTCATCGACATGAGCGGCGTGACAAATTACAACACCGGCGGCAGTGGTGGAAACGGCGATGACTTGATCATTGGTGGAGCCCAAGAGGACTTGTTGATCGGCGGTGCTGGAATGGACACCATTTTGGGTGGTGACAGCAACGACTTGATCCTGGGCGGTGCCGATATGGATTTTCTATACGGCGAGAAGGGTGATGACGTCGTCCTGGGGAATTCCGGGGACGATTCCCTTTCAGGCGGTGAAGGCGACGACGATCTCTTCGGTGGAACGGGATTTGACTTGCTCGTTGGCGATCTCGGCGCTGATGAACTGTTTGGTGGTAGCGAGAATGACCGCCTCCTCGCAGACTCGGATGACACTGCACTCAAAGGTGGGAGTGGCTTTGGTGATCAACTCTTGATGGATTCAGCAACGACGGCTGGGCTGAATCTAGTGAACACAGACATTGAGTTCATTGATACTGCGACTGGATATACCGCCGATATTGCTACCAAAACGCTGACCGCCGTCGGCGATCTAGACTTCGCGGATAACGTGAATTCGAAACCGTATGCCGGAGGCGCATTTGGTGTCTCTGTCACCACAGGTTTGGGCGACGATGTACTCATTGGAAGTGCGTTCAATGATCGTTTGCTCGCGGGCGACGGAGATGACCTCGTCAACGGAGGTCCTGGCGCAGATTTCATGGACGGCGGACCTGGCGATGATACGCTTTCGTATCAGGGAGCTGCGGCTGGTGTCGGCGTTGACATGAAGGCTGGATTGGGATTCGCAGGCGACGCCACGGGCGACGTCATTGTCATTGAGAGTTTCGAAACGCTGATCGGCACCGGTTTCTCAGATACTCTACTGTGTGACAATGCAGACAAAACCATTTTGGGACTGGGTGGAAATGACTGGATCGAAGGCCGAGCCGGCAACGACAGTCTGTTCGGTGGCAATGGCAACGACAGCTTGTTTGGCCAGAATGGCGACGATTCACTGTTCGGCGAGAACGGTAGCGACTTTTTGAATGGTGGCCGGGGTGGCGCTGATCAATCTTCGGGTGGCGCGGGCAAGGATAGGCTCGTCTTCTTCTATGTCGGTGGAGCAGACGTCATTGACGACGCCTTCGTCTTCGGTGGATCGGGAGACGACGTATTTGAAGTTCGTGATTTGGCTGATCCGGTCAATGAGTTTGCTGTTCGAAGTGAACTGTCCAATCTAGCCGCCTACGACTTTGATGCGAATGGCGACGATGAGCTTGAATTGGTTCTGTAAGGGAACCGATTGTCTTTCGCACATCGGAAAAGTAGAGAGCCACCGTTCGCACGGTGGCTCTCTTTGTAGGCTGCATGTTTGTTTGATTCGGCGTCGTCTTACTCGGCCGTTCTCACGAATACGCGAAGTCGCTTGGATGTATATGACGATCCGTTCCGTCGAAACGTCCAATCCGTGTTGGGCCCCGAACTGTTCCCAATGCCCAGGTCGGCATCGTTCCCTTGCTTCCAAGCATTGATGGCAAAAATCGTCTGCTTCTTCCCAAAATTGTGGATCTGCATGCTGCCATATCCGTTGCGTGGCGAAGAAGGTTGGTCTCCGAAGTCGTAGCGCTCGGTTGAAGCACCAGCCACTTTTTCACTATTCACTGGGGTGTAATTGTTGGACCAAAATTCAATATTGCCAGTGTCGATCATTGTGCCCGTATCCAAGCCCTCGACGTCACTGAACACATTCATCGCTTCAAGGGATTGTTGAAATCTGGCTCGTGATTTGGCAGTCGGTACGCCAATCTTCTTCAGGTTCTTGGTAAAAGCCTTTGATGATACAAAGACGTTTTGGCGGCCAAAGTCATCGGAATTCAACTGCAGCAGGTAGCCAATTCGATCAAAAGGCTTGGTGATTCGATTGCTGTTATCAACATCGTATTGAATTTCGGCGCCTAGCCGCGACAAGTTTAGATCATAAACAAGTTCGTACTTCTTGGCGTCAGGAACCCTATCCATGAATTGTGGAATGCTTCCGCCCCTTGTGGCTCCGACGGGCAAGCCTGTGCCGCCTGTGAGGTTCGGCTCAGCCAGTTTGTTCCAGGCGAAGCGGAAAGCCGTAGGCTTGCTGATCTTCGGGTTCGACAGGACAACGCTGTCCTTCTCAATCGTCGCAACAGCCGGCTGGAATCCATCCGACGCTTCGCCGATGATTTCAAAATGCGATGGGCGTTTTCCATCGCGAGTCTTCAAGCCGCCACCGGTATCCTTGAAGGTGACTCGGATGCTATCGTCGTCCGTGCTCATCGAAGCCATCGTGGGACTGTGTGCCACAATTTCATCGCGACCATAGTCATGCTTCAACGCCAGATTTGCTAGTCGAAGTCCAACGTCCTGCTTGTTGGGTGGGTGGATATCTCCCAGCGTGGCGATATCGTTGATGACGACCATGCCCGTCTTGGGAAGTTCTTCGACCGCCGCCTGGGCTTCCCACAATCGGGCGAGAATCTTCGGGTCTTCATTGCCGTATCGGAACGGCGCGATCTGTACGTAGTAGAAAGGGAAGTCGCCTTGCTTCCAAAGTTCACGCCAGCCGTTGATGAGCGCTTTTTTCTTCTCATAGTAAAGCATGCCCTCAACGTGATTCGACTCTCCCTGATACCAAATGGCTCCGCGAATTGGGAAGCCGACTAAAGCATGAATCATGCCGTTGTAGAGCATTGTTGGGTCTTGGTGGCTCTTGAATGGCGTGAGTTCAACCGGGAACACTGGGTTGGCTTTAAGCTGCGATTTTGATTCCAACGAAGTCTTGGCAATTGCCAGCCATTCTTCAACCGCTGCGATATGTTTTGAAATCTTGTTTTGGTACTCCGTCGTACCAGGTGAGCGACCAATAACAGATTGGTAAATGTCTTGTACAGCGTCGACGTTTTTGAATCCGTTAATGGGAGTCCAGGGTTCCACCCGAGTGCCACCCCAAGAGGAGTTGACCAACCCAATGGGCACGTCCAATTCCTTCTGAAGTTTTCTCGCCATGAAATAGCCGCAAGCCGTAAAATTGGCGACCGTATCTGGCGAGCAGATTTGCCATTCCGAGTCGACGTCATCCAAAGGGACCGTCGAAGGACGGTGTGCCACTTTCATATGGCGAATTCGCGGATAGTTCGCGTCGGCAATCTCCTGCTTTGAGTTCGTGCTGCGAGCCACCGTCCATTCCATGTTGGATTGGCCAGAACACAGCCAGACTTCGCCAATCAGAATGTCGGTCAGTTCCACGGTGTTCGTACCCGTGACCTTCAATGAATGCGCTTTGTTGCTTGCGCTCAGAGCTGGCAACTCGACTTGCCAGCGGCCTTCTTCGTTGGCAGTCGTCGACTTTTCATTCCCCGCGATGGCAACGGTGACAGATTCGCCTTTGTCCGCCCAGCCCCAGATTCGCAGAGGTGTGCCTTGTTGAAGCACCATATGATTGCCATAAAAGCCAGGCAGTCGGACTTCGGCGCATGATATGGAAATGAGTAAGAGTGGAAGCAGGAGACGAATGTACTTGGATAGGGATTTCACGTGGCCAATCTCTCAATTCGAGGTCTAAAGGCCCAAGTCACCCAACTCAAATACGCTGACGGGGCGGACCTCGCGAACCTCTCGACGAACATGGGCAAAGTAATTGTCCACGTATCTCGATTGGAACGGCGGGGCTGCCGAAGGCAGTACCTCATATTCATCGGTACGTGGCTCGTTCGGCAACGATTGTAGCGTGCCATGAGAACTTTGCGATTCCCGCTCCAGATTTTCCCGTCCGTTTTCGTAGAATGTACGCATAGCAAGTTGGAATTTGTTGTTGTTCCAGACGTTGAAATCAGAAACATCCACACTTCCATTAGCCGTAAAATCGCCGCTACACCAATCTGTCGACGCTTGGAACTTATTGCTGTTCCAAATATTGAAATCTGACACGTCGACGCTTCCGTCGAGATTGGCGTCGCCCATCAGTGTGCCTCGCAGTGATACGATCCAGTGTTGCACATCCGCAAGATCAACCACTCCATCGCCCGTAACATCGTACTGCGGTGAATTGGTTCCACTGGCTGCGTCTGCATTTAATGCATTGATATCTGCACAATCGAGATCGCCGTCGCCATCGAAATCTCCGTCGTTGGATGGGGTTTCATAGAAGCCAGGTGAGCCGTGCGTAAGAGGACTGCGTTGCCAGTTAAGCGGATCGCTGTAATCGCCGAAGGGGTTGATAATCTGCAGCGTTGGGCCGGCGCCGTCGACGAGCGTCGGCCATGGAGCGACGTCATCGTACACGAAGTTGTGAACCTCGTTGCCATCGGCATCGGTCACGATGATTTGTTCGCCGCCGTTTCCTAGATTTCCACTGAATGTTCCAGCAA
The DNA here is from genome assembly GCA_964471695.1 of uncultured Pirellulaceae bacterium. Taxonomy (GTDB): domain Bacteria; phylum Planctomycetota; class Planctomycetia; order Pirellulales; family Pirellulaceae; genus CAYYHV01. The sequence continues at coordinate 6,192 of CAYYHV010000145.1, forward strand.
CAGGTTGTCCGGCTCCGTAGCGAGCTTCAAAGGCTACGAGGTCTTCGACGATTACGACGGCTTCGCCCGGCGCAATCGAGGTAACATTGCCAGTCGTGAAATCAAATCCAATTCCGTCAATGAACTGGACTCCGTTGAGACTGATCGAGTTGTTCCCAAAGTTGACAAGTTCAGCAAACTCATAGTCATTATCAGCCGTTCCCGGAGCGAGCGCCAATTCTGCGTTGGATGGTTCCGCTGGGTGGTAGTGCAGCTCAGTCAGTCGAAGGTTGGATGCATTGGCAGGAGTCTCAATGGAGTAGACGCCTGTCACCAGTTGACTCCATTCGGAGAGTCCATCAGTCGTAAAGTTCTCATCAAGATGGATTGCGAGGGCAGCATCGTTGCCGGATAAAATTTGCGTGCCGTTTCCATTAGTCGATTCGTAGAACCGGATGTCGGCGACTTGCATGCTGTTGGCGGAACTCGCATTCTTCACCGTTGGGAATACCAGCTTGTATGAACGGTAGGAAGTGGAATTCGAAACCGGAACGACATTGGCGTCTGTCCGTCGAGCGTTGGGCATATTTAATGCACCCGAATCAATCAAGGTCCACGTTTCCCCCAGCCCCGTGCTGTTGTCTCGACTCTGGATCGTTTCGTTGGTGCCGTACAATTCATAGGATGCGGGGTCGCGTTCTACAGCGTCATTGGCTGTTGTCAACTTGAAGCTGCGGACTGTCGATTCGCCAAAATTTGGCGTGATAATGATCCCGGAGTTTTCTTCGCCGAAATTCAAGTACTTGGTATTGGGATTGCCATCGATCCCGTCGTTCGGATTTTCGTTGGCCGGATAACTGCTGTTGCTGGATCCGCCTGTCGAGCCCGCGGAGCCGTTCGCGCGAATGTTGAGCACAGTAGTTTGATTGACGGTAATCGGAGCCGTATAGGGAATCGCACCTGCGGCGATTTCTCCACCGTCGGCTCGCGGGTCGGTTCCATCGAGTGTGTAGTAAACGGTCGTCTCGGGAGGGACGGAGATTGTCACTTCCGTCCCGATGGATACGTTTCCGGGAGTCGGATTGAATATCGGTGACGAAACGACTTGGCTGTCCATCCACTCGGCTCGAGTGATAATCCAATTCTTCAGGTGACTGACTTCTGCTTCCCAGCCTGACAATCCTGGGGCAGCGTACGTGCCCCCATTGGGGCCAACGTTTGACCAGCGATCAAAGTTGCGTGCTTGGGATTCGGCTATCTGGCTGGCCAAGCCGTCGATCGTATCGGTGATGCCTTGATTGCTTAGAGTGGTTTCACGTAGTTCCTGCCACCGGTCGACCCACTTCTGAGTGAAATTCGGGTCGTCGAATAGTTGTCCCCACCAGTCATAACCAAAAAATGGAGCTTCGTTGGCATCCCAGCCGACTGGGTTGTTGGCCCGGCCATCACTATCGGGTCCCATCGACCGGTCGAAATCCCACAGGGGCCCAAACGTGAGTTTGCCACCTTTGTCTTTGTAGACATACTCGCTCAAGCGAAGTGCATCGGGATCCTTGGACAATGTTCTCAGGATGTGATGATCAATGGATGTATCAACGTCAAAGTAGGCTTGATAGCCCAATTCGGGATCCGCCGAGTTGGGGCCGTACAGGGCATCCTCAAATTCTTCGAAGTAGTCGCGAATATAGTCGACTTGTTCCTGAGTCATTTCTGCACGCTCAGGTTCATAGTGGACATAGGAATTCTCGTTGTATTGCGACGGTGTTCCGCGGGACGTGTGCCATGCCCCGTCGGGTGCACCATCTGGTCGGTCAATCTTGATGATATAACCGCCCGTGAGTTCTTCGCCGGATGTGTCAAACGGTGAGAGTTCATCGATGTCGACGCGATTTGAGTCGCGTTTCACCGACTCCATCAATACGTAGACTCCCATATAGTCCGCATCGTCGAGCGTCCCATTGTTCGTGTTCGAGTACACCTCGACGTACCTTGTGCGGATCGCATAGTTGCCCATCTGATCGCTCATGTCATAAATGAACGTGTTTCGCATCAGGGCGCGGTCGAACGTATAGGGAGCGTAGAGAATCCAGTCGGATTCGGCTGGCATTCCGAGGATTTCGTGGCTTTCGTCTTCCCCGTTTTGGTCACGAAGCTCAATGCGATAGTTGGTCTTTGGATTTCCAAACGTGCTGGAACCGCGACGCTGCATGCCAATTCGCGAGGTAAGGGTGGCTTCGTCCGTTAAGGAAGTACGCCCCGTGACTTCGTCCGGTTCATACAGTGCAAAGGCGCCGTCTTCGAAACTTCCACCGGGCACGCCCTGTGCAAAATTTTCAAGTACGACGACCGGAAGGTCGGAAGAAAACGAAGCCGTCGCCCCGGCCATGCGCGTATAAGTTTCCGTCGAAATGTCTCCAATCTGGCCTTCTGCACCAAAGGTCCTCGCCCGGTACTGTGTGGTCGAAGTTACCGAAATAGGATTTGTGTAAAGCGTTGAGTTGGCGTTGGGTTGACTGCCGTCTGTGGTGTATCGAATGGACTCGGAAGGATCACCACTGGTCATCGTCAAGACAAAGCTGCCACTAAATGCTCCGCCGACTCGCGACAACGAGACATCCGATGCCTGCAGGTTCGTGTTTGGGGTGCCAGGAGTTGGCGTGCTCAATTGCCCAACCAACGGTGGATCGAGAGGTTGGCCAGATCCCAAAATCATGTTGGGAACGGCCAGAAAGTCAGAACTGCCCGATGAGCGATTCAACATGTGTATGGCAAGCGTATTCGTTCCGGGGACGAGCAGGTTTGAGAATTGGCTGACATCGAAGCTCTCATAATTCACTGCGAACGCATCGGGATGTTCGCCGGTTGCGTTCGAGTCGTACGAGCCAATCGTTGGCGCATTGGAACTTGCGACTCTTGTACCGTTGATGTAAGCAATGAAACCGTCGTCGTATTTCATCTGCAAATCGGACAAGACGGGATTGTCACTCGACACGGTAAAGGGAATGCGGACGTAGACCGACAACGTTCCCGCCGGAACTGGGGTCTGGATCAAGCTGTCGTAGTCCGTGTTGGTATCGTAGCCAATGCTCGCCGTGCCGCTGGTCCAGGACGAATCGTCAAATGAGTTTGCTGTCCAAGTGCTATCTTCCGAGTCGTTCGAGGGAATCCGATAGCGGGATGAGCTGTTGGGAGTCACGGAGTTTGTGTCATTTGATGTGAAGGCCAACCCGTAGGATTGGTCGTTCGTCTGTTCCGGGTATAGGTTTCCGCCCGCATCAAATTCGGACAGAATCGTGCCAGACGGATCGGTCAAAGCGAGATACTCGCCAGCAGCCGAGAGCGAAAAGTTGGTATGGAGATTTCCGGCCTGGTCGGGCGTATTGTCCGATGATGCAAAGACAACAAGAAACTCACCCGGGTTGAGTACCGTACTTGGAAATTGCCACTTGTTCAGGTCAGCAGCGTCATCAGTCAGACTGTATCCCGCCAGATCAACACTCTCGTCGCCATTGTTGTAAAGCTCGATCCAATCCGAGTCGTTTCCGTTGCCGTCGTCCAACGTATTGTTGTTGGACGCCATAAACTCTGTGATGATTGGATCAGCCGCTAGGAGATCGCGACGTTCGAGGGACTCGACAGAAAGTCCACGACGTTTTGGTAATCGTTTCAAGAGATACCCCATTCCTTTTCCAGAACTGAAGAGACCTGAATTGCGCTGAATTCAAGTTCTTTTCTAGATACAACCATAACCGAGACCAAGGAAAATTGATACGTAATTCAATGTTCCAACCAGAGTGCGGCTGGTGCGCAGAGCCAAGAAAAAAGGTCACCAAGTTATCTTGGTGACCTTTGAATGTTGATGGTATCACGGTTGGGAGCAACCGCGTTTAGCGACGACGAAAGCCAAGGAATGCCAAGGCAGCCAGGAATGCCATGCCGAATGCGGCTGGTTCTGGCACGGCTGCTGGTGCAGCACCTGCCGAAGCCGTGAACTTCGCGGCGTTCCAAGCATTGAAGTCAGGGACATCGACAACGCCGTCAGCGTTGAAGTCGCCACTGCACCAAGCATCGTTGGCGGTGAATTTGTTGGCATTCCAAGAATTGAAATCGGGAACGTCAACAACACCGTCAAGGTTTGCATCACCAACCAAGAACGGATTTCCACCGGTGGCTCCAGGATTCATGGCGCCGCCTTCGGCCAACCATGCATCTCGATCAGCAAGGTCAACAACTCCGTCTCCGGTCAAATCGAATGCAGGATCGTTGGCTCCGGCAGCAATTGCCGCGGTCAGTCCATTGATGTCCGTACAGTCCCAAGCGCCATCGTTGTTGAAGTCACCATCGAGACCACCACCGACAACTTCGCCAAAGAACTGAATCTCGGAGAACTGCATCGAGTTGGCTGCTACTCCGTCTTTAACCGACGTTACCAACCAGCGATAGGAAGAGTAGGTTTCCGTGTTGTCGACGGTGACCACGTCACCCTCGAGGAAACGATCTTCAGGAAGGAGAGTGAAGCCCTGATCAATGAGTGTCCAGTTTTCTTCTTCACCCGTACTGTTGTCAGTGCTGGTGATGGGGTCATTGGTTCCGTTTAACGCCCAATCCAACGGGTCCCGTTCAACGGCATCGTTGGCAGTCGTAACCTGGAATGAATCGACGATCGATGCACCCGCGGCTGGCGTTACGATAAATCCCGAATTTTCTCGACCAAAGTTGAGGTACTTCGTGTTGACATCACCATCAATGGCAAGAGAGGGGCTTTCACCGCCGGGGTAGCTACTTTCCGATTGGCTTGGCGCTGGTGGATCATCGTCGAACGCGATGGCCGTATCGAAAAAGTCGTTGTGAGGGAATCCCGAACCATCCGCTGTTGTGAAAATGTTGATATCAGCGACTTGCATACTGTTCGCAGTCGCTTCGTTCTTGACGCCAGTCATGCGAACTCGGAATGACGAGTAAGAGTCGCTGTTGGAGAACTGGTAAACGGGGCCGACAGCGAAACGGTCATCAGACAGGTCAGCGGTACCACTGGCGATGAGTGACCAGTTTTCCTCTAGCCCTTGACCATTGTCGACACTGGTTATCGCGTCATTGGTGCCGTAAAGTTCCCATGTCGTTGGATCGCGTTCTACGGCATCATTGGCTGTCGTGAATTGCATACTCTGAATCACGGCCGGACCATTGAAATCCGTCGTGAAGATAATGCCCGAGTTGACTTCACCAAAATTGAGGTACTTCGTGCCCGAGTCGCTATCGAGTGCGTTAAAGGGGTCTTCGCCAGCGGGATAACTACTCTGCAATTCCCCGCCCGATGTGACATCGAGATCGACGGCGATGATCGGATCGCCCGGTGCCAAAATGCTCGTTTGAGCAAATACTGAAGTCGACGCCAGGAACGTCATCACTCCAAGAACAAGAATCCGTCTCATATTGAACTCCCCATAGATAGTAAGAACAGTCCGCTGCCACTTCTTGCCTGCTTGAATCCACGGACTTGCAAAATCGGAATAAACCGCCAAATCGTAAAAGTCATGTTAAATTGCGACAGGGAATATAACAATTGCCAAGTGAAAATTGTTTGGTGCATATTTAGCGTTTGACGCCGGAACCACAGATTGGAATCACGGTTGTGCGAGCGTCAAAGTCGGGATTGCCGAGCAGCACAGAGAACGAGGCTGCAGTTGTGGCCTCCACGTCCAGCCCGTGCACCGCCAGTAATTCCTTGGTGATCTTGATTTCCGGTTCCGATGCTGCAATTGTACGACAATTAGATTCCCGGAGTGCATCCAGGATTTGGTTTCCACGAGCCGGCTTTGCGATGGCGATTCCCTTGGCAACCGTGCCCTGATTTTCAACGGCCTTAACGGTTTGCTGCTCTGTTTGAAAGGCGCGAGCGATGGGGGCACAATTTGCCGCCTGGACTGCGACGATCTCAACGGGATCAACCTGGGAACCGGTTGATTCAAGTTCCTGGCATGCTTGAAGAACGCCAAGGACCAACGTTCCATTACCAAGCGGGAGGACCAGACGGTCGGGCAATTGGCCTAGTTGTTCGAACAATTCATAGGCGTAGGTCTTCGTGCCTTCATAGAACAACGGGTTGTAGACGTGGCTGGCGTAGAACACGCCTGGTTCACATGCAGCCACGAAGGCGGCTGCGGCCGTGTCTTCACGCGACCCTTGAACGCGGTGGACCTTTGCACCCGTTGCCTCCACCAAGTCGATCTTCTTGGGGGAGGTATTGGCTGGCAGATAGATCTCACAGGGAATCTGGGCTCGAGCCGCATATACCGCGATCGCGTGCCCAGCATTTCCGCTGCTGTCCTGAATGATCTTCTTGGCTTCAATGGCGCGTGCCTGAGCGATCAACATGATCGCTCCACGATCTTTGAAGGAATGCGTCGGCGTAAGATGATCCATCTTGATATGAAGATGGGGGGTATTTTGAGAAAGCAGGGAGGGCACTGTTGGGGTCCAGCCCTCTCCGAGGCTGATTTCCTGCAAGGCGTCATGAAGGCACTTTGGAAAAAAGTCGCGGTAGCGCAGAAGCGAAAGCGTTTCCGTGCGAATCAGCGAGGTATCGAACTCAGGTCGTTCGAATAATAATTCAAAAAGTCCGCCGCAGTCGCAGCAGAACTTCAAGTCGTCCCATGCGTAAGTCAATCCGCACTCGATGCATCCGAAGCCGATTTCGCTCATGACAATGCGGCGATCGCTTCAATCTCGACTTTGAAATCAAAGTGGAGTGGACCAGTCGGTACCACAACCCTGGCTGGTTTGTGGTCGCCGAAGAATGCTGCGTAGACCGTATTGATTTCGTCCCAGTATGCAATGTCGGATGTGTAAATCGTACATCGCACGACTTTCGATTTGTCGGTTCCTGCCGCTTGGAGAATTCTTCCGATGTTTCGCAGTGTGCATGCGGCTTGTTCGGCTGCGGTGCCGTGAACGGGTTCACCGGACTCGCAATCAAAAGGTAGCTGTCCGGACAAATAGACGAGATCGCCGTGAACCATCGCCTGGGCGTAATGCCCTGATGGCTTGAGGGCGTCATTGGTGGTGATGGGTTTCATGCCAGAATAATAACGAGTCGACGGCTGGCACGTCATCACGAATTACGATTACTCGAGTGGACTGGATGTAATTACCCACGTCTCGCCGGATCGTTTGCAGGTCCAATTTGCGTTCCCCTGCGGTTCACCGAAATGGTTTTCGAATACGATCTTGACGTTGGCAATATCATCTTCGAACGCAATATCCTCGACAACAATCGATTGTTGCTGAGAGGATTTGATCCACTTCTTGTCAGGAATTGACTGGCTGTCAAAGAGTTTTGCAAACTTCTCGGGATCCGTTCTCGTTTCCGATACGTTGGCAATCACATCAAGAATCTTGGCTCGATCGTCAGGCGTCCAGTTGGCTGGGTCTTCTTTGCAGCCCGACGTTACGCAGGCCAATGCCGCCACCAGAAAGAGACGAATGGCGAGTCGACAAAATGAACGCGAGTTGGGCTGCATGTTGGCTGTTTGTCTTGGGGGAGGCGAAGGTGATTGGCGATGCCAAAGCAATTATTCGACGTTGTCGGATTCCTGACCGGCTCGAGTCGACATGGCTTGCCATACTGCAAGGTCGACTCCGTTCGTTGTGAATCGCATACTGGCATCGCACATAGCGACATTCACGCCACCCGTGTGTTGACTTCGAGCAGATGCCCAGACTTGGCCATTTCGCCGATTCTCAACGCAGTACATGGGATCGTCTCGGGGAATTCCGCGTGCACACATGGGCAAGCGATCGGTCCCAGCGGAGTTGGGTGGGAATTGGGCTGAAAAGATCGAGCTTCCCATGGCATTGAGTACCCAGCCACCACGGCCGTCGCGTGAATCGTCATAGCCAACCATTTCGCTAAGCATCATAGTCTTGGAAGTTCCGTCCTTGAAACGTCTTAGCTCGCTACCTTTGCCGTAGGCCATTTTGAAGTCGCCGATGAGTGAAGGATGGTTTTCACGTTGGGTCAACTCTTCTGATCCGGCGAGCGGATGGACGCCGAAGGCACCATGAGTCAGCTTGTCCTCCCAAGCCATATAGTCGGTGGAGCCCCAGTTGGCGACGTAGTTGCCTTTGGCAATCCACGAGTCGTGTTCGTAAGTGTTGATGCGTTTATCGAGCGACAATGTCGGAGCGCTAGGGCACAGGAAGACGTCGAGCGGGTCTTTGCCAATGTTCAGGGAAGGATCGCCAATGTCGTCGCCATAGTGCTCCAGGTCATCAGCAGCGTTGAAGATATGCGTTGCCATGGCCGACGCAACCGCGTCTCCCAGGACGCCTTCTTCGATGTAACCAAGCAGGCTGGTAATCCAGTTGGGGCCTTGGCAAATCGCGCCTGCCTGCGTACCACCTTGCACCCACAATCGGCCGGGGCGAGTACAACTCGGAACGCCAGACGGAAAGCCGCGTTGGGCACTTTCGTAATTCATCGTGGCAATCGCGAGTTGCCGCATCTTATTCATGCATTGCACTCGCCGAGCCGATTCGCGAGCCTGTTGTACTGCCGGTAGCAACAGCGCGACCAGAATGCCGATAATGGCAATGACGACCAATAGTTCGACGAGGGTGAATGCAGTCCTGTTAGAAGGGGACGGATTCCGCATAATGTAATCCTGATGAGTTGTTGATGAGCGGCCCAGCAAGCTCCAATAATAACGGAAAACTCGACTCGTTGCATGCCGGAAAATGCGTCAAGTTAATCGTGGAACCCTCCACGAAATCAGCAAAACAAGCGCTTCGTCTCTCTCGGAAACCAAAGAATCCCAGCGAGCTGTGAGTCCTTTT
>CAYYHV010000145.1:15015-15998 GCA_964471695.1 uncultured Pirellulaceae bacterium
GCTTTGAATATGCCCGTCCTATATACGTGGATGCGTATTCTCGCATTTAGTGTCTTTCTGTTCGGATGGTCCATTTCAGCCGATGCAAACCCGAATCGTGGGCAAGTTCAAGCCGAAGTAATCGTGTGTGGTGGTTCGACGGCTGGTTTGGCCACGGCACTGGCGGCTGCAGAGGAAGGAGCGGAAGTCGTCTTGCTCGAGCCCACGGACTGGGTGGGCGGGCAGCTTACCTCAAGTGGTGTTCCCGCTGTTGATGAGGCTTGGCACGTCATCTCGGAAAAGAACTCGGATCGCATTGCCCTACGCGTAAAAGATATTGCTCGCGACCCTCGTAACATGACGCCAGCGTTTCGCGACATTCTGAGCAGAATCGGAAATCCAGGTAAGGGCTGGGTCAGTCGATATTGTTTTGAACCCAAACGATTGCTCGAAGATCATTTGATTCCTTGGGAACGGCGACTTGCCGGTCGACTTACCATTTATCGAAACACGGTGATTAAGCGAGTCGAACTGACGGAGGAAGCACGGCAAAACCGGCTATGAACGTTTGCCGTCGGTCGACATCCCCGATTGGTACTCTTCCGACGCGACGAGCCGCTTTAACAAAACGACACTTGAGTTTAGCGGACGGAATCAACACTCCGTGTTTGTCGAAGCTACCGAGTGGGGGGAAGTGTTGGCTCTTGCAGGCGGTGAGTATCTTCAAGGGCTTGACCATTGCGACGCCGATGACAAATTTCAAAATGATCGGTGCGGCCAAGATATCGTGTTTGGATTCGTGCAAGAATTGCACGCCAATCCCATGGCCGATTTGGCGCCCCGCGCGGAGCCGAAGGTTACGGATTTGGGATGGGGGAAGTACGAAGGGCGTGCAGACGCTTGGGAAAAAGTCTGGACGTACCGTCGCATTCGCGGGGCAACGGCGAAACCAGCCACCGGCGACTTGTCGCTTCAGAACTGGGGGTACTCGGTAGCGTTGAAGC
>CAYYHV010000146.1:0-15969 GCA_964471695.1 uncultured Pirellulaceae bacterium
AATTTGTCCCACAAGTTGCCTCGATGCTTGGAAACGGTTTGAATGGTAATGTTCATCTCTGCAGCGATTTCCTTGACGGATTTTCCCTGCATGATCAGTTCCAGTGTTTCTCTTTCACGATCCGTCAACTGATCGAGTTGCCACTTTAGATTGCGTTGTTCTTTTCGTTGAATGACCAGTCCCGTAACCAGTGGTCCCGGAACGCCAACGTTCATGAATGACGTCTGTGAGTTCGCGAGGACTGCGTCGGCAGGTGTGATCGGGAAAAGGCCAATCGATTCTCCGGGTCCGATCTCTATCTCTCTAGACACAACGGAGGACGTGCCCGTTGTGTTGAATTCCGTATTGGCCGGTGTCATCCCCACAGGGTCAGGTGACTGCTGGCTGAAGTGTCGGAAATAGGCGGGACCGAACGAGGTGAGATGGACTGCATGATCTTTCGTTGCGAGAACTCCCAACACCAGACCTTTGACCTTGGACTGATCCGCTTGGATCTCGGTGATGATTCTGGCGAGTAGCTCTGAACAACTCGCATTAGGATTGTCGAATCGGAGGTAGGCGAATCGTCGTGTGGCGTGAAGGCACGCGTCCATTGCATCGTGCTGATTGATGGCATGAGCAGCGGCCATGATGACTTCCCCGGACGGCGCCGGGAGCCAATTGACTGCCTCGCTTCGTTCTTCCGCAACGAATAACTTCGTGTCGTAGTGCGGGATGCTTGGGAGTTGCACGCTTTTGAACCTCGTCGAGTCAATGCGATGCATGATGTGTCCTTCCCTCATTGAACTGATGTAAATGACATCAAATTACTTCCACTGAGTTACAGGCTAATTAGGAAAACACTCTTGGAAATCAGGCGTTTTTTGGTTTTGTTGTGGTATTTTCTGACGGGGATGTTGCAGGAAAACAACATGTTTATTCAAGACACCAATATATTGGTGACGGCGGCGAACTATTCCGTTTCGCCGTGCTAATTGCTCTGATCGATACGTTGCCGAATTGTCAGTGACTTCGGGGCGTCGTCTGAATTCGACTGAGGCGACGCATTCTGAGTTTCGCCATGATCCACAACCTATATACCCGTGTGCGACGCGATTCCGCAAATTCATGAGGTGTTGCGTTGCGAACGGTCTTTTGTGGGCAGTCCAATCACGCTGGTATTTAACCATCCGCGTTGATTCGAGAAAACCGGTGAATCATGAACAAGTTTCTTCCCGCGTTTGTAACGCGCGCGCTCTCGAGGCTTCCAAGCCAGAACAAAGAGGGGCTAACCAGTATTGGTTGGACGGGTCTGGCGCAGGTCATTGGCATGGTGGTCAAGCTCGGCAGTACGCTGATCTTGACTCGCATGCTGGCGCCCGAGGCTTACGGGATTCTGGGGACTGCTATGGCAGTTCTCACAACTTTGGAGTGGTTGTCGGACCTGGGTATCCAGCCAGCTTTAATCCGCCATCCCAATGGTGATCGCCAAGCCTACCTGAATACGGGTTGGATGATGGGGTTCGGCCGAGGTTGGATTTTGTCGATTTGCGCGGCTGTGTCGGCATGGCCATTGGCGGACTTTTATGATGAGCCAACTTTGTTTGGCGTGTTGCTTGTATTGGCGATGCGTCCCGCATTGCTTTCCATTCGAAGCCCAGCGTTTCCAATGCTCCGCCGTACGATGAATTACTGTTCGGTATTCATTGATGAAGTCGCAATGACGGTTGTGGGGACCGTTTGCAGCATTGCGATGGCCTTTGTATTTCGAAGTGTCTGGGCGATTGTATTGGGGACCATGGCGGGTGCACTGGCCTCCGTTTTGCTTTCTTACGTGCTTTGTCCGATGCGTCCGTCACTCAAGTGGGACAAGGAGGCTGCTCAGGACATCTATGGTTTCGGTCGCAGTGTGTTCATTAACACGCTGGTTATGGCCGCCTGGCTGAATCTCGATCGACTGCTGGGTTTGAAACTGCTCACGCCGACCCAAATGGGGCTTTATGCCATCGCATTTAATCTGTCGGCAGTCTTAGAAGGACTGACGACTCGAGTCTGTGATGTGTATTTCTCGATGTTGGCTCGAGAAGAAGGGGCCGAAGCTCAAGGGCGTTGGCACGAGTTGATCTGTACTCGAGTCGCGCGTTTTGGCATGCCGCTTGGTGCAGTTGGACTATTGGTTTCGCCTTGGGTTATTTGGATTCTCTATGACGAGCGATATCAGGGAGCAGGTTTGATTTTTACGATCTTGCTGGCTCGTCTGATGATTCGGGCTTTTGGACAACTTCAATTCCAGTATCTCTTGGCGTTGGCGCGGGTGAAATTTGCGACCTACGCTTACATAGCCGCTGTTATCGTTCAAGTCGCGCTGTTCTGGCCCATGGTACAGGTCTACGGAGTTGCGGGAATGGCCGTCACGGTTTTGATTTCCACAACTGTCCTGACGTTAACCCAGACTGTTCTGTTGCAACGCATGGTTGGCAACGGAATGAAGCCGTTCATGGCGACTTTGGGTTGGGCCGTCGTCGGCATGCTGGCGACGATCATGATCTATGGCACGAATGAAATTCCAACGGCGGCGGACAGCATCGCGATTGAAGTTCACGAGGAACCCGGCGACTTTGAAGTATTCGAGTGCCCGAAACAGAAAATTGGAAACAACGAACATGACCACAGCGACACAAGACTCGCAATCCACTGAATTCCTGAATCGAAAATCTGGCAACACCGAAACGGCAATGGCAAAACTCGAGGCGCAAATTGCCGATTTGGATCAACGAGTTGACGAAGCGCTGAAAGAAGAGGTTGCCTACGATTCGACCACAGCGCCTGAGAAGCCCGAGCAGATAACAATCTGGGGCGTGCCTTTCTCCTATGTGACTTTGGGTGACACGCTCCGCTATGTCGATCGACTGATCGCGTGGGGGAAGCCGCAGTATTTTATTACGGCGAATCTGAACTACAACATGTTGACCGCCAAGACACCGGGGGTGTCGAAAGTCAACGACAAGGCTGCATTCATCGTCTGCGATGGTATGCCAATGGTCTGGTGGTCAAAGTTCCTGGGGCGACCGCTCCCTGAACGTGTGGCGGGATCCGAGTTGATCTACGCGCTGACAAAATGGGCTTCGATCAAAGGTCACAGTATCTACTTTCTTGGTGGTGCGCCTGGTGTGGCTGAAAGCGCAGCCCAGAAACTCGAAGACCGGTACCCTGGACTCAAAGTCGCGGGCGTCGAGTGTCCACCTTTTCGTCCACTAACGGAGGACGAAAAATCGGAGATGATTGAGCGCATCCGAGCTGCGAAGCCAGACATTCTCTATTGCGCTTTGGGACAACCCAAGGGGGAAATCTGGATGTCGGAGAATTGCGAGAAGATCGGAGTGCCCGTTAGCGTTCAGCTTGGTGCATCGTTCGATTTTGTAGCGGGTGGCGTGGCGCGAGCTCCGATGTGGATTCAGAAAGTCGGTATGGAGTGGGCCTACCGCTTGTATCAGGAGCCCAAAAGACTGTTTGGTCGCTACTGGAACAATGGAACATTCCTCTTGAAATCCGTGCTGGCTGAGCTCGTCGGTCAGCGACACCGTGGGGCAACCTAACCGGTTGCTTTTACATCACAGGGGCAGGTGATGAAAATTCTTTATACGCACTATATAACGCAGGCTGACCATCCGGCTGTGCAGATGGTCAATCATGTTGCGCGTGAACTCCGCGGATTGGGACATGAGGTGTTGATTCATGCCAGTGCCGGTCAGGAGTCGCATTCGGATGTTGATCGTTCTGCCAAAACGGTTCCTGGAAAATCTCAGGATTCGTCGTTCAAGGAATCGCTTAAGTCTCGTTTAAAACGAACCCTGTGGTTCGCAAAAGCCATGTATCGCAATCGGGCTCAATTGCCCGGTGACTTGGCGGCTATGCGAAACTTCTCGCCGGATATTGTTCTGGCCCGACAGGATGCGTATTGCTGGTCGGTTGTTAAGGCAGCCAGGCAATTGCGAGTGCCCGTTGTGACCTACGCTGACGCGCCCGTTGCCTATGAATTGCGGATGTTCAACGCTCAGCGGCGCTGGCATCCACCGGGGCTTGTGGAATACATCGAGCGCTGGGGCATTCGCGCCAGCGAGGCGGTTGTCACGATCAGTCGACCAGCCGCGAAACAGCTGGCGAGTTATCCCACGGACACACCGATATTCGTCGATCACAACGGGATTGATGAGAATCGTTTTCCTGAGTTCACTGATGAACAGCGCTTGGAAGTTCGCAACTCACTTGGATTGAAAGGGCGAACGGTCATTGGTTTTCAAGGATCATTTCGCGCATTTCACGGTATCGACCGACTGGGCGAACTGATAAAGCAAACGCGAGAGTTGGATGTTGATTGGCTACTGATTGGCGACGGTCCAGAACGAGCGGGGCTGGAGGCTGCCATGAAGAATCATCAGAACGTTCGGTTCCTCGGTCGAAGAAAGCAGGAGGAAATGGGCCGATTGTTGGCGGCTCTCGATATTGCCGTAGCGCCTCACGCAAAAATGGACGGAGACTTTTACTTCTGCCCATTGAAAATATTGGAGTACGCGGCTAGCGGCTGCGCTGGCCTGGCGAGCAACCAAGGTGACATTCCGCTTTTGTTGGCGAACGGAGCCGGCGGCGAGATCATCGATTCGGATGACTCAGCGGACTGGTTGTGTGGCATTCTGAGGCTGATTAGCGACCCCGGTTATCGCAAGCGGCTCGGCAAAGTGGCTCGTCAACACGTCTTGCAAAACCTGACGTGGCGCCGAACAGCCGATTCGGTTGCATCAATTCTGATGAGCGTACTTGCGCACTCGGCGACGATGCCAATCGCGGAGGAAGAGCTCTCGAGCCAGGCTGGTTTGGCGGACGGAGTCGCACCTGAACGGTTTGAGGCGACAGACATAGCGCCCGAGGAACAATATGCCACATCTTGTGAACGCTAGGTGTCGTTGATGATTAACGTGACCATCAGAAACGGGATACGTATTGTCGAGATTCTTACTGAGAATCTCGATTGGGGATTTGCGCACCAAGTCGAATCGCAGTTGCTTGCCGAGGAATGGGCTGGAAAGCCTGCCATACTTGATCTTTCTTCGGTTCGTTTTGCTGACTCGATGGGGATCGGGTTGCTGTACCGATGCGCAGAGCATGTCCTTCCATCCCTCTTTATTCTTACTTGTGTCGGCTACCGCTTGAGTCGATGTTTGGAACGCATGCCGGCTTACCGGAGTCTACCAGTCTCGGAGTCCGTAGAATCCGCATTTCAAGTCGTCCAATGGCAGATCTCTGCGAGCGTGTCGATTGAGACGCGACGCGCGCACGAAAAAGTGGCAGCGGATGATGTGGATGAACGCGCCATCTCTGGCGTGCAAATCGAAATTAATGATGGTGGGGTTTAAGGATGAATACACCCAACCAGATCGACGTACCGATCATTCCGTCGGACCCAGAGGTCGGAAATCCCGGTAAGCTTGACCCCAAGCTGCTGATACGTGTTCTCTGGTCGATGCTGCGCAGGCGTTGGTTGCCAATTGCAACATGCTTTGTCTTTTCCATCCTCGTGGCCGCCTTATCATCCAAACCCATGGCGGAACAAGTCTGGAAGTCGACGGGCGTTTTACTTTATACGCCTCCGTCGGTGCCGGACAAAATTGGCGCGATGAAGAAGTCCGTTGAATTGGCCAACATGAGTGGATTTGTCACTTCTCATCCGGTGTTGGAACGTGTGAAAGAGGAGATGGGACTGGCGATCCATCCGTCGCTCATCGAAAAAGTCGTGACGGTCGAGACTTCTCGGATGACCAAGACGGTCTTTATCTCGATGACGTGGGGAGACCAAACGGAATGTGAAGAGGTGCTCTCCAAGCTGTTCGAGGTCTATCCCAAATATGTGGCTGAAATACGGCAAAGTATTGCCAGCTCTTCGCTCAACGAACTGAATTCTCAGATCGTATCCGTCAAATCCCGCTTGGAGGCTGCGCGGGAACGGTATCGGGATTTCACGAGAAAGCACAAAATTGTCGACTTCAAACAAGACTTGGTAATTTTACAAACCAAGATTCTGACTATGGAGACGCAGCGGAATCAAATGACGCGCGATGAGAATAGTCTTCGCGATCAGTTGGATATGCTGGACAAACAGATCAAGTCGATCAACGAAGCGAGTGCGGCTGAAGCCGAAGCCAACAAGGAGTTCGAAGCGGCGAACGAAAGCCTGGCTGACAATCGGCGTCGCCAAGGAAGATTGCGAGAATTGATTTCTGAAGAGCGCCGGATGTTGGAAATGAAGGCGCTAATCGACGTCAAACGGCGGGAGTATGAGCGAGCTCGCGTGATGTTTGAGAAGCAGCTTATTTCCAATCAGCAAATGGATGCGGTCCGAGGTGCATTGGAAACCATGATCGCGAAAGTGACCGAAAGCGAACGGGTCACGGCTTGGAAAACGGAGCTCGAAAACCTCGACAAGCTGATTGTGCCCAAGAACAAGTCGGGGAAGAAGGGGTCGCCGATTATCCAGCAGATTCTCTTCAAGAAACTTGAAACGCAATTGAAGATTGCACACGCACAGAAGGGCGTCATCTCGCTTGATCGTCAGATGGAGACGGTCAATCTTCAGCTACAATCTTTCATGGCGAAGCGAGGCGAGTTGGCTTCTCTTGAAGATGACATCGAAGTCATCAATGCCGAACGGCTTTCACTCGAAAGCATTGCGGCGATGCTTCGCAAACTTGCCACGATGGGGCCCACTGAGTTTACCGTAGTCAGCCCAGCCAAGGTGGGAGACTTTCCCATTTCGAGCAATCGCAAGAAGATCTTTATGGGGTTGGTCATTGCCTGTATGGCGATGTGCTGCACGACCATCGCGGGATTCGATGTATTATTCTGCGGCATCATTCCAACGGATGCACAGATCGGCATCATTGGTTTGCCGATCATAGCCGAGATCAGCCACGACGACGAAGAAGACGATGATTGGTACGGCTATGTTGAATATGATGAGGATGACGAAATTGAAGAAGCCCCCGTCCGAGATTGTGACAAGCCGACTCGCAAACGCCACATCCGATCTATTAGGCTGATGGCCTTACAGCTGCGCCAGCGAATGCCTCTCCCCGGGGCTGTCTTCTTGCTCTCCAGTGTCGACGCACCACCGAGGTTGCCCGAGTTCATCGGCGACTTAGCCGAATGTCTCGCGGATCGTGACGAACGTGTGCTGATTGTCGACGCGCGACCGTTTCGGGATGGGTTGGGAGATCTCGCGGGACTTGTCCACAATGACGAGATCGCAAGACAAGCCACGATGGCTGGAGATCCCGATCGCCCCATTACGGATGAAATGGAGTTGTATGGGTTGCGCCATTGGTTGGCATTTCAGCGCGATCGGATTGATGACATCGTGTTAGCGACGAATTTGCCAGCGGTCGACTTGATACTTCCTGGCAAGTCGGACAACGACGAAGTGATTGCCACGATTCGTATGAGTGTCATCATAGAATCGCTCCGTGAACGATACAGTATGATTCTGTTGATTGGTCACGATATTATTTCTGCAGCGGAACTGCAGGTTCTCTCGGCTCACGCGGACGGGATCGCTTTCGCCTTCTGTGACAAGAGTCGAATCAAGAACGGCACCCGCACCTCAATTGCCGGATTGAAGTCGATAGAGGCCCCGATGTTCGGCGCTATTCATCTTGAAGATGGTGAGATGGTCGAGTAGCCATCCTTTTCATTCAACGCCTCAACTTCCATCATCGCGTTGGCCAAAATCGGTCTGTTCTTCGCTCCGTTATGTTTCACAAACGAACAGGTATCGTGGTGAAATTCCCCGCCTGCCAGTTTTGGGAACCATCCGAACGGGTGGATCACGTCGGTTTGTAGCGGTTAGGGTGAAATCTCAGGGCAGGCGTCGCGTGTTTGTCAGCGAGCAGGGAATTTTTACAGCGTATTGAGGGTAAGGCTGACTAACACTTCGGTGGACAATTATATTCATGTCGCGTAAACAACTAAGAGTCGCCGTCGTGAGCAACGAAACCCCCGAAACGCCAATTCAGAACGAGATGTCAGCTTGGCTGGACCTTGATGGGAGATCATGGTTTGAGTTACTCGGACCAATGTTCCTTGCCATCTTCCTGATTATTCTTGTAGCAGGCGGAGCCATTCAGCTTGGACTGTTCGATGCTGCATCAATCAGTCCTCAAGTCGGCATTATTGCCGGAGCCGCGATGGTCGTGGTGGGCTTGTTAGTCTACGCGTTCTATTCGACGGACATCGGAAGCTTGCTTCGAGGATGGACTGCCAAAACAGAATACGTCGACTCACTTGACCAAGAATTCGATGAACTCGGCGAAGACTTCGAAAACGAGTTGACCGAAGAGTATCTCGATGAGCCAGCCGAACAAGTCTCGGAGCTTCCCGTTGTCGAAGAAGAGATCGTCGTCGCAGACGTAATTCCCAAAGCGACTCCGCAACCAGCTCCCGCTTCTGTGCCGCCGACTCAGCCGGTTCAGGGACACGCCCCGCAACCTCATCTTGAGCCTCGTCGCCGTCGTCGAGCCGTCATGGGGCCGAAGATTTCGTTCAAGGGTGAGTTGGTCGGTGAAGAAGACCTGTTGATCCAAGGCAATGTTGAAGGTGTTGTTTACCTAAAAGGACACAATTTGACGATCGGTGACGGAGCAATCGTGCGAGCTGACATTCTTGCGAAGAATGTCATCGTCGAAGGCGATGTTACTGGCGATGTGATTGGTCAGGAACGCATCATCATGCGATCGACCAGTAATGTTCGCGGTAACGTAGTTGCCGAGCGAATTACGATGGACGACGGTGCCAAGATTCGTGGCGGCATCGACATGGAAGCCGAGAGCCAGCAATCAGCCGCCGATCAACTTTCGAGTCGGGTTACCAGCAGACCTGCGACTTACTACTCCAGAGAAGGCAAAGCGTCACCGGTCATGTCGGTTGCAGATGTTCGCACCAGCATGATTGAAGGCCAGCGTGCTCCGGCTCGTCGAGAGCAGCCGCGAAGTGCAGGTGCTTCGCCAGAACCGAAGTTTGGCGAACCTGGATTTGTTGATCGTCGTGCCGTTCCTCGTGGGAAGGCTCCGGCCTCACCGAAACCGCAAGCCACTGCGACTCCTCCAGTGAACCCGCCGTCGTCGCCTCAGGGTGAAGTCGCTTCTCGCGAACCGAAGTTTGGTGAGCCGGGATTTGTTGATCGTCGTGAAGTGAAACGCGGCACCTCGACTCCACAGCCACCGGTCAAGCCCGCTTCGCCGGAAGTAAAGGCCCCAGTCGCTCCGCAAGTCTCAGCCACACCGTCGAAATCACCGGCAGATGAATCCAGCAAGGATGCCGCCGATTCCGGTGCACGCGTTATTCGCCCAGTCGCTGAAGATGGAAAGCCAGCTGACTCTGAATAGTCGTTGAAGAAAATCTGCGATCCATAAAGAAAACAGCCCAGGTCAATCACCTGGGCTGTTTCTTTGTTAGTCAGAAGTGTTGGCGATCTATTCGTCCGAATAGATGTGCGTGCTTTCTTCTTTCGTCACCGGTTGTTGTATGTCATCGCTTTTCAGCTGGACAACAATTCGCCGATCGCCGGGACTAACACCCTTCACGTGAATCTTGTAAAGCGTGTCGGCCTGGGGCGCCAGTCGAGCCAACGGCTCGAAGAAGATCGTACTGCCTTGGACGGTAGCCCGTGTTGGACCTTCGCCACTGATGGGAGTCATTCCCTCTTGAATCTGGGCTTGGAGTCGCAGGTTAGTACCTGTCTTCGAGCCTTGGTTCAGGATGTGGATTTCGTAAGTCGTCTGGCCACCAACTTCGATCGGATCGGTTGCATCCGTCACCGTATAAAGCAAAGCTGCCATGCCATCTACGCTGAGTTCGTGGACTGCATTGTCAGCCAGGCCCATGTTGGCTTTCGTTTCAATGCGGATATGCTGTGATCCCATGTTGACCGGGACAGCCGTAAGTTGAATCAAACCTTGCTGCTGGGCAGGCAATTCCGTCAGCATCCAGTAAACGGCATGGTCCGTCGGGTTGTACTGCCCTGCGTTATTTGTGCTGATGAACTTGAGTCCCTTGGGCAGTCGGGCTACTAGCTCAACGTTTTTGGCTGGAGCCGTCCCAGGGTTTTGAATGTCAATCTCAAAGTTGGCTCGCCGCTCCAAATATCGTTTACTGGGGCCACTAATACCGACTTGCAGTTGCGGAGCAATTACTTGAACCTGGCAGCGATTGTTCACTGCCAGATCCGAGTCCGCTCGGGCCGTCAAGAGGTTGTCGATCATGCCAGGCATGTCGGCCTTGAGGGTTAGCTCTAGCAGACGCGTTTCGCCCGGTCGAATCGTACCAACGTGGAATTCGAGTTCGCTTCCGTCCACATGGCGAAGTCCCTGTGGAACATCTTCTTCAAGTCGTACATTCGTGGCGACACCGGTGCCTGGATTGGAAAGTTTGATGCGGAATACTACGTCGTCACCGACGAGTACGGTGCCAGGACCTGTGTGCTCAAGCAACAGTTGCGGGCGCGTTGCCAACGACTTTGCAGAGGCTTCTGCCTGGAATGAGACCATGGCGACACTGCCAACATCGCCTTCCGTCATGGGCATGACTTCCATGGTCGCCGACGCTTCATTGCCGGATTTGATCGTTCCCATCTGCCACAGGATCGCTCCGTCAGCCGAATTGGCGGCTGGAGGATTGGTGCTTAGCAAGCGAGTCCCGTGTGGAACCTGATCACGAATCATCACACCGTGAGCATCCACGGCTCCGATGTTGCGAATGGTAACTTTGAACTTAGCCGGCTTGCCCACCTGAATTTCAGGAGTCGCCGTTTTGGTGATTTGCAGTGTAGGCGTTTGGGTGCCTTCCAACTCAACCGAGCCAGGTTTGCCGGTGCCGTTGGCATCTGCCGATGGAACAATCGGTGTGCCACCGTAACCTTCGTTGCTGGAAATCTGCAAACTGGCTCGACCTTGTCGTTGTAAAGCCGCCGGTGTTTGAGGCTGCGGCGGTGCGATCGATGGTCCACCGTAACCGGTAGATGGTGGTGGAGTGTTGTCAATTCCATTGGTCTGCGGCGGCGCCATCGTTGGCGTCTGTGGGGCTGCGTAAGGTGACGGCGATGGCGTCGTTGCAGATTGTGCGTCGCCATAGCCGCTGTCGCCGTAAGCACTGTCACCGTAACCTTCGGTTTCGCCGTAGGCTGGCGCAGGAGCCGGAGTGGTGACGGGCAGCGAGCCAATGTCCGGCAAGGCGGGAGAAGGGGTCGCCGCGGGTGGGTCCGTGTCTGCAGCCGCGTAGTCAATGGTCGAAACCGGGGGAGCGACTTCCTGTGGCTTTTCTTCCGATATGTATTGGACAGGAGCAGCCGTCGTGCCACCGGGAGCGTCAAACTCTGGTGGTTGCAAGTCCGCGTAGTAATCAGCCGACGCAGCGGCTGGCTGTTCTGCGGTGCCAGCCTGGTAGAGGTCCTCTTCCGGATATCCGCCCGCTTCATTGTCGGCGTATTCGTTTGAGTAGCTATTATCGGCGTAGGCGTTGGGTTGCGGTTGAGAGTACTGTTCCGGCGCAATCTCCTCGTGGGGAGGTTCCGTGACACTGGCCTGGTACGGCTGGCTGTCCTCCCGGTACGCGACTTCGTCATCGAATCCGCCCGCGGGCTGGATGGGTGTCACAAGCTGTTGGGCTGGCACCTCGGAGAAGCCGGACTGGTCTTGCTGCGTCCCGTAAACGTTCGGATCGGAGAATGCGCCAGGCGGAATCGGCTGCGCTGATTGCGGTCCGATCTGACCGGCGTTCGCGAGCGTCGTATCAGGTTGCGCAAGCCCTTTTTGAGCATGGGCTACAGCGAATGCGCCCAAAATTATGGCCGCACACAACATGATGAGTCGGAGGAACAGTCGGTTCATTGTTCGCTTCATCGAAACGCCTTCCATGGATAGCGATGAATTGACTCCAGCCACTTGGGCGGGATCATTGAATACCATTAAATCGCCGGCATTCCATCGTGGATGCCGTTCCGGCGTGGAAAAATAGACCACGGGGCCAAAGGTAAGTATCAAAGATGGCAGTCCATGCAAATAGCAATCGCAAAGAGCCATTTCCTGCTTTGGAAAGCGATGATATGGCTGGCAGATCGTCGGTTGCGATTGCTAGCTAGGATTGCCTCCATCCATGTTTGGACTGGCCAACAAGTTACAGAGGGTTAGCCCGCGCTGGCGTGGTAATCGTTGTTCACCGATTGTGCCGTGGAGATTTCAACGCGGACGGAGTCGTCGACGCGTCTGATTTTCCTAGGTTCCGGGCGCTCGATGGCGAACGCCCTGCCGCTCACAAGGGTTCGAAGCCTAGAGTTGCTTCGTCGATTCGTAGACGCTCTCGGCTCGAGCCCGCAATTGTTTAAGGGTTTCGCGGTCAATATCTTTCGACGTGGAGTGCAAGAACGACTTGAGTTGGCGGTTGATCTCTCCAGAAAGGTGAACGATGTTATCCAGCGAGATAAGCTTGGATGACAATTCTGGGGCGCTCTCAATCATCAGTCGTGCTTTGATATGCGAATCGATAAGCTGCTCGAGCCGTTCTACGACATTCACCAAGTCCTTGTGGTTGCCAGCAAATGCACGTTCGGTACGTTTCTCCAAGCCGGCAAGAGCCAGATTGTGACCCGCGACGCGTGCATTGATTTCGATGGGCGAAACCGTTTTGACAACTTCATCCGGCGTTTCGCTGTTGACAGGTGTCTCGAACGATTCGTCGGCATTTGACTCATCGACTTCGGCTTGGACGGTGGATTTGACTTCGGAATCGGGTCGTTCGATCTCCAATGTTGATTCGATGGGATCGCTCGGCTCGGCATCTATCGAAGGAGTGTCGATCGTCAATTCGGTATTGGAAGGGCTTGCGTCCAACGGTGCGGCTGCAACCTTCAGGTCGTCGGTCTTGGGTTCATCAACCGTGGCCGACTGGACACTTTCTTCGCTTGTTTGGATTGGTGTAAACGTAAGTTCATCGTCGGATGAGTCGTTATCGTTGGTCGTGATCTGTTCCGCGTCGGAATTCAGCGCCTTGTCCAGATCGGTATCCGGCAAGGGCTTGGTATCCTTTTCGGTATCCACATCCGTTTCGTCGTCGACATTGTCGATGGGATAGTCGGCGAGTGCCTGGGAGCCCGCCGCGTCGGGGTTGAATTTCGGCAACGATGGCTTTTGCGATTCCCAGTTCGGCGATCGGCTGTACTGGTTGAATCTTAGCGGGTGGAATTCCGGGTTGTATTTGAACTCGCTGCCACGCGCTGCGATGGCGTCAGCATCTTGAAAGGTGTTCGCCAGACCTTCGCCCGGTAGCACCGGGAGGCTGCCACCGCCAGGGTAAGACGCGACGATGGCCTGCGAGAACCAGTCGATGACTCGCTTGCGATCCATGGCGTTCTTGGCGGATCGGTAGCGAATCATGGCCTCTTCGCCGAGTTTCATACGTTCTGCATACTCTTCACGTTCGGCGCGATAAGTCTCGTAGACTTGAACGCGATAGGCGAGTGCAAAGTCTTTTACGTTTCGCGGTGCTTGGGCAACTGAGGTTGCGGGCAATGCAAAGGACACAAGGATTAGCAGGCAAATGCCAGAGGAAGTTCGCTGGGTCATCGGCGAGGCTCGTATGGGGGAGGGAGTGTTGCGATGGGGATCGCGGTGGGCAGTTGGCCTGAGTTCTGACTTTGTCGTGAGACAGAGTCTGGCCAGTAAAGGCTACGCCATGGCTTAGCAGATGCAAATCCGCGAACCCACAAAGCGAGTTTTTTTCGCGTTAAGCTGAAACGATGCGCGAGGTTAAGCCTGACTTGCCGTATGCAACGATTAGAAGAGCGCAGCGAAGGGAACCGATGGTCAGGAGGATTCGGTATAGCCACCGGCACTGAGCGCTGTTCCTGCAAGTGAGTTCATCCACAATAACAACAGGAACCCAATGCACGGTAACAGAGCGAGTAATCCGAACACGATGCCCGATGTTTGCCCCTTAAGGTGCGATGCCACACGAAACACGGCAAACGCCATGAATAAGCCGATGAAAATGGAAAACACGATCAACGCGATATAGATCATGGCCACGGTCGCTTCCGGCAATCGAGTCGCAAGAACGTTTAGTCCGACGTTGCCGAGGATACTCACGACGATGAGTTGGAAGCAGGTTTCGATAAGTTTCTTGCGGCTTGCGAGTTCTTGTAGACCGGCTGTTTGTTTTGCCGAGAGCACGGCTTTCGGCGCAGCAACTTTCTTCGATTTCTTTTCGACGGTGTGGGTTGAAAGTTTCTTTCCCGTTTCAAGGTGGTAACCGCAATGGACGCAAAGAATGGCGTCAGCACCAAGATCGGCTTTGCATTCTGGGCATCGGTTGGCTGCGGCGGCGCGCTGGAAACCAATTTCGTCGAGTAGCGAACCGACGCCAATATCATCGTCCAAGCCGGCGGTATCCGTTGCGGCCACCGCCGTTTGCTTCCCGCCCGGAATCTGTACGGGCTGTTTGCATCCTGGGCAGCCGACTTTCTTGCCGGCCAGCTTGGATGGGGCGCGAAACGACTTGCCACAGCTGTCGCACTGGGCGGTGATTCCACCTTCGGAAGCGGCCGGGGGCCCCTGCCCTGCTCCACCTGGGACTTTGATCGGTTTCTGGCACGCAGGACACTTCACTGCCTTGCCAGCCAGTTTAGCGGGTGCGGCAAATGACTTTCCGCACTCACATTTGACGGGAATCGCCGTACCGGAGCTAGTTTTCGCTGGCAGATTGCCTTTTGAGGCAGCCGGAATGCTCAACGCTTCGCCGCAACCGGGGCATTTGGCTCGCTTGCCCGCCAGTTTGTCTGGGGCTGATATCTGCTTACCGCAGCTACACTTAACGGGAATTGGCATAGAAAAATCACTGATGAATGTTCGAATCTGATCTCAGTATAGTCGCTGTTCTTCGCTTCATCTCTGGGCCGCTGTCAAATTGGCAGAAAGTCGATTGAGGGCTCAGTCCGCTCGAGGTCATGTAGTCGGATTGCCAAGTGAAGTCGGGCTCACTTGTGAAAATTGACCAAATTGAAATCTGCAAAACCGCTGATCAGCGGGCAATTCCGTAACGAAGTTGCCTGAGATTCCGGTTCGGCGCCCGATTGGCGCGCTACTTGCAAAATAGCGGGTCATCGCCGATGAAAGTGCGCCCATTTGGCAGTCGATATGAGTCTCGGCAACGAGGCTGGCGGTCTGGGCTTCTAAATAGTACGGGTAAAGTGAAAAAGAAGACTGAGGAGGTCAAAAAACGATGGCCACTGCGACAAAAGCGAAAAAGAAGTCGAAGACTAATCTCCAACCACTAGGTGATCGTGTTGTTGTGATTCGTGACGAATCGCTCGACACCACGGCTGGTGGAATCGTGCTCCCTGAATCGGCCAAGGACAAGCCGGCTCGAGGCAAGATCGTAAGCGTTGGTGATGGAAAACTGCTGAATGACGGATCGCGTAGTGATTTCCAAGTGAAGAAGGGTGATCGCGTGCTGTTCAGCAGCTATGCCGGTGAATCCCTGACGATTGATGATCAGGAGTACCTCATCATGCGTGAGGACGACATCCTGGCGGTTCTTGATGTTTAAGCGAATGGGATTGAATTAGTTCAAACCTGAAAATCGCATCGAAAATACTACTCGACGACCATAGCTTTGTGAGAAAGCTGATTCGTCACAACTCAACGGGGAGTCTTTAAATGGCAAAGATGATTGCCTTTGATCAGGAAGCACGCGAAGCGATTCGCCGCGGTGTTTCGAAATTGGCACGAGCCGTAAAAGTAACGCTCGGTCCCAAGGGTCGCAACGTGATCCTTCAAAAGAGCTTCGGCAGCCCAACGGTTACCAAAGACGGCGTAACGGTCGCGAAGGAAATTGACCTCGAAGACGTTTACGAGAACATGGGCGCCCAGATGGTTCGCGAAGTCGCCAGCAAGA
>CAYYHV010000147.1:0-15927 GCA_964471695.1 uncultured Pirellulaceae bacterium
ATTTCTAACGGAAGCGTCGAGTCAGCAATACTACTCCGGCGAGCAACAATGCCAAGCCTGAAAGTCTATCGTCTTCGACGCCTGATCAATAGCAGCAACGAACTAACTAGGAATGCTGTCACACCATCTGGTTCGGGTACCGCGGCCGCCGCTGATTGGAACTTGTTTGAGTTCCATGCGTTAAAATCACTTACGTCCACGTTTCCGTCGCCGTTGAAATCACCACTGCACCAAGCAGCATTTGCCTGGAACTTGTTTGAATTCCAGATATTGAAATCGGATACGTCGACATTTCCATCCAGATTAGCATCGCCCAGTAGATACGTTCTTCCAGGTCCCAGATTCTGAGCCCCCGCCTCTACCAACCATGCATCGCGGTCAGCCAAGTCCACCAATCCGTCGCCCGTATAGTCGAACGCCATATTGTTGGTTCCAGCCGCAATTT
Organism: uncultured Pirellulaceae bacterium; assembly: GCA_964471695.1. Classification (GTDB taxonomy): domain Bacteria; phylum Planctomycetota; class Planctomycetia; order Pirellulales; family Pirellulaceae; genus CAYYHV01. Next base: position 446 of record CAYYHV010000147.1, read on the forward strand.
CATTGATTAGTGCGTCGATGTCAGCACAATCAAGATCGCCGTCTTTGTCGGAGTCGAAACATCCGGTAATGTCGCCTTCAAATGTGCCAAAATTCGCATCGGCGATTGTCCATCCCGACGATTCGTTTGGGGTATCACCAGGAAATAGTAATTGCAGTGTTTGCCCTGCTCCCAGTCCACTGATATCCACGAAATCAGTCGTCGAGGCCCACGCCTCACCACCCGTATTCGTCACGACTGAGTTGACTCGTCCCTGTCCTGATTGACTCGAGCCCCATACGATCCCGGAGATGACCGTAGCAGTGTTCGAAAAGCCGCCGGTTCGATCTTGATAAATCCACAGATCGTCGGCTCCACTCAACGAGCCAGGTAGCGTGTAGACTCGCGATTCTCCCGGAGCGAATGTAAAACCACCCGACTCCATCTGTCCGTAAACGAACGGTATACACCATTCCAACAAGTTTCCAGTCACGTCGGTTGTCCCGACGTTGGTCATTTCAATTGTACCCGTCGCCAGATCGAGTTCTGTAAGCTCCAGTGTTGCGGAAGCAACTGAGGCCGACAACGCAAACATCATCGCAATGACGCCTAGCTGTTTTTGTAAAATCATGGTTATTCCGAATAGATGTAACAAATAGATAGACCTGAGCGTGCCATTCTAAGTTGCCCGAATAGCCTCGCAACTCGAATTCACAATTCAAGAAGATTCAAAATGACTGCTTCGTGGGCAATAACGTCGCGCTGACTTGCGATATTCCCCCAATCATGGATAAAAAGCATTCATCAACGTATTCGAAATCGTGCCAAGTCGTCGGGTCAGTCGTTGGCGCAGCGAGAGATTTCAGGAGGAGCAACTCGTTTGCTCGCAACGTACGGGCTACCCAAGCAGCGATCGAATCGCTTGATACCGCCCACGACACCGGTAAGCCAGGGCCATCTAATCGTAGACTCGCCGTATCCATCCACTCGCCACACACGACTACCGATCGCATTGCACGTCGTGGTTCCGCCGAATCGGCTGCAAGCGGCCACTGGATTCGATGAGCGACGATCCGGGCTTGAACATCCATCAACGCAACGGCGAGCACGTGACATGAAATTTCCCCGAGTGCCAACCGGTGATCAAGCGTGCGAATAGAATTGACGGCCTGCCCGCCGCCTACCACCAAAACATCATGGACCTGCGGCAACGGCTTGTACCATGCGAGAAAATCGTCGGCCCATGATTCTCGACTCAACAGGCTTCCACCCAGCTTGATCACACGGAACATGCTAACTCTTTCGACTGAATTCAGTCGCAATGACCGCTAGTGCATAGGCTGGTCCGCACGTTGATGCCCGTCGTCCGATTTTGTCCGACAGCGGCACAACCTTGGGCTTCCATTCCATGCGATCCATCAGCATGCTACCCAGGAAATCGCCGCACCCGCTGAAGACCACGACATCAGGTACCTCCGCCGAATTCCAACATCGCTTCAAGCTGGATTCGATACAGTCCAGTTGGGCTTGGCAGATCGCGTCCGACATCACAACCGCATCTCGATGATTGAATTCGACGCTATCTGCACAGATCATCCGAGCTAATCGCGACCTGGAATTACGTTTCGTGGCGCTTCGCCCGTCGGCCGTCTTGTTCGACGTTGGGTCTTCGCTGAGCTTCCCAAGAATCAGATAGGCATCGAGTGTTGTCGCGAACAACTCTTGGGCAACAAATAATTGCTGGTCGCGATAGGGTACGACACGTGTAACGCCACAAACAGGGCTGCGATGCACACCTGTATATAGCAGCTCGCCATGTACCAAACGTTCCGTATCCGTTCGCCCGCGTGCCTTGGGCCCATTTGAATCAAGCGGAATGAGATCCGTCGTCGTCGAACCGACGTCAATCAACAATCCTCGTTGCCCCTCGCCAACGAAACGACTGGCAAAACTCGCCAAGGCGTACCAATTCGATGCGGCTGCACGCTCGGGATTTCGCCGGGCAACCTCGGGAGTCACAAATTTTCCGTTCGTAAGATAAACCCTTGTGTGCCGCCCATCAGCGGCCTTCTCGAATGCATCAAGAATCGTGCACACACCAACGGCTTTCGACTCAAAGCAATCCGCCAATTCACCCGTCATCGTAGTCGCAAGACGGTCGATGTCTGCCGGAGCATCAGCGATCATGGCTCGCAATTCGTGAGCCAGTTTCTCGGGCTTCTGCCACAAAGCAAAGCTCCGCGTAATTGCAAAATCTCGCGAGTCTGCTGCTTTAAGATTTGCACCTCCAATATCGATTCCCAGCCAAGCCATCTTTGCCTTCTCCGTAGTCCCAGCCAACCTTTGCTTGATCCAGCCTAACGGCTGAGCCCAATTTCAGAAACCGGATTCAACTATGCCCATAAACAAATCTCAAGGGTGATAGAAGTCGGACGTCGTTTTCTCATCCGGCAAGCCAATGACTCAGCCGGGCAGTTTATCGACTTGGAAAGCCATGCTTTCGCATTCCCAGCTTGGGTTGGATGACGGACGATTGCCGCGTTCGGCGAGGACAAGCATCAACTCCGCTATGTTTGTTGACGTTGCATGTCGAAGGCCAACATAAGAAGTCGTCATGCGTGGATTCAACTCCAACACCACGTCATCGGCGCCATCTGTCGCATCCCCGAGCAACAGGTCGACTCCATGGTAGCCGGTTCCCCCGTCGACAAGATCGGCGACTCGTCTTCCCAAACACTGGCACCTTGCGATCCAATCTTGCGGTGCATCGGTGCCAAGCACCGTCCCGCCAAAGTAACTCGCATTCCCGTCCGTATCGAATCGAATATCCTGTAGACAAGGCTGGAGCACCAGCGAATCGCCGCTAGATGCTCGCAAGAATGCTACACTCGTGGCTTGGCCCCGACAGAATTCTTCCACCCGAATCGCTGACGGGAAAGGGGGTTCACCAAGAAAGGCCTCGAGCGAATCGAATCGACGCACGGACTCGCACCCAACACCATCCAATGGACGAATCAACAGTTCTGAGTTACTTCGAAGCGTCAGTTTCCCAACAATCGACTCCGGCGCCTCGTCGGCTCGCAGAACGACACCCTTGGGAATTCGTAATCCCGCAGCTACGCAACATTCCGCAAACAACTGTTTGTCCGCCCCCAGCTTGATGGTTGGGAGACTTGGCCCCAACAAGGTTCCACCGGCTGTGACGACCAAAGTCGCAACACGATCGAGTTCACCAGCCGATTCAGGGGCCACAACGATCGAATAGTCACATTTGGCGGCGAGTTGCATGAATCGCTTCTCTCGCTGCCACTTCGTTGTGGAACGATCCAGCCAACCAACCGTCGCCTGAGGTTGCGGAACCAGACCATCCAGATGCCGGCTCAACATCGTGTAAGCTTCGACTCCCTCAATCCTCGACAAATCTTCACAAAGCGCCGCGAGCATCGCATAGCCTTCCGGAAGCAATTCACAAGTGCCACCATCCCAACGCTCATTCGCATTGGTTTCTCCAGAAAAATGAGCTCCGGCACAGATTGCCTCGTAAACAAAGACTTTTCTCATGCACTTTCCTTGAACCTGCACCGCCAGACATAGTCAAAACAGTCCCTGCGACCCACACTGTCACAGTTACAGTATTTCGGATTTTTCGGATTTTGAGTTGCCCCAATAGTCCGTCATGGATAGTATTGTCGTTCCGAAGTCGGTTTTTGCCGCTTTTCTTAGGGAAACGGGCAATCTAGACCGATTATCTTGGAATGGATCGTACTGATTCACGCTATCGCCGAATGGCGAAATCATGCAGCAGAGGGACGATGTCCCCAACTCAGTCGATTCGAACATTACGCGGCCGGTTCACGCTGGATCGGCGATCACAAGTGATTTTTGATTGATGGGAGTGCACCATGGGTACACACATTGCGACGTGGGAGGATGAGGAAAACAACCGACAGATCCAATTCAATGTTGAATATGCGACTGACAACGGCGTTGTTGAGATCAACGATATCACCCCCATCAAGGTTTCGTTTATCTGCCCTGAAACCAACACCTGCACACGCACGATCGGTGTTCACACGAACTCAGGTCGTAGCATGCTAGCCGACGATATTCGCGCCAAGGCTGATCTGAATTTGCTCGCATCGGAAATCGCGAGCCGCACTCAGGAAACCGTTCAAGCTTAACTTGCTTGCTGAGTCCAATTCAGTTTAACCCGCTGTCGTAGCGACAGCGGGTTTTGTTATGCGCCGACGTCGCTCGCTGTATTTTGTTACCTTACAACGGCTGCGTGACCGTTTCCCACATAGATGTTGTTCTTCGATTTGAATCACACTTTCATTGGAGCTGAAATGGGCACCAAGCGTTTCCTAGTTCTCGGGATCGCACTATGGATCGTGTGCACTGGTTGCCATGATACTTCGCAAGCCCCATCCCCCCAAGCTGCCACTCAAACGGGTACAGCTCTCGCCGCGGCGGACTCAAACTGGCCAACACCAACCAGCCATTCCTCGGCATCTCACCAACGCATGGTCCGGGCACTCAAAGACGTTGCCGCGCGGACTGGCGACACCAATGTTTGGATCGGCGACGCGAAGGCCAGAAAGCTGCGTGCCCAAATTGAACGACTGGCTCCCAACGATTTGCCAACCATCAGTCGCCTCAAATCTGAGTTAGCTGATGCGGAACTCAAACTGGGAAATGAAGAACGCGCCATCGAACTTTTGACCGAGTGCCTTGAGCAGCATCTCCCCAAGGTGACGGCCAGTTGGCCAACGAGAAGTAAAAGAGCACTTAGCAATCACCTGACGTTCGCTCTGGCAATGGCACACATGCGGCTTGCCGAAACGCAGAATTGCTGTCAACGCAACACCCCTGACAGCTGCATCATGCCCATCGTAGGCGAAGGAATCCACACCAATCAGTCTGGATCTCGAGCAGCCATCAAGTACTTCACTCAGGTCCTTCGCGACTCAGAAAACGACGCAAAGACCTTTCTCCAAGCTCAATGGCTGATCAATATTGCGTACATGACCGTCGGAGAATACCCCGACGGGATTCCCAAGCGATATCTGATCCCGCCCAATAAGCTCCTGAAGGGATCGCCATTTCCAAAATTCAAGAACGTAGCCAAATCTCGAGGTATCGCGACTTTTAGTCTCTCCGGTGGTGCGATCGCCGACGACTTTGACAACGATGGCTGGCTGGACCTTGTTGTTTCGACTTACGACACCAAGGGACAACTTCGCTTCTTCCACAACAACCAGGATGGGTCGTTTACCGATCGCACCTCAGAGGCCGGCCTGACAGGAATCACCGGCGGCCTGAATCTTGTCCAAGCCGACTATGACAACGATGGTTGGACAGACATTCTCGTACTGCGTGGAGCATGGCAGGGCAGCCAAGGCAATCATCCCAACTCGCTCCTTCGTAACAATGGCGTGGCCGGAGCCGCCCAATTCACCGACGTGACGTTCGATTGTGGTTTGGCCAAAGTCAACTACCCCACGCAGTCGGCTTCATGGGCCGACTTTGACAACGACGGCGATCTCGATGTATTCATTGGTAATGAAGCCGACTGGATGGACAACAATGCATCCGCAGCACCTTGCCAACTGTTTCGCAACGATGCTGGCAAGTTCATTGACATCGCTTCGACGGCGGGCGTACTCAACAACCGATTCGCAAAGGGCGTTGTGTGGGGAGACTATAACAACGACGGTTTCCCGGACCTCTACGTTTCCAACTTTCTTGACATCAATCGGCTTTACAACAACAACGGCGATGGAACATTCACTGATGTCGCCCCGCAGACCCAAGTAACCGGTCCGCACGCCAGTTTTCCCGCCTGGTTTTGGGACTATAACAACGATGGCAATCTGGATATCTACGCTTCTTCCTGGACAGCCGATATCTTCATTCTCGCCGCGCATACACTTGAATACGATCCGGTCGCGGAAGTCGCGAAACTCTATCGAGGAGATGGGAAGGGCGGCTTCATTGACGTTGCCGAACAAGTCGGGCTCACCGAACCCACTGGGCCCATGGGTTCTAATTTTGGGGATTTGAACGGCGACGGGTTCGTAGATTTTTACTTGGGCACCGGCGAACCGGAATTCAAAAACTTGGTACCGAACTGCATGTTTGTGAACGACGGGGGCCAGCGGTTTAAGAACGTCACCATTGCTGGCGGATTTGGCCACCTACAGAAAGGGCATGGAGTCGTTTTTGCCGATCTCGACAACGATGGCGACCAGGATGTCTTTGAGCAGATGGGCGGAGCTTTTCCGGGTGATGCATTCTTCGATGCTTTGTTCGAGAACCCAGGTTTCGGCAATGGTTGGATCAATATCAAACTCGTCGGACAGACTTCCAATCGATCAGCCATCGGAGCTCGTATACGCATCGACACTATCGACTCCAAATCTCAGCGTCAAACGATTTACCGCTGGGTGAACAGCGGCGGCAGTTTTGGTGCCAACCCACTGACTCAGAATATTGGCCTGGGAAAAGCCACCAAGATTGAACGACTCGAAGTCTTCTGGCCCACTACGGGCAAAACGCAAAAGTGGACGCAGGATGTTCCGCTGAACAGGTCCATCAGGATCGTCGAGGGGAATCCGTCGCTAAACTTAGGTTGAAGATAGTGATTCTACGATGCTTGGAATTGCTTACTGATGCTATCACCTCTGGCAGTTGACGAAAAATTGTGAGTTTTGATAGCCAGCGATGCGAAAAGTACCCGATCGAAGTCACGGTCAGGACTTGCGAATTTTCGCACATCATCCCGGGGGGGATTTTGAATGCATCGTTGCCACATTTCTTTTTGGCTTCTGTCTGTTGCGCTAGCCGCCCATGCACCAGCAAGGGCTATCGCTGAACATCCGCAACTTCGGACTCCGGCACCGCCCGCGATGCTGGGGTCGAATGTTCCACAGCCCAAGGGCATAGCAGCATCGCCGTGGGATGAACTTCCAACTTTTACGGTATCCAAACTTACTAACGTCAACGAATCGGCTACATCTGAACCTTCAGGACCAGTCGATCTACTGGATGTTTCCGTTCCGACGCCAACGGAGCACGCGTCAATTGCCAAGCCGGCAATCGCGAATTCATCCCAAACCGTCGGCTACGATCATCCCAATGTGTCGACGTCAAATCCTCCGGCTGCTTACCCATCGTCCTACCCGATTGCAGGCGCCAGCTCAGCGACAAATGAATGGAAACCTCCCATCAACATTGTCGTCACACAAAATGTCCAACCGTCCTACTACGATCCTGTCGGTCCAGCGGCCTCAAGCCCCAGCCAATATCCTGCCAATCCCGACGTTCCGCATTCGGCCTACGCCGCAGCTGCCAAATACAAAGAACTGTTGGACCAGCCTGAATGGTGGAACAAACTTCCTCAGTCAACAACCAAGTCGACGCAACCAATTTCCACAGTCGAGCCCAATGAACCCTCGCGCTTTAGTCGTTTTCTCAGTCGTACGTTCAACCGAGCCCCAGCGCCAACGGCTCCTACAATTCCTGACTTACAGCCCGGCGCCGTTTCGGCTCCAACCATGCCGTACGCGGCTCCCAATCCTGCGGGGCCATCGTCACTCCACCGATGGTGGGGTGGTTCGCAGTAACGGAATCAAAGCAGACTCGATTCCGTCTTCCAGCTGACCCCAATTTTTCGTATTTAGGGCTGTTGGAATGTGTAAGAAACTACGAATAACGTCTACGGAAGCGTGCCATGTTTTCTCGACGCGAGCGTGAACGACCTGATCGCATCAGCATCTACAATGATCTACGTCAGACTCGTCGATCTGGTATCCGAACCGCAGTTCTCGCCACCATACTGATCTCGGGTATTGTCCCGGCAATCACGATGATCTGGAATTCCGATTCCTCCATGCCTACGGCGGTTTACTTTCAGCAATTGGGGTCTGTGTTGCTTCACACTTACCCGCTTACTGTCGCCATCGCCTTGATCGTGCTCAGCAAAGAACAAGGCTGGGTTCGGTGGGGAAGTTGGATATTCGCCGCCACTGTCATTGCCGGTTGCGCGACCGTCGGCAACTTCATTGGCGACGCAACAGGGCAGGGTGTCGTCCAACCGGCTAGTCTGATCAGTACCGATCATCCGCTCTTTGTCGTTCCAGCGACGGGCGCTAACTATCTCGGTGGCTTCTACCTCACCTACGGACTGCGAACTTTCCTCGCGGCCTTCCTCGTTGGAATTTTCGCGGGTAAAACAGCCAGCCGCTTCATCAAGCACGTCCCACGCAATCGCCGCGAAGTCGTCGAGCTCGCTGCCGAACTGGTTGAACACCAAGCCGCCTAACCTGCGGGAATCACAACTTCTTCTCAGCGGGCAGATCGCGAGGAAAGTGGTCCTCGACGATCCGATAGAATTCCTGTGGCGACTCGACGAGCGCCACTCGCTTGCGAAACTCACGAGCCCCGTGTCGCCCCACGGCGTAAGTGCACGCATACTTGCGCATAAGCTGCGATCCTTTGGCCGGACCGAACCGCTGAACCACCAGATCGTAATGATGAAGTAAACACTTCCGTTGCTCCTCAAGCGACGGATCGGCTGGAACCGGTTCGCCGCGCAACGCCGCCTGGCATTGAGCAAACAACCACGGTCGCCCCAGTGAAGCCCGCGCTATCATGACTCCGTCAATATCGTAGCGACGAAAAGCATCGACGACTTTTTGAGCACTGTCCAAGTCGCCATTTCCGATCAACGGTATCTTCTTGAGGTGCGGTTTGATCTCCGAAATCCGATCCCAATCTGCGCTGCCTTTAAACATGTCTGCCGCTGTGCGACCATGAACTGTCAAAGCCGCGGCTCCGGCGGCTTCGACCACCTTTCCGACTTCGATGGCGTTCATCTGGTCCCGCGTACATCCCAACCGAATCTTGGCGGTGACGGGCGTTGGCGCACACGCTTGAACCACGCGACTGATGATGTCATACATCCGATCAGGAAACCGAAGCAGGTAAGAACCGCTATGCGCCTTTTCAGTGACTTGTCGGACTGGGCAACCAAAGTTGATATCGACGACACTCACGTTGAAATCCTGAGCCAACTGACGACCGACTTCGGCCAGTGTGTCGGGATCATTGTCCCAAATCTGTACGGCCAACGGACGAACTTCTTCTTTGACTCCCCACAAACGATCCGGAAACTCCTCCTTCTCGCGCCCCATCCACACGAACCCCTTGGCGTTGACCATCTCCGTCGCGGGCAATCCGACTCCGCCATATTCGCGGACGATCTGCCGAAAGGCGTAGTTGGTAAATCCAGCCATCGGAGCCTGAAGCACCGGCGGGTCGATCCGAAGGGGACCGATGTAAAGTGGTTTGAGCTGCTCGATCAGCGGCGTATCGCTGCCGTCGGCAGGTGGATTCGGTGGTTGGGAAGCAATGCTCATAAGGAACATTGTTCAAAGTCAACGGCACGAGGTCTAGTGCCATTATTTCCCGCGATTATCGCCAAGCCGTCGAATCGACGTTGGCAAATTGCGAACCGTTATACGCTGGGTCCGGCGAGGGGACCAAATCGACGACGGGCGGCGGCTGGTTGCAGTTACAAGTCGCCCCATCGTGCTGGTGCGATGATGACGCAGCGACATTTTGCAATGGGGCTCGATTGATATCCGCCTGACTCACATAACTGGGGACTCGGAATCGAGGCGGTAGAGCCGTCCGTGGCGGAGTATATCCTGACGCAACCGAACGGCGACTGAGCAACGCCGGTGGGGCAACGGTTCGAGGAATGGCAGCCACTTGATTGCTGAACCTGCTTGGATCGATCTCGGCATTGGCTCCCACCAAGCCTATGTCTTGGGAGGTCTGCGTGCCCAATAGTTTGCTACCCGGCAAAATCCCCTTTGCAAAGGGTGGAATCCAAGCCAGATTGCTGGAGCGTTTTGTAGTTGCGGGTCGTTTGCGGGGCACGTCTCGATTCAAACTTGCTTGGACCACTTCAGTTCGCTCATTCGACAAGGTCGCGGGTCGAATACCTGCACCAAAATCCAATCCTGGTTGTCGACCGGATTCCCAATCCCCATCGCTTGGCAAAGCCGCCGAACGCGGCTCAGCCGGATTCGATTGCGGTTGGCTTCCCAATTGCGGCACGGGTTGCAACGAAGCCGGCGACTGGGCTCGCGCCGTCATCGGTTGTTGCTGATAATATCCGTTACGGCCAATACTCCCAGTCGGAGGCGGCGGAATGCATTGCTTGCTCGTTGTGGCCAACGAATTCCGAAAGGGATTGAGCGTCATGCGCGTCCCCTGCCTGGATTGGCAACCTGAGCAGATCAATAATGCCAGGATTGAGATTCCGAGAGTAAGCCGCGCCTTCATCGATGAGTCTCCGTGTGTTCAGTCGCGGCTCCCAAACGAAAGATGGGCAACCAGACGAGGCGGGGACTTTAATGATTCAACGTTTGACGACCAAGACCGATTTGGGGGTAAGCCGTAGCGGAGAGTTTTCGAGTTGAGATTGCACTCTACGCTATCGAAAACCGCTAGCAATTACTTACGAATAGCGAACTAAAGGCTCTGCAGGAACTCACTCATTTCACCGGCCGCATGCGAATCTCCTTGAGCACGTGCTTGCTCGATACCGTCGCGCAACCAAGATTTGGCTTCGTCCAATTCACCACGTTTGGCAAGATGCTGCGCTGCCATGAAAAATGCTGGCACGTAAGGAGTCAGTCCCGAAATCAATTCACGTAGAATCTCCAGGCTGCGCTCATGGCTGTTTTCCTTTTCGAGTTCCATCGCCAGGCTGTAACGTAAGAAAACGTCTCCTGGATCATCTGCCAACATGGCCTCAATCTTTTCCCGACGACTTTGTTCGTTCACTTCGACACTCCAAATTCAAACGCTGTTTGTGCATTCATCGCACCCAAGACGTTGACGGTAACAATCCACAATTGCGCCCGCTAGTCCTCACGCGCCTTCGCTAGCTGGGCCAGCAAGAAAAAACCGAAAAATCCTCAAAGTCGACTGAACCCGTGCAACCCAAACACCCGATACGGACACAGAGCGACCGTACATTTTCACGTTCATTCAGGATGAAGTAATGCGCTACGTAACGAAAACTACCCTCATCGTTCTTTTGTTCGGGGTTGCAGCGACGACGAATGGACAAGAGCCTGCTCGTCGCCCTGGGCTCTTTACCCGAGCCGTTTCGGCCATAGCGATGGACAAAGCCGATGGCGTCGTCCGTACGCAAGCGTTGACTCCCGTCCTTCCGCAAGCCGACAACAACGGAGCCGTCACAGGTTCGTCGGTAACCGATCGCCTAAATGCTATCCGACGTCGAGTCGTTGATTCGACCATTGGAAACTCTTTTGCAGATACCGCGACTCAAACCGGCCAAGCCGCGAAGAGTATCGCCGCGGACTCCGCCACGAAGGCAGTCCAAACTGTCAACGATGCGGTCACTGGCACCGTCAACCAACTGGGCAATGCCGTAAACAAGTCTGTCACGGGAGCCATCAACCAAGCGGCTCAGACGGCTGATGGAGCGTTACCTTCCGTCAAACGACGCCCTCTGAACGCGATGCCCGAACCGATGCTTCCTCAGGATGCTCGCCGAAGTACGGCACGTCGTTTGGAAGAAATGAAGGCAATGAAGCCACAATTCGAATCGCCAGCAAACACGCTGCGTTCGGAACCTGTGACTCCGCAAGCCGCGACACCGAACACAGCTCCAGTGACGACGAACATCGAGCCATCACGCATGCCCACAATCGCTGGGCCAACACCTGCGACACCAGTCCAAGTCCCTGCAGTGGACAGCCTTCCGTCCACTCCGATAACTCGTCGGCCAGTTCCAACCAAAATCAAGACAACGCCGATCAATACGACTCCTGTCGACACGATGCGAGTCGAATCGACTCCGGAAATCGAACCCGTGCGAACCAATCCTTCGCACCAGCCAATGAGAGCCGTTGTCTCTCCGATCGAAGAAAATCAACTCCGGGAAGCAATCGACCAAATCGACGAGGTGATGACTCGCCCCGAAGCAGCTCATCCTCCTGTCGTCTCAAAATCAGCACGCCGCCCCCAGCCGAAACCACAGCGGAATCTACTGCTCTCGAATGAGGCTCCAGCCCTTTCGTTCAAGACGGCTGGACCGCGCACCATCGTTATCGGGAAAGAAGCGACGTATCGTGTCACGATGGTCAATCGTGGCAACGTTGATGCTCGCAGCGTCATCTGCACCGTCAAACTTCCTATGTGGGCCGAAGTCGTTGGCAACTCTGCCAGCACGGGTGCTCCCGTCGTTGACGTTGATGATACCAACGAGATGCACGTCGTATCGTGGCAGATCGCCAGCCTCCCAGCGGGCAGTGAAGAAACACTCGGCTTGCGAATTGTACCTCGCGACAGTCGCCCTTTCGACCTCGGAGTCGGTTGGGCATTCGCACCAGGCCAGACGACTGCACAGATCACCGTTCAGGAACCTAAGCTTGAACTGGGAATGAACGGACCGGAAGAAGTCGAATACGGTGAAACCGACGTCTATACGATCACGATCAGCAACCCAGGAACGGGCGTTGCTGAAAATGTCGTATTGAACCTGCTTCCGATGACGGCTTATCAGCAGATCGCCGGCACTCGCAACATGGGCAACATTCCACCCGGCGAACGCAAAACACTTGAGTTGGAGCTGACCGCTCATCAGGCTGGCAAGCTGCAAGTACGAGCCATGGCATACGCCGACAATGGGCTGCGAGCCGAGGTGACTCAGGAAGTTCAAGTTCGACGAGCCAATCTCGAAGTCGTTGTGATGGGGCCGCCACGCAACTTCGCGGCGACTTCTGCCATCTACAAAGTCCGCATTGAGAATACGGGCGATGCCATGGCCAAGGAAACTATGGCAGTTGCCTCGCTTCCAGCCGGAGCCCGCTTCGTCACCGCAAGTGACGCTGGCAAGTTTGATCCTCAACGAGCCCAGGTGGCTTGGCAGATTGGCTCGATGCGAGCCGGAAGCGTTCGTGTTCTCGAAATGCAATGTGAATTGAACAACGCTGGTGAAAATCGCGTCGACATCCAGGCTCAGTCAACACACGACTTGAGCGTCAACGAATCCATCGTGACAATCGTCGAAGCGCTCGCCGACCTCAAACTGTACGTTAACGATCCGCAGGGAGCCGTTCCTGTCGGAAACGAATCGAAATACGAAGTTCGAATCGTGAATCGTGGTACCAAAGCGGCTGAGAATGTCCAACTGATCGGATACTTCTCCGAAGGTGTTGAACCGGAAACGATTCGCGGTGGACGTGGCGAAGTCAGCACTGGCCAAGTCGTGTTCGATCCGATTCAAACGATTGCACCGGGGCAGGAAGTCGTCTTCCACATCTCGGCTCGTGCTACCGAGCCAGGTAATCACGTATTCCGAGCTGAGATGCAATGCCGCATCCCGGAAACTCGATTGGCCACCGAAGAGTGGACTCGATACTACGTCGACGTCAACTCGCGCGTTCGCCAAGCCAAGCGAGACAGCGGACAAGACAACCGCTAGTTGACTCGACGGTTGAGAAGATCATAGCCTCAGAACCCGCTCGTACCGCGAGCGGGTTTTGTTTTTACAATCATTCGACTTTGTCAAACACCAATGGTGCCGACGATTTGGGGTCTTCGATGCGAAGACTTAGTTCGCCCGCCAGCAACTGTTCAATCACGTTGCCCACGATTTCCGACCGCCAACCGGAAGCCAATACCGGGATTTCATCCGGTCCACCAAAATCCAATCGGTAGGCAATCAAGTCGCGAACATCCTGAACCGTCCCGACCAGACTGGCCGCAATTTCGTTCTTGCGGCAAATGCTGGTAAGCGCCGTCCCCAGGAATTGCCCTAGCAAGTTAATCTGCGGCGGGTAGTCGTTGCGATGATTTCGCATCCGTTTCTCCGGCGGCGAATCCAAACCGCGCTGGATGGCTTCAGCGATCTTGCTGTACTGATCGTTCAAGTCGCGACGTTGAATGCCTCGGATTGCTCGAATCTGCTTCTCGTCGGCTTTGCCACGACGTGCCAACTCGACAATCAGATCATCCCGTAACACACGCCGCGGCGGTGAGTCACGTGATCTGGCTTCATCCTCACGCCAACGCCAAATCTCTCTGACGATGCGTAACGCTTTCCCAGAAAGTCCAGAGACACCGGAGACTTTTCGCCAACGCTCGCGAGTCTCCGAGTCACGGACACCCTGCTGCCAGGCTTTGGCTTCGTCCTCGTACCACGCGGTCCGGCCCAATCGTTCGAGGTCCTTTTGCAGAATCTGCTTGACTGGCGGCAAGTGAATAACATCCTGTAATGCGTACTCCATCTGCCCAGCCGTCAATGGGCGACGGCGCCAATCGGTGCGAGTTTCGCCTTTGGAAAGTGTCGTGTTGATCAGCTTGGCCAGCAGTTTGCCGTAAGAGATTGGATACTCGTGCCCCACCATGCCAGCAGCTAACTGAATATCAAACCACCGCTTAGGAATCTTCTCCGTGGCCGCATAACAGAATCGAAACTCTTCACGCCCCGCATGCACGATCGTCTCATGATCGCCTTCGACGAGGACTTCCCAGAATGGAGTCACATCGCTGACGGCGTGCGTGTCCACGATTGCCAACTCGCCATCGTATTCGACTTGAAGCAGGCACAAATCAGGACGATAGTTGAATTCTGAAACGAATTCCGTGTCAAAGCAAATGCGTTCGACATCGCGCAAGCGTGCGCACAACTCATCGAACTGCCTGTCTTTGGTTATGTGGTCGTATTGCACTTGAATAGTTCGATTTATCGGCGTGGTGGTGCCAAACCGTATTTAGAGGAAAAGATAAGACACCACAAAAAATACCGGTAAAAGGACGGGAATGCTATACCGTACTACATAACCAAAGAAACTTGGCATCTTCACCCCCGACTCTTCGGCGATGGCTCTGACCATAAAATTGGGCCCATTGCCGATGTAAGTCATGGCTCCCATGAATACCGCACCAAGACTGATTCCAATCAATAAGAGGCGGGCGCTAACGGCTTTTGGCCCCTCTGCCGACACAAGCTGGGCATAATCCTCAGACACAAACTCCGCTGCTGCCGTTTCGTAAAAGACTACGTATGTCGGCGCGTTATCCAAAACAGCGGACAATCCCCCAGTCGCCCAATACAGTTGCTTGGCAGTCGTAAGCCCCAGTTCCCCGCCTCGCTGGTGTAAAATCTCAATCGCGGGTTGCATACAAATAAAGACGCCGATGAACAGCGCAGCCACTTCGAGAATCGCGTGATAATTAAAGTGATTCTCCTCACGAAGTTTCACCGAACCCAACGCCAACGACAGAAAAACCAGTCCCAACTGAACGATTTCTCTCAAAAACGGCCATGGATGCCATCCGAAAATCGGCTTCGTCGGCGAAAGGAATGCGATGGAGAATACAACTCCAAGCAGGAGCAAGAGATTGGGCATCAGTCCGCGAATCGAAAGCGGACGAACCGTTGCTTTATCTATAGC
>CAYYHV010000148.1:0-3007 GCA_964471695.1 uncultured Pirellulaceae bacterium
TTCTTGCGCCGGATGATTGACTACTACGCAGACGCACATTTCACTGGTGATGCTCTTGATCGCGTCGTCACTGACATTGATGACCTGTTACCTCAACTAGCGGCTCACCAGCCTGCCGTCGATGCGCTCAGCGCATTCCGTCAAATCTGCGTCAATGCCCGTGCAGCGGGCAAATCCGTCTTTCTGTTCTGCGATTGAGGCCGCTACGGGCGGATAACATGGTTCTTACGCCGGGGCCCTTCGGGCATACCTTCCGCGTTTGGCCATGCGGGCTGGCCTTGGTAGAATTTCCAGCAATTCAGATATCATTTGGCTTCATTCAGCGCGGTGTCGCAAAAGCCTTCCGTTGTCGAGACTAACACAATGGCCGATGACGCGGCGCTAATTCAACGTTTTGTCGATTCCTTCCAGCGTCTCGATGATTTCACCTACACTGCCGACGAACCTCCACCGGCAGCACTTAGCCTTGGGCCGGACCCAGATGACTGGAACGCGATTCGGTGGGCGCCCGCAGCAATCACAACTACCCCTGAATCTTTGGGTGACCTACCAAACCACGAATCTCTGCCGACGCTTTACCGCCAATTGGCTTTGTTCTTCCGCTGGCTTTCGGTCGATCTCGAAATTGTACGGCTTCTGGGCAATCCGCCGGGCGATGGTTTGCAACCTTTGGCAGACTTGATGACTTCCGACCCCGTGCTTGAAAACACATTGGGGCCGAACGGCTACGTCCGGTTTGCGATGGCTTCGGACTGCTACGATCCGATCTGTTTCGACGTTAACCGCGCTACAAACGACGATTGCCCAATTGTCCGCCTAAACCACGAATCCATTTTGATGCATGACCGGATCGGCGACGTTTCAATGGCATTCAACAGCTTCCGCGACCTTGTGTTGGCCGTGTTGGCACGCGAACACCCGACGTAGCGCATCGCGAGACGACATGGTTTTTACGCTAGGCCTTCGTCGTTTTGCGACGCTCGCTGGCCTTGGTACAATTTCCCCGTAGTTCAGGCATCGTTCGCTTCGTTCAGGGCGGTGTCGTAAAACCTTCCGTTATGCGGACCAACATGAAAACGATTCTCTGGGCAATCACGATCGTTGGGCTACTTCCGCTGGTTGCCTTTTCGCTGCTCCACCTTTTCACTTACGTCGCTATGCGTCGCGCACTTCCGCCCGACGACGCCGATCCGTACACCCATACAATCACGACAACTTCTTTCCAGTTCAGCGAATCGGCTCGCGCGACCATCGTCGCTAGCCACGCATGGCCCGCCATCCTTGCTCTCTGCGGCGCTACGCTTTGTATCATCGGCCTCATTTACCTCATCCCCCGGCAACCACTGTACGCCGCATCAAACGGATACGATCGTTTCCAGCCATTGTTGACACGCATCATGGCATCAACCGCTGAACACCCTTCACTGATAGTTTCGGCGCGCGATGGCAACGAGGCTGTTCTCGTGATGCGCGGTGACCACGGATGGGAACTTAGCCTATCTGCCAATTCCGACAAGCAAACGGTAATCGAACAAATCACATCGTATTTCGCCGACCGTGACGTCGATCCGATTCAAAACTACACAACGCACGACGTCGAATTCGATATCACAACAACCCACCTTGCATTCCCATTGTCTGGTGACCCAACCGGAGACGCCGAGACTTGCGTGAACATCTTTCGTGACATGATTGGCGTGACCAATGATGAACCAATGGAATTCAACTTCGAGCCGTAATGGCCGCATAACATGGTTTTTACGCTAAGGCCTTCGGCACACTTTTCGCGTTTGGCCACGCGGGGTGGCTTCGGTACAATTTCCGTAGTTCAGACAACGCTCGCTTCGCGGTGTCTTACAAACCTTTCGTTGGCGGACTCCACCGATGAGCGAGTCGATCCTTGCGCGATGCCAACTGTTTGAGTTCGTTGCTGAGCTGTCTCCGGACCTCCCCGCGAGGAAGATTGTCGCGCATATTTGTCGACTGCTCGCGGAAATCAAAGGCGTAGGCTATTCGCCTGAGGATTGGCGCGCGCCCGCCGGCTTGATGTACAGTAGCGAAGCAAAACTCTTTCGATGGGGCACCTCAGTGCTCCGTTACGTCGCAATCACTATGTTGGCATGTACATTCGGTTGTAAATCGCAGCAGGACAACAGCTTTTCTCGCGGTGTAGGCCCGATGCTGACGGCAACGGTGGTTAACTACGATTCAGGCGTTGAATGGGACCAATATGACGATGAGTCGTTTGACGTGCGTGACCAGCTGCAGTTGGCTGTCGCACCAGATGATCGCCCGCTAATCGTATCGCTATCCCCGCATGAGCTACCTGACGACTCGCCGTTTCGTATTGCTGGGACCCGTTTCACCTTCCAACCCGACAAACCACTAACCACCGAGACTCAACTATTCTGCGGTGCGCTGAATCGTCCAACGGTGCTCGGTTCGAATGGGCATTGAGTTGGCTCAGCGCAAAGTCACGGCTCTCGCCGTTGGACCTCGCTTGGCTTGCCTATCGTTCGCTTTGCGATGTGGTTTGCCGAGCCACGGACACCGACTCTCTGGCAAGGCGGCTTTTCTTTTGTAAATTGATTGGTGTTGCGACGCTTGTTGACTTCGGTGAGGAGCGGCGTCGTAAAAACCGTCCGTTGAGCGAACCAATCTAATCCGATCGGAAATCGTTCGGGAGTGCGCTGCGGCTTAGAATAGATTTGCGTTAGGCATTCTGCGAACTTTTCATACTCGGCGACGCAGGCCGGCGTCCGCGAGGTCCGAAATGCGATCAACATCTCGAACCCATTTGGGAGTCGCGCCTTGTCGCGTTGAAAAACGGACGCCGCTTATCGCCTTGGTGATTCAGCCGGAGGTTCAACCATGAACGACACCCTCAGCATATTGAATCGCACAAACTACATTCTTTTCCGTATCCTCAAATTTCACGATGCGGCCAACTGTCGGAATTTCCACTTCTTCAAAGACAATCTTGCCGCCGTGTTCCACGATGTCCACC
>CAYYHV010000148.1:3017-5678 GCA_964471695.1 uncultured Pirellulaceae bacterium
CTCAAACCCGTTAAACGAATCTCCAACTGGCGACTGGCGCTTCTGCAGTGCGCCGCGAATGCCAGGCTCTTCTGGCGTTCCTGTCTGAATCAAATAAAAGTCCGGTGGTCCCCATTCTTCGAATCGCCACCCAAAGACGTTTTCATAAAACTGCTTGGCTCGGTCCAAGTCTTCCGCGTGAATTGCAAAGTGACAAACGTTGTTTCCGTGCATATTTACCTCAAAAAGTAAGTGGTTGTTCCAACAAGATAGTCTGTTTAACGTGTGGCGTGCTTGCGATAACATGACAACTTATGTCGATAACACGCCAATCCAAAATTCGGAGTCTGTCAGCCAGATTCTCTCCCAGCCATCAGATCGACTGGCATCAGCATGATTGGCACCAACTCGTTTATGCAACAGAAGGGGTCATGACCGTCGCCACCGATGAGGGGCGCTGGGTCGTACCTGGACGCCGCGCGATCTGGGTCCCACCGAACCATCGTCATCGAATCGAGATGCATGGTCATGTTTTCCTGAAGACTCTGTACTTGCAATCCAACCCGTGCGGATTCAACCGTTGCACTGTCGTGAACATATCTCCGCTGCTGCACGAATTGATTCAACTAATTGCCGATCGGGGAATTTTGGCGAGTGACAATTCCGAAGACGGCACAACAATCCGATTTCTCATGTTTCGCCTGAGCCATCTGGCACCGGTTCCTCTCTCCATCTCGATGCCACTTGACGCTCGAGCCCTCCGATTCGCCGAACTTGTCCTCGCCAACCCCAATCGTTCCCAGAGTCTTGACTCGCTCGCTAAGAGATCGGGCGCGAGCCTGCGTACACTGCAACGCGTATTCCCCAAAGAAACTGGATTGTCGTTATCGCGATGGCGAAATCAAGTTTGCATGCTGGCGGCTATTGAGCTGTTAGGAAGAAGCGAGTCGGTCACCCAAGTCGCTATCTCGCTTGGTTTCGAAAGCCTGAGTGCATTTATCTATGCCTTTAAGCAGTGCTTTGGCGAGCCACCTGGCAAATATCGTTCGTCTCAACGGAATTTCGATTCGACGTAGTCAATTTCGTCTGCGCACCTTCGCAGCGTGGACGTAAGACAGATTGCGATTCGATCATCAAATTGCTTCGACGGCCGGAGTCGCCTTTCTTTTCCAACGACGTATCGCCAGAAAAGCGACCGTCAGACTAACCAGAACGACTATCGCCACCACGTGGGGTTGTTCACTAAATCTCTTTCCATTCAACTTGGGACCGGCATTGCCTCCGGACCACACTTCTATCGAAAGGGACAGCAGGAACAGGCTGCTCACGAATAGCGACCACCAAGCCAACAGGTAGCGAACGAGGCAGACCCATAACCAATTGCCACGCTGCAGCAAAATGTGGCCTAATACCGTCCCAAAGACGACCGGCACTGCCAAGATGCTAAAAAGAAAGCAGAGCTCTATCACCGTTTCAACGGCTTGAGCAAACTGATCCCCTGATACTCGCGAAGCAACGGCTTCGGCACGTTCCTCGACAGGAATTTCGCTCAGTCCATTATAGAGATTGACCACTTCCTCGCGGGCTTCCTCTTCCGTCATGCCTTCGGGTGGCCAGACCACGTTGCCTAAGGCTCGTACTGCCGGTCTGGATTCCTCAGTCAATTCGCCCGCGACAGGCAGCCACCCAATGACTAGCCCAAGCACTACCGCCAGAACGACGGCTGTGAAGATTCCGGCGCCAGCCGCATGTATAACGGACCGTGTGCGAGTCACCAAAGCATTTAGGAAACCGATTGAAGGATAAAACACAACAGCCAGCAGACCTACGGCAACCCCAAACACCCATGACGGCAGATTGCTTTGGAACGAAAAAACCCAGGGCGTTTGATCGGCTGGGAACCGCTCGTAGATATCCCGATGCCATGCATCGGGAGCCAAAAAAAACATGAACGCTATCGGCAGCGTCACGACGATCCCGGTCATGAGCGTAAACCCGGCGTACACTAGGCGACTGTTTTCACGCAACCATCGTTTAGTCCGAGCTAGGACGGACGGAGATTTCACGCTGATTGGTTTCCCATCAGACCAGGCCTCCAGATCATTTGCCATTTGCAATGCTGATCCATATCGTGAATCGGCATCGAACTGGAGACACTTCATGCAGATGGCCTCAAGGTAACGATCCACATTGCGCTGCTTCGTACTGGGCGAGTCGGGTGGCCCTTGCATCACCTTCATCATGGTTTCCATCGCCGATTCGCCTTTGTGCGGTGGCTCGCCAGTAAGCAGTTGATACATGATCGCACCTAGCGAATAAATATCGGCTGCCGTTGTGACTCCACCACCGGCGGCTTGTTCTGGCGGCATGTAGCTTGGCGTGCCCATCACGGCGCCGGTGTTGGTCAGATTGCTATCATTGGTCGTACTTTTTGCCAGTCCAAGATCCGTAATCAGCGGCTCACCCATTTCGTCCAGCAGAATATTGCCAGGCTTAAGATCACGATGCAGGACGCCGCGTTGATGCGCATGATGTACCCCCCGTGCGACTTTTGCCAACAAAGCCATCGCCTCACGCGGATGCTCGCGAAGCTGATCCATCTGTTCCGCCAGCGACCCGCCCTCGATGTACTTCATCGCGAAAAACGGCTGCCCTTCGACTTCCCCGATTTCATAAACAGGG
>CAYYHV010000148.1:5688-9499 GCA_964471695.1 uncultured Pirellulaceae bacterium
ATCGTAAATCGGAACAATGTTGGGATGATCGAGCCGAGCCGCCGATTCGGCTTCGATATGAAAGCGTCGTAGTTCATCTTCCGAAGAGAATCGACCGCTGATAATCATCTTCAGCGCAGCGATTCGATTCAGCCGTTGATGCCGAGCCTTATACACGACGCCCATTCCGCCGCGGGCGATCTCGCTGATGAGCTCATATTCACCGAACTGTTGGGGCATCGCCCCCCGCTGGAAGATTTCACTGTCAGGCGTGGATGATTCAGGCGCCGTTGTCGGTGCCAACGTAGGCATGATTGCGGATCGACACTGCGTGCATAGTCCGGCGGAAAGTTCCGCGGTCTCACCACACTCTTTGCATTCGTTTTCAACCACGGCTCAGGGTTCATCCCATCAAAAAGGAAATGCACATCGACCACTATTATAACAAGTCGAATCGCACCTATGGGGCGAGGCAACCTTCTGCGCTGTCAACAAGTCGGATAGGCTTGCAATTACTTCGCAGCCAAGACTACGGGATGCATCGAAGCATTTCGCCCTACGAGTTTGTTCCAACGATCCGTTCAGCCAAGGGTCATCTTCCATCCATGCCATCATTTGCCGAAAATCTCGCTTCCCCATCTCATCTATTCTGGCGAATTCCTGCGTTTTCACGGAGCGCGAAGCCTCCCGTCGACTGTGATGCTATTCGTCATTTTGAGTCGCATCTTGGTTTTCCGTCGCCGGCGAAATCCCGATGGACTGTTGCTTTACCAAGACGGCGACCAAACAAGGATCTGACTGCACGACTTCTGCTGCTCGAAACCAGTCGGCCCTGGACTCCCTTCGCCTTCACGCGCACCTCATGAAATTCTCGAATGCGTCGAGCTAAGTTAGCTGCGACGTCAAAGGGCTGGTTTCTTTGGTTGACGTCCTCCGCGAGGCTTTTGGCGAGCTCAGGCAGGTGCCTAAGCCTATTCTCGACTCAGGACCGCCACAGACAATCGATATCCGGTAAATTTTGGGAACATTTGGCTGCTAAGGAGCGTCAAAATAGGATAGACCCACGTAGGGCGAGCTAAAGTTTGCGGTGACGCTGCCGTACTGTCCAGCTTTGACAAATTTCGTTGGTGAGGACGCGAACCCTTCGCCACGTTGCCAATCAATCTTGGAGACTTCTATGATGACCCGTCTCATCACCTTTTTCCTGAGCGGAGCTCTACTCTTGTCAGTCGCAAATGCCAACGAAATCAACTTCATTGAAGAATTCGCGCTCGCCCAGGATCGCAGCGAGGTCATTGAGCGACTCATTCCGGGTACCGACCAGTATTATTTTTACACCTGTTTGCACCAACAGCATCAGAAGAACTATGCGGCGGTCGAACCCATTTTGAAAGAATGGAGCAAGCGTCACGGCAGCACCGGCAACTGGCAACAGATCGCACGTCGCCAAGCATTGTTAACCTATCCGACGAACCCCAAAAAGGCGTTGGCCTACCTTGAGAAGAATCTAGGGCTGAACTTTAATCACCGTCGTGAAATCCTCAACGAGAAGCCCAAGCGCGCCACCAAACTGGATACGAAGCTCATTAGTGCAGCGCGATTGAGAAGCGCCGCATTGAAGAATGCGCGCGACCTCAGTCGCTTCACCAATGCGGGACTTCGGCAGCTCGATGCAACCAAACTTCCACCACATCTGCGTCGCGATTATCTTACACGCCTGCGACTTTCTGATTACCCCAACCTGCCTGAGTTGATCGTCAAGGACCTCAAGCACGACGGCAGTCGCGGATTCGGCTCGCTTACGATTCATCGCAAATTGACACTGGCCCAACTCGAGGGAATCGGCAAACTCTACCCAACACTTCTGGGCAACGACAACTTTATCAACGAGACGCTGAAGCGGCTGCAACCTTCCAGCGATACCAACTGGCGTCACGACTCAGAAGCAACAAGAGCTTACCTCGATCGGTTGTGGGCGTTCGTCGAACCGCTGAACCCTTCGCAAAATTCGCTCAAAGCCCACGTGCTTTACCAGCGGATGTTATTCGACAGTTCCCAAGGAACGTACAGCCGTCAGCAATTCATCAAGTACTTGCAGTTGCCACGGCCGGTTCGTTACGTGAACCCGAAGTTCATGCGCAACTTTCGTGGTGTTGCTGTCGACCTTTCCTACGACTGTACTTCTACGACGCTTTTTCCTCCGATCCATGATGACGAGTCACTTGTCCGCAAGTACCTTTTGCACTTCCTCACAACGGACGCGAGTACGAAGCAATTCGCCGAATATATCGAAGAGAATTACCTCAAACGAGTTTTCGCCGAAGCCAAGCTGCTCGCCGGAGAGGGCAACGCGGAGAAATGGTACTCCATGCTGCCCCCGACGACTTTGCGGACGTTGCGAGACCGAGTCGACATTGAATTCTCACCGGAGAACTCCAAGATATTTGGGGCGGATGATGATGTGCGGCTAAAGGTCGACATCAAGAACGCGGAAACGATCATCGTCAAAGTCTTCGAGATCAACACGCCGAGTTACTATCGCCATCACCAGCGCGAGGTCAACACGGACATCGACCTCGATGGATTGGTTCCCAACCACGAAAAAACTTACACCTATGGCGATCCGCCGCTTCGTCGCGTGACTCGTGAGTTCGAATTTCCGCAATGCAACAAGCCCGGTGTCTATGTCATCGACTTTATTGGCAATGGAGTCAGTTCTCGGGCCGTGATTCGCAAAGGCAAGAGCCGCGTAATTACCAGCAGCACCACCACAGGGCAGGTTTTCACGATTCTTGACGAAGACAACCAGCATATTAAAGACGTCAAAGTATGGCTGGAAGGTCGAGAATTCGAGTCAAACGAGCATGGCTACATTTTGATCCCCTACTCGACTCAGCCGCGAACGCACAATCTTATTGTTGAGCATGATGGCGTCGCTTCGCTGCACACGGTTGCGCACTCCGCGGAAAAGTATCAACTCTTTGCAACGCTGTTCGTTGACAAGGAGTCGCTTCGCAAACACAGCCTCGCCAAGCTCGTTGTGCGTGCAGGTGTCACGATCAACGGCAAGAACATCTCCATCAAGAAGCTGCAGAACGTGACGCTTCGAATCGCCGGAACCGATCTCAACGGCGTAAAGACCGAGATGGACGTCCAGAACTTTGAGTTGTTCGATGAGAAGGATTCAATCCACGAATTTCACGTCCCCGACCGATTGGCATCACTGGCAATCAGCCTGCATGGCACCATCACCAACCGTTCCGATGACGAAGAGAACGAACTGTCCGTCACCCAGAAACTCCAGCTTAATCAGGTGGACCGTACGCAGTACTATGAAGGGTTGCATCTGGTCAAAGTCGAAGACGCCTACCACATCGAACTCCGCGGAAAGTCGGGTGAGATACTGCCGGACCGAGTTGTCCATTTCGGATTCTCACATCGCGATTTCACCGGCCACACGAACATCACCCTCCAGACCGACGCCAACGGTCGTATCGAACTAGGCTCGCTCAAGGACATCACGACTTGTAATGCCCGAATGCCAAGTGGTTTGGAACGTGAGTGGACGCTTGATCGCGACGATCACTCCCAGTATCAACGACTTCATTCGCTCGTCGGCGAACCGATTCTTATCCCATACACTGGCACAGCCCAGACCGTATCACCCGATGTGGTCGCACTCCACGAAGTTCAACGTGGGACGACGATCGCAGATCGACTGGGTAGCGTTCGGATTGACGAAGGGTTCTTGACGATCGAAGGCTTGGAAGCAGGTGACTATCAATTGTGGTTGAAAGAATCCGGCAAGCAGATCAACCTTCAAGTCACACAA
>CAYYHV010000148.1:9509-10059 GCA_964471695.1 uncultured Pirellulaceae bacterium
AAGCTAGGCTTTGCCATGGGCTCCCGTCGACTGCTGGAATTGCGTGGTCAAAAGCAGCTCCACATCACGGACGTTTCAACAGGCGACGACACCATCACGATCCAACTCGCCAATCCGAATGAATACTCGCGAGTGCATGTTTTCGCCAACCGTTTCGAACACGGAGTCGACCACTATGCGTCGTTCTTCAACATAGGCGACAGCCAACCCATTTCCAGCAGTTGGGGCCCCTACACTTCCCTTTTCGCATCAGGTCGGGACATCGGCGACGAGCTGCGGTACATCATCGACCGACAGTATGCCGACAAGTTTCCAGGTAATATGCTGAAGCGGCCAGGACTGCTGCTGAACCCATGGGAAACTCAAGAGACCCAGACTTCATTGGCAGATCTTCGCGACGGTGAAGAATTCGCGCCTCAACCCGACGAAGCAGCAGAGGGTGAGGAGAGGCAAAGTGAAGCCCGCGGACGCGCCGGGCGCGCGGGCAAACGTTACGCACAACCGCCACAACCAAAGTATCCGGCGAGCATTGATTTTCTCGCTGAAGGCA
>CAYYHV010000148.1:10069-15903 GCA_964471695.1 uncultured Pirellulaceae bacterium
GCCGTTCTTCTGAATCTCAAACCGAATGCGGATGGCGTCATCACGATCAAACGCGACGCCATCGGGGCTCACCAACGATTGCACATCGTGGCAGTCGACCCCGCCACCACAGCGTATAAAGAACTGGCACTATCCGAAGTCGAGCTACCCATTCGAGACCTGCGACTGCTAGATAACCTCGCCCCCGAGAAACACTACACGCGACAAAAACAGATTACCGTCCTCAACAAAGACGATTCGTTTGTCATCGACGATGTGACGTCCGCCCGATTCGATCAGTACGACAATCTCTCCTCCGTCTACAACCTGCTCGTGACCTTGGGGCAAAATGAGCACCTGAAGCAGTTTGAGTTCATTCGCATCTGGCCGACGCTGACGGATGACGAGAAACGCGAAAAGTACTCCGAGTTCGCCTGTCATGAACTTCATTTCTTCCTGTACCACAAGGATGTCGACTTTTTTAATGAAGTCGTCCGGCCCTTCCTCGCCAACAAGATGCACAAGACGTTCATGGATCGCTGGCTGCTGGACGACAACCTGGAATCTTTTCGGTATCCGTGGCAGTTCAACCAGCTCAATGTGCTCGAACGCGTACTGCTGGGTCAGAAGTTGGACGGCCAGCTTGAACCCGTGAAACGACATGTTCACGATCTCTACACTCTTAAGCCCATCAATAATGCCACCTTGGCTTTTGGGTTTGAATCCGCAGTGGCCGGCAGACGCTTAAACGCAGATAACGAAAATGCACTACGAGATAGTTTCGCGGCTCTTCCCGGCAACCAGCCTCGGCGGGCTGCGCCGGCAAAGTCAATGCAGCTCGGCGCTAACGATAAAAGCCTTGAAAGACTGTCACGCAGAAAAAGTCTCGATCAAATTCAGTCACTTGCGGAAAGTGCTCCGTTCGATGACCGAGAATCCGACTCCTTGGAAATGGGTCTGTTCAAGGAGGAGGAGTTCGGATATGAAGGCGGTGGAGGTGCGGGCGGAGGCGGCTTCGGTGGCGGCGGTTTCGGCGGTGGCATGTTCGCTGACGATGACGTATTTGGCGACCCAGGGAGTGACCTTAGCAAGTTCTATCGCAAGCTAGGCCCCACCAAAGAGTGGGCTGAAAACAACTACTACCGTTTACCCATCGCCGCTCAGAACGCCTCACTCATCGAAGTCGACTCGTTCTGGCATGACTACGCGAATCACGCTGTCGACCAACCGTTTTACTCGGAGAAGTTCACGGAAGCCGCCGGCAATTTCTCGGAATCGATGTTGGCGTTGGCTGTGCTCGATCTACCATTCGAGTCCACGAAGCACGATCGGAAATATGAAGAAGCCAAGTTAACGATCAAGACGACTGGCCCCGTCATCATGTTTCACGAGCAGGTACGTGAGGTTGAGTCGAAGCAGGAAGACTCGACGATTCTGATCAGCCAAAATTTCTTTCGACATGGGGATCGTCATGAAGTGGTAGATGGCCAACAGCGAGATAAATTCATCACCGATGAATTCGTCGTCCACACGGTTTACGGTTGTCAAATCGTGGTAACCAATACATCGTCGTCCCCTCAAAACGTCGACGTACTATTGCAGATTCCTGCCGGTTCACTGCCAATGGTGGGAGCAAAATACACGGAAACGGTCAGTCTCCAGCTCCCGGCCTATTCCACCAAATCTCATGAGTACCATTTCTACTTCCCAACGAGTGGACAACAGGCACACTTCCCCGTCCACGTCTCCAAGGAAGAGCAGATCGTCGCGAGTGCAAAACCGTTCAACTTCAATGTCGTTGACGAGCCCACAGAACTCGATACGGAATCTTGGGCCTATGTCTCGCAGAACGGCAGCGAAGACGAAGTGATGACGTATCTCAAGTCGCATAATCTACAGCTGATCGACTTATCACGCATTGCCTTCCGTATGAGCGACAAGGCGTTTTTCAAGACCGCCACTTCCTATCTCGATGAACAGCATGCATACAATCCGGTTCTGTGGTCGTATGGCGTAAAACACGACAGCCCCCTACACATTCGACAATTCCTATTGAATCGCCCTGACTTCATCAATCAGCTCGGCAGCTCCATCGATTGCGACTTGGTGGCCTTTGATCCGGTGGAGCGTCGCTCCTATCAGCACTTTGATTATCGCCCCATCGTGAACGCTCGGGCTCATCAGTTAGGCCGTCGGCGTACGATTCTCAACAGCCGCCTGCACGCCCAATACCACGAGCTATTGCGAGTCCTTGCCTACAAGGCGACTCTCGACAAAGAAGACAACCTGGCCGTAGCGTACTATCTAGTATTGCAAGATCGCATCGCGGAAGCCCTCGACTTTTTCACCAAAGTAGATCGCGATTCACTGCCAACCAAAATCCAGTACGATTACCTGGCGGCTTATCTCGATTGTTTCCAACAACAACCTGAAACGGCGCGTCAGCTCGCCGCTGCCTACTCGGAGCACCCCGTTCCGCGATGGCGAAAAGCCTTCGGCGGCATCCAAACAATGCTCGACGAACTCGACGGCAAGGCACCAACGCCATTCGACGAAAAGGATCGCACCGAGGCACAAACGGAGTTGGCAGCCAACGCGCCGAGTCTGGAGTTCGAAGTCGAGAGCGGCAAAATCAACCTGACTTATGCCAACATCAAGAACGTTGACATCAGCTACTATCTCATGGACCTTGAGCTGCTGTTCAGTCGCAATCCGTTTGTCCAACAGTTTACCGGTCAGTTCTCGAGCATTCGCCCCAATGAGGTCCAATCGGTCGAGCTGCCCGTCGACCGCAAAGTTCAAGCCATTGACTTGCCGAAGAATATGCAGAATCGAAACGTTTTGATTGAGATTCTCGGCGAAGGCAAATCGGAAAGCCAGGCTTACTATTCGAACAATCTGACGATTGAGCTTTCCGAGGACTATGGACAAGTCCGTGTGACTCAGAAGGAGTCGACGAAACCCCTCCCAACGACCTACGTCAAGGTTTACGCCCAGATGAATCACGGTGGCGTTCAATTCTACAAAGACGGCTACACCGATCTTCGCGGCCGCTTTGACTATGCCTCGCTTAACACAAGTGAGCTGGACAACGTCGTCAAATTCTCGCTACTAATACTATCTGACGAGCACGGTGCCGTCGTCCGAGAGGCTCGCCCGCCAAAACGCTAGTAACCGCAATGGAACGCGGGCGTCTCCAGTTTCAATGACTCGACTTACGTGAGAGGCGCGCTGTGACGAGATATCGCATTGGACGGATTGTCATTGGTTTGGTAGCCATCGTTTTGCTTCTGGCTGGCGTTTTGAAACTACTCAACCTCGGTGCGGAAGACATGCTGGATGGTCTGGAGAAATCGAGGCTGATCGGTCACAAGACGATCATCAGCCTCACTGCCATTGCTTCAGGACTGCTCTTGCTCATCCCGACGACGCATCGCATTGGTATCTTCATGGCGACGGCCTACTGGGGCGGCGCAATTGTCGCGCACATGACCTACAACGATTCGATTATGATGCCCGCGGCTTTTCAAGCGACACTCTGGGTCGGGATCCTGCTCGCCCATCCAGAAATCTTCATCGTCTCGAATCCCGCAACACCGCATCCCTAGGTCGACGTGGCCTCATCCGATGGGCTCGGAGAGGCCGATGCGTAGCGGGTTAACGCAAGATTGGCTGCAGGCCGAGATGATTCTGAAGGACATCGGTGAGCTCGTTGGCACTTCGCATCTGCCCTTTGATTGTCAACTTCTCTGTAAAGATCTTCGGCAAGGTGCCTTGCCCAGAACGCTCATAAAGCTTCACGTGACGGGCGATAAACTTATCGACCAACGCTCCTGATTCGTAGTGTCGCAAGCGGGCTGGGTCGACGAGTTGGTTCGCGTAGCCACGAGCCTCAGCCAACGTTCGACTTCGACCTACAGCGAACAACCAGTCGTGAAACAAAGGAAATGCCTTGGCGTCGGTTCGCCACAAAGCGAGCGCCAAACGTGCGATTTCGCACGCCTCTTCGTGTCCGGCACCGTTCCCCTTGGCTGTCGGGTTGCAACGAATATTGAGGGGAACAGGCAATGCGACGATGGCAAGCTGATCTCCAAAACGTTGACGCGCCACGCTGAGGTGCGCGTTCATGGCTCGACAATGCGGGCATGTATAGTCGAATAGCTCGACGATGACCGTTTGCGCTTCCAGATTTCCAAGCATCGGCCATTGGGCGACATTGAGGTTCGCCTTAATGCCCGGGTACATGACAACTCGCTTGGGCTTCGCTGGCGAATCACGTTTGGCCGTCGCAATAGGCGGTTGAGGCGTGTAACTTACTTCGGGTTTGGCCGACACTGGCCCGTTGAGCACGATTGGATTTCCACCGGCTTCTTTCTCTGATTCAACGTTGGGATCATCAATCGAGACGGGTTGAGTCGGACCTGTTGGCTCTTCCGAACCTTCAGTGAGCGTCTGATCTTCGATGTCGATATCTGCCACGGCATCCATGTCTGGAGCCTCAAAGTCGCCTTCGTCGGAAAACTCTCCGTCGTCAAAGTCCATATCGAATTCGAGGACATCGGCTTCTTCAGCCGCATCTGCTGTTGCTAGTTGGCCACCCTCATAGAACTCGATCTTGTGCGTAGGCGCAGGCTTGGTGACTGCCTGCGTCACCATCAGGCAGGCTGCGATTGCGAGTCCCATGGCTCCCAAGGAAGAAGTCAGCTTGGCTCCCAACGGACGGTTGTAGAGCATCATCGCCGCAATCACCAATCCGCAGCCATGAACTCCCATGCAGTATTTGCAGAGATGTCCGAGAACGAATACCTGCAACGAGATAAACCAGATCGCGGCAGCTCCTGCAGAAAACGCCAGGACGGTGACGATACTCCAAGCCAGATTGCGAACACGGTTGGGCACCGATTTACCAACGAAGGCCAGCGACGCGAGTAGCGAAAGATACAATCCAGCCGCCGGAATGCTAACAGGCAGTCCAAGAACTTTCGACCAGCGGCTATGCAGCACATGACCGCAATCCCACACGCCACCACCGGAACAACCGGCAATGTCGCCGACTTGATAAGCCGACCAGGCAAGGAACAATGCGATGCCAAGGGCAACCACGCCCAGTAGGCGGATTGTATTCACCATCAATGGAGATGGATAATTGAATGCTGGTGCGTCTTCAACGGGGGTAATGGAAGCGTTCATCGCGAAGCTCGTGGGGCTGGGGAATCAAGCGAGCGTAGACAACGTAATGTTCGTATTTTTGGCGGCCAAACTTGCGTTGGCAACATTTTCATTTAGCCGCCTTGTGAAATCCACAGTGGATTACATTCAAATTATCGTTCAGGACAGTTAGGAAAGGCTTGATTATTTTATCTCAGCCGCATACGCCGAATTCAAGGCAAAACCGGTTCTGTGAACGATTCAATACGTTTGTTTCTCCGTTGTGCGTGTGTTTTAAGTATGCGGATCGTTAAATCGTCGCGGGTAGTTGTGGGTTATGAAGAATACAGAAGAACAGATAATCGAGAAGAAAATCGAATCTATACTGATTGCCAGCCTAAGAATGACGGCACCTTATTCCGAGTGTGGTGCTGGCTTCGCAAAGCTGATGAAGAACTATGCCAGGTGGAACTCTGGTAGCCCTTTCCTCCTCTGCTACGACCGCGACTATCAGGAAGTCGCAAATTTCGAAGTCTGCATCGGACTCCGCAAAAAACCAGACAGAGAAGTTGACGGAATTACCTTGAGGGAGCTTCCGGGTGGGCATCGCGGCATCGAGATTGTGCTCAATCAGATAGGCCTTTAGTTGATTGTAGGTGCCCGACAGTTCTTCGTACGGCCCGATATGCGTCATGCAGAAGCAGCGC
>CAYYHV010000149.1:0-15837 GCA_964471695.1 uncultured Pirellulaceae bacterium
CCAACGCAAGATTGAAATCTTTCTCCCAATCGCGGCCGCGCGGCGGGGCCCCCTGAAGGTACTTGTCACGGTCAGTGTCGTAGTTGATGGGAGCTGTCGTCGCAAACCACAGCCCCTCCGATAAGGTCCAACCATGAACCCACTGAAATCCTGATGAGCGCGGCAAGATCTCGCCCATCGCAATCGTATTGGATGTTCCATCGGTAATCTGTTTGATCTTCGCTGCCCAAGTCGAGCGCGCGAATACGCCTGAAATTGTCTTCGCGTCGGGGCAATCGCTACGGATATTCGCACCCGAGTTGGCACCGCACCCAGCTCCCGTTTGGCAACGGCGGTTGGGATCATAGTTCTGATTCAACCAGTCCTCTCCATCACCGTCGAGATCAAAACCAGTCGGTGCATCGCCGACGACATTCGAAACGCTGAAACAACCACGCCAGGACTCCATGACTTGAGAACCAATCGATCCTGCGTAGTTGGTAACTGCGACTTCGCCCGGCCGAGCAAGTGACCGCCAAGCCAAGGTTCCATCCAGAGGATCGACCAGACCATTGCTCGTCCGACTGTCACTAGGACACTGCAACGACGAAATAACAAATTGACGAACCGGCGTGTCACCAATGAACTGCTCTCCCGGAGGGATGCAACCCGGAGTCTGAGGATCGCAGAAGTCGATCGAGTTGAACAATGCGCTTTCTTCGAGATAAGGCGCCAGATTGACGAGATGCGATGCAAAATCTCGAGCTGCCCGTTGCCCACGTTCCGGATGAATTAGATTCTCATTGCGAGGAAACCGTTGAATTGCCGAATGATGATTGTGTAGCGCCTTGCCGAGCTGACTGAGGTTATTAATACACTGCATCCTCCGAGCGGCTTCACGAGCTTGTTGTACGGCCGGCAAAAGCAATGCCACAAGAATGCCAATAATGGCAATAACCACCAGTAACTCCACCAGCGTAAAGGCAAGACGTTTCATAACGAATGCTCCTCGAGTCGCAAGTTGTCCACGCCAAGTCTATCAAATACGCATGCCCGAAGGAAACGTCGCCTTTCGGCACAAGGAAGTCACGTGCTACCTAGAAACAAAAATAAGGCGTCACATTCGATGTGACGCCTTGGATTCGAGCAATCTTGAATCGTATCGACGATCGACTTAACGACGCGACCGGCGGCCAACAAATACGCACAACAAGCTCAATAGGCAAAGCAATGCTGTGCTTGGCTCTGTTACCGCCGCTGCGTCATAACTGGCGTTAAACTTGTTGCCGTTCCAGGTGTTGAAATCGGGCACATCCACGACTCCGTCTGCATTGAAGTCACCGTCACACCAATTGGAATTCGATGTGAACTTATTACTGTTCCAATTGTTGAAATCGGATACGTCAACGACTCCGTCAAGTGTCGCGTCACCAGGCAAGAAGGGATTGCCACCCGTCGCGCCAGCGTTATTGACTCCACCAACAGCCAGCCAACCCGTGCCACCGTCGGTTACGTCTTCCAACGTGACGGATCCATCACCATTCATGTCGAAAGACAAATCGTCACTTCCTGAAGCAATCGCACTGGTGAGAGCATTAATGTCGTCGCAATCCCAATCCCCATCGTTATTGAAGTCACCAGTGACTCCGCCGCCTGTCTCATCAGCCGTCAACACAAAACCGTTGATTCCAAAAATCTGACGATGCACTGCTTCTTGAGCCAAAGGAGCAAACTGCAATACGACATCGCTGGTGCCATCTGCAGTAAACGTTGCTGTGTACATTGCTCCGGCTTCAAACGCCTCTTGCGAGTCAAAGGCGACACTATCGAGAAAACCAGATACTTCCGAGTCGGGATTACCGCCAGGTGTCGCATCCGCCATGATTCCGTTTGGGAGGGGTGAAAAGGTCGTGCCACCATCGGTTGAGATCATTACCTCAAATTCACCGTGGACGTGCTCGGTATCAATATGGAACGATTGCCAGTTGTAAGTATCTGCCGGCAGGCCTCCCAGAGAGAGATGCATATAGGTAGGAGTCCCAACCGTTCCATCCCAATCTCCATTGCCACCGTTGGCCGTTCTTGTATCGATTCCAAGAAAATCCGTCACCAAGTCGACACCAAGGATCGGAAAACCTTCGTTGGAAAGATCGCTATCCACGTCAAACCAATTTACGTCAAAGGTTGCAGTGCGATCAATCATTTGCTCGGCATTGATGGCCGTTGTGTTCGGCCAATCTGGTGTCACGGTAACGGATGTTCCGAATGCCGAATAACTCTCTGTCGTCCAGGGACCGTAGCCGTCTCCGCCCTCGTGAGCAAAATCGTAGGCTGAGAATCCACCCAGATCATCGTTGTGGGGACCGCTGTCTTGGGTAGTCGAATTAAAATCAATCATCAACTGCCCGGAACATAAGCCCACCAACAAGAAGAGAGTTACCAAAACCGAGTAAACGCGTCGCATCATTTGTCAGCCCTTGTTGAATGAAAATCGTAACCCATAAGACAATTCCGTGTCTTTCCGACAAGTCAAAATCCTGCGGGTAATTTAAGTGCCAGACGGTCGCTTTAAAACAACTTTCTTCTCAAAAACACCCATCAGAATGATTTATGCCAACAAAAACTGGAAAATTGACGTGGCAAGTCATTTGTAACTGTTTCCGATTGTTATTTCCGACGGTTCACACTTGGCTTGCGTCCCCTCCCTTTCCTCCCAGCTTAACGCTGATATTTGGTGAAAGAACCAGATTTGAGGCATCATGACAGATCGAACTCGCATTGGAGAAAGTCATGACAGGATTTAGCATTCGCTCGTTGATGTTGATAACGTTGGGCTTGGCGCTCTTCCTTTCCATCTGTACGCAGGGCGCAGCAAGCGAGAACCTTTTCCACTTAATCCTGGTTCTGTCGTTCGCTATCCCTGGTGGAAGCCTCGGCTACGATCGAAATCGCACGAGCCGCGGAGTCGCCATCGGAACCTCTGTCGGTGCTATTGCTGGAACACTTGCGGTCTCAGCATTGGTTCTGACAGCCGATTGGTGGGTGTATATGGCTGGCCGATAGCGGTCGGTGCCTTCTTGATCTCAGATCAAGACAGCCAACGCGGTCAAACTCCGCGCCATCCCACCAATGCAATGTCAATGATTGGTACAATCGACATCGATTGTTTTCCTTGCCGACTCCATAATCGAACAATTCGTTCATCATTGAACAATGACGGTTGCATTCGACGATCGTTGCGCTGATGATTGCTTCATAGAATTCGTCATCAACCAGTCTGGGGGGGTGGCTGCTGAAATTCGCTTGCATCTGGACGTATACCAAGCAATGCCTCTAATTCATTGACGGCGTCTCTCCCACTGCTCAAAATACAACTTGGGGCGGGCGTACGGAAACCACTGAGCTACACCAAGGAACAGATCAACAATGATTGGCTTTTTGCTTTGCCTTGCTTTGTCTTTACTACAGTATCCAATCGAAGACTACACCTATCCCCAGCCCCAGATTCCCTACGAATCACAGGTGATTGAGGGCAGCGTCATCGAAGGACACGTCGTCGGTGAGTCAATCATCGAAGATGCGACTTTGCAGGATAGATCCATCAGCATCGTTGATGGCGAGACTTCTGACCCGAAAACTTCAGACAGCTTCGGGCAACAGAGCAACAATACGGCTCCGTCTATCGACCTCTCAGATGTCGACGCGGCTTTTGACCAAGCCAACCCTGATCACGTTTCCACTACGCCTGAGAAGACTGAAGTCGATAGCGCACTCGCTGCCAATGAGCTCCTCGCTCCAGCCGTGCTCGAATCTGATACCAACCAGCAAGACACAGAGGCTCTAGCCACATCGGATTCCACGACGTTGCTCGGCATGACGATTCCCAATTGGGGATATTACACGCTTCTCGCTATCCCCATCCTTGGCATTGCGGTGATTGTGCTTCGTGGCGGTCGACGCTCGAAGTCGACCCCAAGACGCATACGGAATTCGCATGTTCCCACACCGCAACTTGAAGATGCACCAGCGAGCCTCGGTGATCATGACTCATCAGGCGACCATGCCTGCACCAAATCGGCGAGCGGACGCACTTTGGCTCAGCGCGGCATGTCTATCAAAGGCCTGCGCGAGGCTCGTAAACTGCAAACTGCGAACCCAGATACTGCATCATTCGACGCCATAGCGGATGCAGCAAGCGAAGCACGTAACGGTCGGGTCCTTATAAATTAAAACACTCCCCAGTCTCATTCCGAGTCGACGCACTCCCAATCGCCGAAGCGACAAAAGGGAAAAACGAACGGTTCGACGGA
Organism: uncultured Pirellulaceae bacterium; assembly: GCA_964471695.1. Classification (GTDB taxonomy): domain Bacteria; phylum Planctomycetota; class Planctomycetia; order Pirellulales; family Pirellulaceae; genus CAYYHV01. Next base: position 4,290 of record CAYYHV010000149.1, read on the forward strand.
ACCTCAGCCTGACGCAACCAGGCTCAGCATCCAAGCCGAATCGCTGCGAACTCGGCTCGCCGAAAAAGAACAGCTCGAGGAAAAACTCAAAGCCGAGCTGAATGCCCAGGCACGAAAAGTCGAGCGGCTCAAGGTCGAACGTGATGAGTTGAAAGACCACCTAACATCCGTCAAATGCGACTTTCAGGATCAGATTGCCAAGCGAGACGAAGAAATCACGCGACTCCAGGACATCATTGAATCGCTGAAAGACGACTCGGTTTCCTTGCCACCACGATAGGCATAGATCGACAGATCGCAGGGTTTCAACCTCGGGGTAGCGACGCCGGCGTCCGCCTCTGCCTCACTGGTTTGCACGCATCCGACGGGTGAACACAAAGCAGATGGGTTGCGGACAATTCACAATCTGACGCGCAAACACCAACCCTCCTGACGCCTGATCAATTCGAAACAGCGATATCGTGTTGGAATGTTGCCCACCCACCAGCATCCAATGCCCCGTAGGATCAATGTTGAAATTTCTCGGCCAACTGCCACGAACAGCCTCATTCTCAACAAAACTCAGTTTGCCATTCTCTGGATTCACTTCAAAAACGGAAATCGAATCATGACCGCGATTCGCGGCATAGACGAATTTGCCATTCGGATGGATTCGGATCTCTGATGCCGTGTTGAGGTCAACTTCCTTTTCATGCGACTTCAAAGTCTCGATCGACTGCACTTCCTTTAGCTCGCCATCTTCGGCATCATACTGAAAAACCGTGATCGTCAGAGCTAACTCGTTGAGCACGTAGGCAAACTTACCATCCGGGTGAAACTTCATGTGCCTTGGACCTGCGCCACCCGCCAGACTAGTCTGCCCATGATCTTTGACAGTGGCGGCTTCCGGAAACAACTCGTAGATAATGACTTTGTCTAAGCCCAGATCAGGCACGAAAACGAACCGATTTTTAGGTCCTGTTCCAATCCAGTGCGGATGAGGTTTCTCTTGCCGTTTCCCAACGACGCCGCTGCCCTTGCCTTTGTGCATTATCGTCTGATTGCACTCACCAATCGTCCCGTCGCCACCAATCGGAAAAGTCGACAACGATCCGGCGCCGTACTGTACAGATAACAAAACAGATCCCGTCCGATCCACAGCCACACAAGTGGACGATCCTGCGGCCAGAGCCTGCTCATTGATGGGCACCAATTTTGGGTTCATTCGATTCCGTAGTCGAAATCCGGCGACGACCCCCTTCCCTTCACGACGCGCTCCGGCGAAAAGATAGCGTCCGGTCGGATGAACTGCCAAAAACCCTGGCGAGTCGATCTCAGCCGCAACTTCGGGATTGGATATCTTCCCCGAATCTACGTCCAACGTAATGTGATAAATCCCTTTGCTACCGGAACCACCGCCTGTACCAATCCACGCATCAACAACCTCAGCCATACAGTGCGACGGACTGACACAGCCAAGCACCATTGCGGCGAGCAGGAAACGACAAAGCGATTGGATGGATTTCTGCATGAACCTATCAACTTTCATCACGATACTTCTCCCAGCGCCAAACTAATCCATCATCCGGATCGACGACTTCACCGACTTTTTTCAGTCCGCATTTCGTCAAGACACTGCCGGAAGCATTCACTTCCGGCAACGTGTGGGCACGAACGCAAGTCACGTCGTCATGCTCAAAGGCAAATACGACCAGAGCTGCTGCCGCCTCCGTTGCGTAGCCCTTTCCTTGCTGATCAGGAGCAATGCCATATGCGACTTCGACGGTCCCATCAACGGGCGGCCCCTTAAATCCGCATGCACCAACCTCGCTACCATCCGACCGTCGTTCAATGCGAAATCCATGAATCCAGGGATTCGCCGCGGGTGCATTGGCAACCAATGCCAACCATTCATCAGATACCTCGGCGCGATCCTCCGGCTTCATCGCAGAAAATTCCGCCTGTAGATCTTCGGTGGTTTTGAGACAGAATCGAAGTCTCTGCGAGGTGGGATGGGGCATGGTTTTGAGTCAAACGGAGAGAGGCTAGTGTGCGTAGGAGCATACGCCCTGCGTTCACTTTCCTCAACTACCTACAATCACAACCTCAGTCTCAACTGCAACCTCACACGGACCGCGTTCGCACCGATCAGTCCGTCCACCGACAGAGGGCTTCGACGTAGGACGCCGAACCGTCCCGGAGCCATCCGTCGAGTTGGGATTGCTCCTTGAGCTGTTGACCACGATTGAGCGGAACGACGGCAAAACTCGAAGAGATGGTTGAAAGCCCCGACATGTCGCTCCACAATTTCTCGAATTGAGAAACGGGGAATACATCTTCCTGCCCGTTACCCCAGCGTTTCTTCACGTCTTTAATCGTAATATACGTCGGCAAACGCAGACTGAGTCGACGTACGCCTTCGTCGACCGCTTGTTGATCCGACAATTGATCGCGCGTCAGCTCAAAAGTCGCCAACATCTGATCGATATCAATCCATGTCGTCATGCTGTTGTAGTAAGACAACTTGAATTCATCGGCTTCTCGAGGAATCGCCAACCCTTCGAGTAACCGCGGTTGCCCATTGACGCGGGCCAATCCACCGCCTCGATCTTCCAGCCGACGACTGATGACTTCGAAGGTCAATCCCGTTCCACACTTGATATGCAATCCCAGCATTCCAGGATCAACATCGGCTCCTAACGTATCCACGTTATGCAACATCAAGTGCTTAAGCGAAGGTTGCTCAGTCAACATTCGGTGAAGCGTTCCATTGCGGAGCATGTTCGGTATCTCGTACCAATGTCCGACAGGATGCAAACATTGAAACGGTTTGTTCTCACGATAGTCGTTTCCCTCACCCATTGATCGCGCCCAACCAATCAAAGCCGAACGGACACTGGCCCGCATCTTCTCCTGCTGTTCATCGAGTATCTGCTGCGGCATTTCTTCCCAAGCGAACTGCAGGTCGCGAGCCATCGGGATCATACGCAACCCGACGTAGCGCCCGGGCGAAACGTAAACGTTGCCTGGATAAGCATAATTCCCAACCGCTTTCAGGTGCTGGCGAATGGGATCATCGGTCATGTATCCAGTCGTTATGACATGAGGAAAATAATTTCCGGCAACCTGTCCAACACGGCGACTCTTGGCCAAATGGACCTCGATAAAGCTGCGATGCCTGCCATCAAACTGGCAAAACGGGTGCAGTCCCTTGACGACGCCGGCACCCTCTGTCCAGCGACTACCGACTCCCGCCGCGAGTGTGATGACAGCAACTTCACCGTTGGCTATCGCTTTCTTGCCACTCTCCACAAGCGCCGGTGAAACTCCACCGCGTACATCAAGTACGTCATCCGGTTGAACATCCTCAATCCGAGTCGTGACAGGCAATCGGTTCTGCGCCAATCCGTATCGTCCGGATCGCAAATCGGTTTGAATCTGTTCGTGCTGCTCACGATCAAAACCCAACCGTGACAGCAATCCATCGAGGGACTGCTCTTCACCGGCAGCATGTTCCGCCCCCGGCAGGATGCTGTCGACCAATTGCTGAAGCCCTGCCAGATCCGCTTGCTCTTTGTACTTCGTGCCCAACAATTCCAGTTCATGTCGCGATAAGGCCGAAAGGTCCTGAGCCGATTGTTGCAACCAACCAGGAACCAATAACGCGTAATACTCGTTTGGCATCAACGGTTGGTCGGCGTTTTCCTTCAGCTCCGCCCACGTCCCTCGGTCATTGATCTCAAAGTCGTAAACGACTGGGTCCATCGCAAACGGCAATCGCGTCTGCATGGACTGCTTGGTTTCGACCAACGCCTCCGACAGCCATTCTTGAGCCTCTGGTTTTATCGCGGGATCGAAAATGAACCCCATACCGCCGCCGGCCATACCGCCGAGCATCCAGAATCCCCAGAATTGCTCACCGTATTTTTCTTGAGCCTGAGCCACCAGAGAATTCGTAAACAGGTTTGTACACCAGGGAATAATTTTCTGAAGCGGGCCAAAGAAATTGCGGTGCGTCGCATCGCCAATTGCTCGAATGTCACCAGCCTGCAAAGCCTGGCTGATCTGATCCAAAATCTCGATGGCTTCTTTGCGAGCTTCCCATTCGACTGGCGAACGCAACAAGTACTTTTCCGTCACCATCTCAAGAATGGGACCGACATTCTGAGCCATACCGCCATGCACCAGAACGAGACTGTCTTGCAAGCGTCTTCGGGTTTCCGGACTAACTTCGTTCTCGTTGTAGACCGAGTGTTGAGGCAAAAGCCGACCACGACTGACACCAAACTCTGGATCACCTTCGGCCGACCAGGCTCCAGATATCAATTTGATACCAGGCCAGACTCCTCCAGAATCCTGCCAACCACCGCCCGAGCCGCCGATCCACTCACCCAGGATGGCGCGCGCTGCAATGATTCGGCGATCCCCTTCGCTGAGCGCACCCTCCAACGCAGAGACTTGTCCGGTAGCCCGCATGCACATCGAGATCAACGATCCCAGCAGATTCGTCGAGACGGCCAAACGAGAGCCCTTCGGGATGTCGTTGACTTTACTCACAATCTCCAGACCAAGCCCAGGCCCGACGACTCGTTCCAACAATGTTTCAATGCCGAGGTCACAACCCTCCGTACGATGCCCGCCGCAATGACCGCAGCTTTCAACAGTCCCAGATAATCACGGGCAAAATCGAAGACTTCGGGAATCGTCGTGATCTCCGCTGCGGATTTCAAATCCACACTGACCAGTCGCAAAATCGGACGGTCAATGACTCGTAGATAACACTCGATGGGTGGTTGAGGCTCATCGTCTCGTCCCCGAACCGCCAGATTGATCGAGGCATTGATGACGCGAGCCCCATCTGGAAAATCCATCCCCAAGAAAAAGATGTCACTCCAACCGCTGTGCGAAAAGTCCATGCGTACTGAGGTCGCTTCCGTCAGTACCGGAAACGCTGGCGACGAATCGGCTTGCTTGAGCATCGCCTTCGTGATTCGCAATGGATGGTCGGCTGGGTGCCCAGTCCGGAACATCCAGCGGTTCCCACGAACCGTCCGTACACTCTTGCGGACTTGATCTGCAAGCGTCTGAAAGGCCAGGTCGTGATAAGCCTTTGCGAGTGCGCTAGACAATCCGTGACTGTGTCCGTGCTTCAACTCAAATTCCAACAACCCATCAATGGCTTCACTGAATCGACGCTGGAGAAGATGTGAATAACTTTCGAACGGAATCAGCGCGGAAGCTTTCGCGCTGATGTGTCGCGGCAAATGGTAACGATGGATTGCCGAAAGAAAGAACAACGCTCGCACGCGATGGTACAAGTTTTCGGTTCCACGCCAAAATCTCTGCAGAGCCTCACAATGCTCGCACAGTTCCGTCATCGAAGCACCGTCACAGACGGAATCGAGAGATTGATCGCGAATCGAATCCGTGTCGGACGTTATGATCTCAACAAGTCGGTTTTTCATCCCACCCGTTCCGCCTGACGTTGAAGATGAAATTACCTGGCTCAATGGACCGCCTCCAGATTCGTATTCGCGGTCGCTACGAGCTCAAGAATCTCCGTAAGAATCTGATCGCGGTCTTTGCCGGACAGCGCCACTGCCAGCTGCGCCATCAACAGCCCGTACTTGACTCCGATATTGTATCGTGAGCCATCAATCTGGCAGGCAAAGTATCGTTCGCGCTTGGCCATCGCCGCCAGCGCTGGCGACAACAGGACAGGAAGGTCTGCAGGCGTAACTTTCAAAGCCCGTTCGAGTTCATCCATCACACCGGGCGTCAGCACGTGCATTCCAAATAGACAGAGGTAGTGACTGGAACGCAGCCCGGCGATAATCAGCTCTTGCTCAGCTTCTGTCGGAGTCGGTTTTTCGATAACGTTGGTAATTTCGTAAAGATCACTTCGCCCTCCCACGCGTTTCCCAGCGATGGCTCCGAAGTAAGGCAGCAGACTCTCACGAGTCGCTTGAACGGCTGAGACAGCGCAGGATTCGGATTCAGCGACTTCGACCAACTGCCGCGCACAACCGCGATCCGCTTGACTGAGGTAGAGATGATCTCCAACCAGATGAAGAAACGACTCGTCGCCGACGAAATCTCGAGCCCGGTAGATGGCATCGCCATAGCCGCGTGGGTTCGACTGCTCGACAAATGTAACTCGATTAACATGTTCCCCCGCGGCAGCCGCGTAGTTGGATTCGTCACCCGGGCAAATGACCACGCAGATTTCTTCTACACCCGCCTCCACAATCTCCTCAAGGATGAGCTGCAATGCTGTTTTGTTGATCCCATGTCGATCCACAACATTCTGGAGCGGCAGCGAGTTTTGCTTGGGGGCGGCTGCGGTAACTACCGCACGTCGAATACTCATTGGAAAGCCATCTAAATCGTTGCCTGGGTATGAAAGTTCCCAGTGTAACTTCCACCAGATCGAAGGCTATTCGATCCTGATTTTTGCCCCAAATTTATTTCCCATGAGTCAAAATGACAACGTCCAAAGCCCGGTTGGGACGAACAATCCGTCTACGGCTTCAAACTCAGACCGTTATGGACGAGAAAATCGCACTCCATTTGGCGGCTTCACGAACCTCGTCGAGCGACTTCCCCAAGCCCTAAGATGACTGATGCTGCAGTACATATTTGTGATATTCGTTTACCGATTCGATTCCCTCAGGTTTCGCAAGTGCCCGATAGGCCCCAGCCAGAGCGCCGGCAGTGCTCAGAATTCCTCGCCGCCGCATGTCTTCAATCAACTTGTCGGCGCGATGCGTACTAATGCCCAGTGCCGACACCAGTAGCGGCGTCGTCAATTTTTTGCCCGGTCCTACCTCACGATAAACTCGACCAACGAGCACGTCGGCAAGCGCCGGGGCTGCATTCAAGAACCCATTCCTCGGATCAATCCTCCCCATCCAACGCAGCTCACGCTGAAGCTGTTCCGCTGCGCTGTTGGATATATCAAGCCGATTCATCAACGTGGCCTCGCTAATTCGATCATAGGGGCCAAATTCCTTATGAGCCGCCACAATAAGGTCCACAAGTTCACTGGAAGATAGTGTGACCGGATCAACAGCCGACTTTTTCCGATTCAGGTGGCTAAGGTGCTCGCCAATCTTGTCTCTCAATTCTGGACCATCCGGTTTTTCTACCCGTTGATGCTGAGAGATCGCACTGCAGACAATTGGAGTCATTATGCCTAAGAGCTGTCGCGATGCACTTGTGCTCAAACCGCTCTTGCGACTGAGTCCCGCAGCCAACTTTGAAAGGTCGACGCCGCGGAACTTTTCAAGAAGCGCGAACGCCGCGGCGAGATAATCGGCTTGCCCCTCCTCAAGCAGTCGACTACGAATCTGGAAAAGCAAACCGGGCTGCTGGCGTTTCAGCTCTTCCTCAAGACACTTAAGCCCATCTTCGGTCTGCGCGCTCGTATAGAGACAGTCCAGTACTACCGGCACTGCTTGCCGAATGCCTTCTTGTGTTTTCTGGTCGTCTTCGGTGAGCAGCTCGCCAATCTCGCGATAAGCCGTGCTGCCGAAACAGTCCTGAACAGTCTTCCAGATGTTGAATTCCATCGTATCCTCCTTGGCTCTGACCACTGAAGCCTACGAACAACCCACGTTTTGTTCAACCGAAGTCGCTCATTCAAAATACAAGTGTCGCAAACCAGTTTACTGTTCAAGTAAAGCAAGCAGATTCCGCAGTTCTTCAGCGGACAGGAGTTGATGCAGATCCGAGGGCATCATTGACACTTTCGACATTCTCCGTGACTGTATCGCATCCACGCCAATTTTGAAGCGGCTTCCATCCGACTTGAGGTACACTTCGTTGTCCTGTTGCAACCCCTCCAGAGTTCGCCCATCCTTGGTTTCAATGACGGTCGTGACGAACATGGGTGCAATATCACGATTGGGATGCAACAACGACTCGAGCACGTCTGCCCGCGATGTTCGTTTCGCAATCCCCGTCAACTCGGGACCAAGCCGACTCCCGCGTCCTTGATATTGATGACACTCCGAACAGCGAGCCGGCTTGCTGAAAAAGACACGCCACCCCGCGTCGGCATCCCCCCCGGTTCCCACTATTTGCAACCACGCATCTTTATCATTCGAGTCGGGATGCTTGAATTTGACGGCTTGCTTGTGCATCAATTGACGTCGTACCTCGTTCATAACCGCAGCCCTACCCCCACCCAGCCACTCAACGATCGCCATTTTCGATTCAGGACGATCATCCGCCAACAGCATGATGTCGGCGTCCGCTTGTTCGGACCTTTTTGCCGTTCGTCCAAACATTTTGTAACCCTCACCAGGCTTCATCTGAACGATCGTACGTACGGCTTCGCGTTGGAGTCGCTCTCCGCCCTCGCCATCCGCCAGCTTCTGCACGAATGGCAACGATGGCTCGTCATCCACCGGCAACAACCGCAAAGCCATCTCCCGGACGATGACCGGCAGAGTTGTGTCCGCCAGCGACTGACGTAGAAACTCCAGACGTTTCACGGACGCTTGATCCACGCTCTTCGTTTCAATCCAATCCTGAGCCCCAATCGTCGCCAGAAAAAGTTGCGGCGTGATGTCGACTCGCTTCAACTGCTCACGAAACTCGTCCCCCAGTCCCTGCACTTGATGATCCGCAGCCCAGCGAACACCGTACAGCCGCACGTTCTTGTCGTTATCCCGAATCGCGTCACGCAATGTCTCAACGGGCGGCTTACCGGGTTTGGATGCCGCATGATCCGTGGCCCAGCGTAAAGCTTGAAGCAGCACGAGTCGCCCACGCGCATCGGCCGCGAGCTTATTCAACAGCTCCTTGGAATGATTCTGGGTATTGGCAATCCCAGCCACCGCGGCTTGGCGAAGAAATACGTCATCCGTGAGTGCACACTGAAGAACCATGGCTTGATCACCAGACGCCGCGCGTCGGGCTTGAAGTTCGGCTACCGTCAGCTCAGGAAACTGAGGATTCGATGACGTGGATTCAACTTGTCCGTCCACATTCCCAACGACTTTCCGCCTCAGTCGCCAGATACGCCCCTTGCCATGAACAGGATAACTCTTGTTGACCCAATCCGTAACGTACAAAGACCCGTCCGGCGACTTGGCCATGGCAACGGGACGAAACGAACTGTCGCCCTGCACAACCACATCGCGTTCGGCTTTTACCCGAGCCCCATCCAATGTGATCGTGTAACGTTCAATTCGATAGTCACCCCAGATCGCGACCCACAGTTGACCCTGGTGAGCCACGATTTCGCAAGGCGCCTCGCCCGTCGCAGCTGCCATTGGCAAAGTCCCTGGCAGCTCGCCATTCCAAGCCTGCAGAGGATGACGCCCAGATCGCCCATATTTGAATTGGAACCCATAGTCGCCGGTATCGGCGATTTGCACCAACCGGCAGGGCGGTCTCCCATCGGCGTCGTTTCCAACAGCGAACATTCGACCATGCGGATCAAAGCAAATCCCAAACGGATTCCAGAACCCAGTGGCGATGCGCCTCAGCCCCTTTCCATCCAGCTTACTTCGGAATACACCGCCTTCTCCCGAGCCGTGCTGTGCGCGATTGTCGCTGCCAATCATTCGATACGACTCGCCGAGGTTCTCACCCATCCCAAAGTACAGGTAGCCATTTCCATCGAGCGCTAGACCACTCAGTCCGTTGTGCGGATACGTTCCATTCGTTTCAAGCCGCACGAGGACCTGTTCTTCGTCGGCTTTGTCATCGTCGTCCGTGTCACGAATGCGAAACACTTTGGCTCGTGTCGCCACGTACAACCAACCGTCTGCCCCCTGACGAAGACTCATCGTGTGCGTCGTGCCTTCGAAGAAAGTCCGAAAGCGATCGGCGCGCCCATCCCCGTCAGTGTCTTCAACGATTCGTATTCGATCTTTGGTGGGCCCTTCATACGCTTCTGGAGTCTGATGCGTGTGCGACTCAATCACCAACAGCCGCCCCTTGGCGTCAAACGTCGCACCAATCGGAGTCACAATGTCCGGGTTCGACGCAAACTCGATGAGCTCATAGCCCGCGTCCAGAACTTTGGGGCGCACTTGAGCATCCGCCACTGTCGGCGCGCCAAGCACGAACAGAACGAGCCACAGCCACTGCGTTTGTAGTGAAAACGAATTCATGGAGATTCCTCGCTCTGATGGACAATGTCCCCGACTTACGTTGCTCAGATTACATTGTTGCCTTTTCAGCGCGAATCGCGGAATTGTGAGAATTTCGCGGAACCTGCGTTCTGCAGCGTGGTTTACATACCGGATTGGTTATGCAAATTCACCCCAAAGTCGCTATGGTACGTGGGCAATGATGACTTTGCCTCGTTCTCTCAAACAAACCATTGGAAGGATATCTCTATGAGCCGCTTGTTGATTTTGATTGCTCTCTGCACAGGAATGATTGCCAGTGTGGCGAACGGCGACTGGAATCGATTTCGGGGGCCAAATGGCTCAGGCGTTTCCAAAGATGCCGCACCTACTGAGTTTGGTGCGGACAAGAACCTGAAGTGGAAAGTCGCAATGCCCGGCAAGGGCGTCTCCAGTCCCATCGTTGTGGGCGACAAAGTCTTCGTGACGTGCTATTCAGGTTACGGTGGCGACCTTGGCGACAAGATGGAGGACCTGAAGCGCCATCTCGTCTGCGTTGACCGCTCGACGGGCAAGCTCCTTTGGGACAAAACCGTCGACGCCGTACTGCCAGAAGACCCATGGAGTGGAGCCGGAATTCCATCGCATGGATACGCCAGCCACACGCCGACGAGTGACGGTAAAAACGTGTACGCCTTCTTCGGCAAATCTGGTGTCGTCGCATTCGACATGAATGGCGAGAAGCTATGGCAGACCAGCGTGGGAACCGAATCGGGTCGCCAACAATGGGGATCGTCATCCAGTCCCATTATGTACAAGGATACCGTGATCGTGACGGCTTCGGACGAAGCCCAGTCGCTGGTTGGCTTGGACGCAGCAACAGGTAAAGAACGCTGGAAGGAAGAAGCCGAGATGCTGGACAGCATCTGGGGCACCCCGGCTTTGGCCAAAGGCGAGAACGGCGCGGAAATTGTCCTGGCTGTTCCAGGCGAAATTTGGGGATTCAATGCGGATACCGGCAAGCTTCGCTGGTACGCTCCCGGTAACGACGGAGCTTCGCACAGTATCGTTGTAGACAACGGAATCGCCTACTCGATTGGTGGCGGACGCGGCGGCTCGAATGGCGTCGCAGTCAAAGTCGGTCAGAAGGGCGAAGTCGAGGATCTGGTCTGGGAAAACCGAGCCTCGGGACGCTTCTCGAGTGCGTTGGTTTACGAAAATCGACTGTACTCCGTTTCAGGTGGCGTATTGTCTGCATTCGATGCGAAGACTGGTAAGAAGATTTTCGAAAAGCGTTTGCCCAGCCTGGCTGCCAAATCGGGTGACGCCGAAGCCCCACCCAGCGAAGGCCGCGGTGGAAGACGAGGCGGTCGTGGCGGCCGCGGGGGATTCGGCGGCATGGAATATGCTTCGCCAATCATTGTCGGCGACAACATCTACGTGCTAACCAAATCCGGTGGAGTCCACGTGCTTGGAACCGGCGA